>JAEUQR010000033.1 GCA_016789705.1 Acidobacteriota bacterium
TCGACAAGGAGACGAAGAAGAACCGCTACGCCATCATCCAGGCGGAAGACGAGCTGGCCGCCGTGGGTATGGTGATCGGCGCCTCGTGGGCCGGCGCGCGTGCCTTCACGCCCACCTCCGGCCCGGGCATCTCGCTGATGAACGAGTTCATCGGCCTGGCCTACTACTCGGAAGTGCCGGCCGTCATCTTCGACGTGCAGCGCACGGGCCCGTCGACCGGCATGCCCACGCGCACGCAGCAGGGCGACCTGATGCTCTGCGCGTATGCCTCGCACGGCGACACGCGCCACATCTGCATCTACCCGGCCGACCCGAAGGAAGCGTTCGAGTTCGCGGCGAAGAGCTTCGACATCGCCGAACGCTTCCAGACGCCGGTCTTCGTGCTCACCGACCTCGACATCGGCATGAACGACTGGATGGTGCCGAAGCTCACGTGGGACGACACCTACCGCCCCGATCGCGGCAAGGTGCTCTCGGCCGAGGAGCTCGAGTCGGCGAAGAGCTTCTACCGGTATCTCGATGTGGACGGCGACGGCGTGCCGCAGCGCTCGCTCCCCGGCGTGCACCCGAAGGGCGCGTACTTCACGCGCGGTTCGGGCCACAACAAGTTCGGTGCCTACACGGAAGACTCGGACGAATACCAGGAAGTGCTCGACCGCGTGAACCGCAAGATCCAGAACGCGGCCAGGGCCCTGCCGGCGCCCATCATCAAGAAGACCCCGGGCGCGAAGATGGGTCTCATCACCGTGGGCGGCTGCCACGCGGCGTGTATGGAAGCGCTCGACCTGCTGGCGAAAGACGGCATTTACCTCGACTACATGCGCGTGCGCGGGTTCCCGTTCAGCGACGAGGTGCACCAGTTCCTCGCCGAACACGAGGTCCACTTCGTGGTCGAGCAGAACCGTGACGCGCAGTTGCGCAGTCTGCTGATGCTCGACACGGGCACGCCCATCACCAAGCTCGAATCGGTGCGCTACTACGCGGGGTTCCCGATGAGCGCCCACCATGTCATCTCGGGTGTGAAGGCGAAGCTGGAGAAGGCGGCATGACCTACATCGCAAAACCGAAGGTCCACCACCCGTCGCTGAAGAAGAACGCGCTCGGGCTGACGCGCCGCGATTACGAAGGCGCCATCACCACGCTCTGCGCCGGCTGCGGTCACGACTCGATCACCGCCGCCATCGTGCAGGCGTTCTGGGAGCTCGACATCGCGCCGCACACGGTGGCGAAGCTCTCGGGCATCGGCTGCTCGTCGAAGACGCCGGCCTACTTCCTGAAGGAAGCGCACGGCTTCAACAGCGTGCACGGCCGCATGCCGGCGATTGCCACCGGCGCCGGCTGCGCCAACCAGACGCTCACGATGATCGGCGTCTCGGGCGATGGTGACTCGCTGTCGATCGGCCTCGGCCAGCTCTGCCACGCCATCCGCCGCAACGTGAACATGCTCTACGTGCTCGAGAACAACGGCGTCTACGGCCTCACGAAGGGGCAGTTCTCGGCCTCGGCCGACCCGGGCTCGATGAGCAAGAAGGGCGAAGCCAACACCATGGACGCCATCGACAGCGTGCTGCTCGCGCTGACGCTCGGCGCCACCTTCGTGGCCAGGAGCTTCTCGGGCGACAAGGCGCAGCTCGTGCCGCTCATCAAGGCCGGCCTCGCGCACAAGGGCTTCGCGTTCATCGACGTGATCTCGCCGTGTGTCACCTTCAACGACCACGAAGGGTCGACCAAGAGCTACGCCTACACGCGCGAGCACCAGGTGGAAGTGGTGCAGGCGGATTTCGTCCCGATGCGTGAGGAGATCACGGCCGAACAGACGCCCGGCGCCGCCAAGAGCGTGATGATGCACGACGGCAGCTGGGTGACCTTCCGCAGCGTGGCCGAGAACTACGACGCCACCAACCGCGACGCCGCCTACAACTACATCCGCGAGCGCCAGAAGGAGCACGAAGTGCTCACCGGGCTACTCTACATCTCGGCCGACTCGCGCGACATGGCCGAGCAGAACGAGATCATCCCGGGGCCGCTCACGAACCTGCCGTTCGAAACGCTCTGCCCGGGCAGCGCCGAGCTCGACAAGCTGATGGCGCGTTTCCGCTAGCGCACACCGGCGCCGCGCCGGAGGCGCTGGCGTTCTCGTGGGGCGCTGTGGAACCATACCCCCGCCCGTTGCCGGCTGGCGGCGCGGCGGAGGTAGTCATGAACGTGCGCGCCCGTCGTCTCCGGCTCGTCGTTGCCGTTGCGGTTCTGCTGTCGGGGTGGTCATCGTCGCCGCGGGCGGCCGATGATTCGGCACCAGGCACGCCCACCAGGCTGCTGCGGCAGCCCACGGTGAGCGCGACGCACATCGCGTTCGCCTACGCGAGCAACATCTGGATCGTCGAACGCGCCGGCGGCACGGCGCGACGCGTCACGAGTTTCCAGGGGCAGGCCAGCCATCCGCAGCTCTCGCCGGACGGCCGACAGCTCGCCTTCAGCGCCGACTACGCCGGCAATGCCGACGTCTACATCGTGCCCGTCGAAGGCGGTGAGCCCACGCGGCTCACGTGGCACCCTGGCGCCGATCTCGTGCAGGGGTGGACGCCTGACGGCGCGCGCGTGCTCTTCACCTCCACGCGGGCCACGGCCGCGCCGTCGCCCACGCCGCGGTTCTGGACCGTGCCTGCCGCGGGCGGACCGGAGACGGCGCTCGCGCTGCCGCGCGGCTACCAGGGCAAGATCGCGCCCGACGGCCGGCGTATCGCCTACCGCATGAATACCTCGTGGGACGAGGAGCGGCGTAACTACAAGGGCGGCCAGAACAAGGCGATCTGGATCGCCGACCTGACGACGTGGGACGTCGTGACGCCGCCGTGGACCGGATCGAAGGAGATGGATCCGGTGTGGCTCGGCGACACCGTCTACTTCCTCTCCGATCGCGACGGCGTGTCGAACGTGTGGTCGTTCGCGCCGTCCTCGAAGCAGCTCGCGCAGGTGACGCGGTTCACCGACTTCGACGTGAAGACACTCGGCGCCGGCGGTGGCGCGCTCGTGTTCGAGCAGGCGGGCGCCCTCCACTTGTTCGATCCGAAGGCCGGAAAACCAGGCGTCGTGCCGATCCGCGTGAGCGGCGACTTCCCGTGGATGATGCCGCACTGGGAAGACGTCACCGCGCGGATCGCGAATCTCGGCGTGTCGCCCACGGGCAAGCGAGTGGTGATCGAGGCGCGCGGGGAGATCTTCACCGTGCCGGCCGACAAGGGCGACGTGCGCAATCTCACGGCGTCGAGCGGCGCCGCCGACCGCGAGCCCGCCTGGTCGCCCGACGGCAAGTACGTGTCGTACTTCAGTGACGCCAGCGGCGAGTACCGCCTTGTGCTCGAAGCGCAGGACGGCCTGACGCCGCCCCGCGAGATCGCGCTCCAGAAGCCGACGCGTTACTACTCGCCGGTGTGGTCGCCCGACAGCACGAAGCTCCTCTACAGCGACACCAACCTCAATGTGTGGGTGCTCGACATCGCGAGCGGCACGGCGAAGATCGTGGGCCGCGATCCGTGGATGGTGCCGCAGCGCACGCTGGCGCCGTCGTGGAGTCCCGACAGCCGCTGGGTGGCGTTTGCGACGCGCCTCGATTCGCTCTACCGCGCCATCGTCGTCGCCAACGTGCAGACGGGCGAACAGAAGCAGGTCACGGACGGCCTCGCCGACGCGATGTATCCCGTGTGGGACGCGAGCGGCAAGTACCTGTGGTTCCTCGCCTCGACCGACCTCGGCCTGCGCTCGCAGTGGCTCGACATGACGTCGTACGAACGCCTGCAGACGTTCGGACTCTACGTGGCCGTGCTGCGCAAGGGCGAACCGAGCCCGGTCCTGCCGCAGAGCGACGAAGACGCCGGCGTCGGCGCCAAGGTGGAGCCGACGCCGCTCACGGCCTCGACGGCGCCGGTGACGATCGACTTCGATGGCCTGCAGCAGCGCGTGGTCGCCGTGCCGAATGTGCCCGAACGCCAGTACGCGCGGCTCGCGGCCGGCGCGCCAGGATCGGTGTTCTTCATGGAAGCCCCGCCCGTGGCCGAACGGGGCGGTGCGCCGCCCACGCTCGGCAGCACGCTGCGCCGCTACAAGGTGAGCGACCGCACGTCGGTCAGCTTCGCCACCAACGTCGGCGACTACGCGGTGAGCGCGGACGGGAAGAAGCTGGCGTATCGCACGCCGGCGCGTCCGGCGCCCGAAGGCGGCGGCGAGGCGACGCCGCCGGCGCTGTATCTCGTGGATGCGGATGGCCGCGCGCCTGAGACGGGCAGCGGCCGGCTGAACCTGACGCTCCGGATGGAACTCGACCCGAAGGCGGAGTTCCGCCAGATCTTCAACGAGGGCTGGCGCTACCAGCGCGACTATCTCTACGTGCCGAATCAGCAGGGCAGCGACTGGCCGGCGATGAAGACGATGTACGGGGCGCTCCTGCCGCACGTGCGCCACCGCGCCGACCTGACCTACCTGCTCGACATGATGGGCGGCGAGATCGCCATCGGCCATTCGTACGTGCGGGGCGGCGATCTGCCCGACGTGCCGCCCACCCGCGGCGGCCTGCTCGGCGCCGACACCGTGGTCGAGAACGACCGCCATCGCCTGACGCGCATCTACGACGGCGAGAGCTGGAATCCCGAACTGCGCGCACCGCTCGCCGCGCCCGGTGTGGAGGTGAGCCAGGGCGACTATCTGCTCGCCGTGAACGGCGTGGACCTCGGCCCCGCCGACAACCTGCATCGCCTGCTCGACGGCACGGCCAACCGTCAGACCGTGCTCACGGTGAACGCGCAGCCCACGCTCGCCGGCGCGCGCCGCGTCACCGTGGTGCCGGTGGCGAGCGATCAGGCGCTGCGCACGCGCGCCTGGGTCGAAGACAAGCGGCGGCTCGTGGAGAAGCTCTCGGGCGGGGCACTCGCTTACGTCTACGTGCCGAACACCGGGCAGCCGGGCTACGTGAGCTTCAACCGGTATTACTTCGCGCAGCAGCACAAGGCCGGCGCCGTCATCGACGAGCGCTACAACGGCGGCGGCTCGGCCGCCGACTACATCATCGACGTGCTGCAGCGCGACTTCGACGGCTACTTCAACAACGTCGCCGGCGACCGCGTGCCCTTCACGAGCCCCGGCGCCGGCATCTGGGGGCCCAAGGTGATGGTCATCAACGAGATGGCAGGATCCGGCGGCGATCTCATGCCCTACATGTTCCGGCGGCGGAAGATCGGGCCGCTCGTCGGCACGCGCACCTGGGGCGGCCTCGTGCACACCGCCGACACGCCGCCCTTCATCGACGGCGGCACCATGATCGCGCCGCGCGGCGGCTTCTTCACGCGCGACGGGAAGTGGGCGGTCGAAAACGAAGGTGTCGGCCCGGATGTCGAGGTGGAGAACTGGCCGAAGGATGTGATTGCCGGCAGAGATCCCCAGCTCGAGCGCGCGGTGGACGAAGCGATGAAAGCGCTCAAGGCCGCGCCGCCCTCGCGGCTGCGCACGGAGCCGGCCCCGCCGACCTGGGGGCGCCGGCCGCGTCCCTGAGCCCCAACCTTTCCTGGCCGGGCCTCGTCAAATCCGGCCAGGAGTGTCCATGCTGCGCCACCTGCGTCTGGCTGTCCGCACGCTGCTGAAGACCCCGTTCGTCACCGGCGTGGCCATCACGTCGCTCGCGCTCGGCATCGGCGCCAACACGGCCATCTTCTCGCTCTTCGACCGGTTTCTGCTGCGGCCGCTGCCAGTGGCGTCGCCGGACGCGCTCGTGAACCTCGCCGCGCCGGGGCCGAAACCCGGGTCGACGCAGTGCAGCCAGGCGGGCCCCTGCACCGAGGTCTTCAGCTACCCGATGTTCCGCGACCTCGAGCGGCTGCAGACGAGTTTCACGGGGGTCGCCGGGCACAAGCAGTTCGGCGCCAACGTGGCCGCCCGCGGCGACACCCGCAGCATGGACGGCGAACTCGTGTCTGGCAGCTACTTCCCGACGCTTGGCCTGCAGCCGGCCGTCGGCCGTCTGTTGACGCCGGCGGATGACACGACGCCCGGCGCCCATCCCGTGGCGGTCATCAGCCACGGCTACTGGACGTCGCGCTTCGCGCAGGATCCGGCCATCGTCGGCCAGCCGATCGTCGTCAACAACACCGCGCTCACGGTCGTCGGCGTGGCGCCGCCGGGTTTCGAGGGCACGACACTCGGCCTGCGTCCGAACCTGTTCGTGCCGCTCTCGATGCGCGCGGTGATGCAGCCGGGCTGGGAAGGCTTCGACGACCGCCGACGTTACTGGGTGTACGTGTTCGGACGGCTGAAGCCCGGCGTCACCATGACCCAGGCGCAGGCGGCGCTGGAAGGGCCCTACCGGGCCATCCTCGTCGACGTCGAAGCGCCGCTGCAGGCCGGCATGAGCGACCAGACGCTCGAACGCTTCAAGGCGAAGTCCCTCGTGATGACACCGGGACAGAGCGGGCAGAGCAGCGTGGATGACGAGGCGCGCACGCCGCTGCTGCTGCTCATGGCGGTGACGGCCCTCGTGCTGCTCACGGCCTGCGCCAACGTGGCCAACCTGCTGCTCGCGCGCGGCGCCGGACGGGCGGGCGAGATGGCGGTGCGACTGTCGATTGGCGCCGGACGCGGCCAGCTCCTCACGCAACTCCTCATCGAGTCGTGCACGCTGTCGCTGGCCGGCGGCGTGCTGGGCCTCGGCGTCGCGCGGGTGACGCTCGCCGGCATCGCCGCGCTGCTGCCGCCGGAGGCGGCGCACACCGTGCCGGCGACACTCGACGGCGGCGTGCTCGTGTTCGCATTGGTCCTCGCCGTCGGCACCGGCGTGCTCTTCGGCCTGTATCCGGCACTCCACGCCACGCGTCCCGACCTCGTCTCCGCGCTCAAGAGCCAGGCCGGTCAGCCTGGCGGCTCGCGGGCGGCGTCGCGGTTCCGCAGCGGGCTGGCGATTGGCCAGATGGCGCTGTCGATGGCGCTGCTCGTGGCCGCCGGCCTGTTCCTCAAGAGCCTCGACCGCGTGAGCCGCGTCGATCTCGGTCTGCGCACCGAACAGATCGTCACCTTCTCGCTCTCACCCGAGCTGAACGGCTACACGCCCGCGCAGTCGCGCGCCTTCTTCGAGCGCGTCGAAGACGCCGTCGCCGCGCTTCCCGGCGTCACCTCCGTCACCGCGTCGGTCGTGGCGCTCATCTCGGGCAGCAACTGGGGCAACGGCGTCAGGGTCGAGGGTTTCGAGGCCGGCCCGGATACCGACATCGGCTCGTCGCTGAGCGCCGTGGGCGCCGATTTCTTCGCCACGCTCGGGATTCCGCTGCTGCGCGGCCGCGACTTCACGCGCGCTGATGCCGAGGGCCGCCCGAAGGTGGCGATCGTCAACGAGGCCTTCGCGCGCAAGTTCCAGCTCGGCGACCGCGTGGTGGGCGCGCGCATGAGCACGTCGGGCGGCGCGAACGCGCCCCTCGATGTCGAGATCATCGGCCTGGCGAAAGACGCGAAGTACAGCGAGGTGAAGGACGTCATCCCGCCCGTTTACTTCACGCCCTACCGGCAGGACGACGAGGTGGGCAGCATCTCGTTCTACGCGGCCACGACGGGCGATGCCGAGGCGCTGCTCGCGTCGATTCACGAGGCGGTGCGCCGGCTCGATCCGAATCTTCCGGTCGAGAATCCGCGGACGATGGCGCAGCAGGTGCGCGAGAACGTCTTCCTCGACCGCATGATCAGCACCCTCTCGGCGTCGTTCGCGGCGCTCGCCACGCTGCTCGCCGCCATCGGCCTCTACGGCGTGCTCGCCTACACGGTGGCGCAGCGCACACGCGAGTTCGGGCTGCGGATGGCACTCGGTGCCGACGGCGCCATGGTGCGCGGTCTCGTGCTCGGCCAGGTGCTGCGCATGACCCTCGTCGGCGGGCTCGTGGGCCTGGCGCTCGCCATCGGCATCGGCCGCGGGGCGCAGTCGCTGCTCTTCGAAATCCAGGGGTGGGACCCGGCCGTGCTGCTCATGAGCACCGTGCTGCTTGGGGGCGTGGCGTTCGGTGCCGGGCTGCTGCCGGCCCTTCGGGCCTCCCGCATCGCGCCGATGGTTGCCCTGCGCGACGAATAGCGGACGGCGGTGCCGTCACGGACGAGGTGGCGGCAACCCGGTGGTTGCGGACGACTGGGCGAATAGCGGAGCATGACGCGCGCCCTCTGATGCCTGCCTGATGCGTCGCCCGTCCGGATTCGTTCCCCTCTGCCTGCTGTTCTTCGCCTCGGGCGTGTGCGGCCTCACCTACCAGGTGCTCTGGCTGCGGCTGCTGGCGCTCGTCTTCGGCGTGACGGTGCACGCGGCGAGCACGGTGCTCGCAAGCTTCATGGCGGGTCTGGCCCTGGGTGCCGTGCTGGCCGAGCGGCTGGCGCGTCGGGGGCAGCCGCTGCGCGTGTTTTCGATCCTCGAGGCCGGCATCGCCGCCTCGGCGCTCTCGACGCCGGCGCTGCTCGCGCTGGCCGCGCAGCTCTATCGTCCGCTGTCGGAACTGGCGCCCGACTCACTCGCCCTGCTGACGGTGGCGCGTTTCGTGTGCTCGTCGGCTGTGTTGCTCGTGCCCACCGTGCTCATGGGGGCGACGCTGCCGGTGCTGAGCCACGCGCCCATCGTGCGCACGGCGTCGGGCCCGCGCCTTGGCGCGCTCTACGCCGTGAACACCGCCGGGGCGCTCACCGGGGCGCTCCTCACCGGCTACGTCCTCATCGGCGGCCTCGGCATACAACGGACGTTCTACCTGGCGGCCGCGCTGAACCTGCTCGTCGCGGCCGGCGCCTGGTGGCTCGGCCGGCGGGAGGGGGTGGTCGAGCCGGTTGCGAACGCCCCCCTTTCCGCGACCGCCGCCGCGACATCCGACGCCGTCCCCGCCAGTACGGTGCTCGTCGTGATGGCCGTGTCGGGCTTTGCCTCGCTGGCGCTCGAGATCGTCTGGTTCCGCATCCTCGTGCAGTTCCTGCCGGCCACGATCTACGCCTTCACCACGATGCTCGCCACCGTGCTGGCCGGGATCGCCGGTGGCAGCGCGCTGGCCGCGCGTCACCTCGCGACGCCCCGTGCCTGGGGCGCCACGCTGGCCTGGGTGCAGGGCGCCACCAGCATCGTCGTGCTGCTCTCGCTGGCCTTCCTCGGCGCGTCCTATGCCGCCGGCTGGCAGACCTCCGGACTCACACAGGCCGCGGCGGCGGCGATCCTGCCGGCGTCGCTGCTCATGGGCTACGCCTTCCCCGTGGCGCTCACGCTCTGGACGCGCACCGCGGGCAACGCCGAGCGTCCGGTGGGTGTGCTCTACTCCGCCAACGTCCTTGGCGGCATCGCCGGGGCCGTGGTGGGCGGCTTCGTGCTGCTGCCGCGCCTCGGCAGCCGCCGCGCGCTCATCGCCCTCGCCGCGCTCTATCTGCTCACGAGCCTCGCCATGTTCCTGCCGCGGCGCCGCTGGGTGCCGGCGCTTGCGCTGGCCGCGCTCTTTGCCGGCGCGGCGCGCCTCGTGCCCGACCCCTTCGACGTGACGCTGGCCCGGCGGCACGGTCAGAGCGAACGCATCTTCTGGCGCGAAGAGGGCGTGCAGACGTCCGTGAGCATCCACACGGGTGCCTTCCGCGGCTGGCTGATGTATCTCGACGGCCTGCATCAGGCCTCGGATGCGCCGGAGATGGTGCGCCTGCACCGGCTCATCGGCCACCTGCCGATGGTGCTGCACCCGAATCCGAAACGTTCGCTCGTCGTGGGCCTCGGCGGCGGCGCCACGCCAGGCGCGGTGAGCCAGCATGACACGCGCGTCACCGTCATCGAGCTTTCGGACAGCGTGCGCAAGGGTGCCGAGTTCTTCCGCCACGTCAACTACGACGTGCTCAACCGCGAGAACGTGACCCTGCGCGTGGACGACGGCCGCAACTTCCTCGCGCGCACGCGCGACCGCTTCGACGTCGCCACGGCAGATCTCATCCAGCCGGAGCATGCCGGCGCCGGCAATCTCTACTCGCGCCAGTACTTCACCCTCGTGCGGAACGCGCTGGCCGACGGCGGCCTGGCGCTGCAGTGGATCGGCCACCGGTCCGAGGCGCAGTACAAGCTCATCATGCGCACGTTTCTCGACGTGTTTCCGCACACGACGTTGTGGCTCGACGGCCAATTGATGGTGGGGTCGATGACGCCGCTCACGATTACGCCCGCCCTCGTGGACGCCAAGCGGGCCAGGCCCGAAACGCGCCTCGCGCTCGACGAGGTGGGTCTCGACAGTTTCGCGACGCTGGCGTCGTGGTACGTCGCCGGCCCGGACGAGCTGCGCGCCTTCGTCGGCGACGGCCCCGTGCTCACCGACGACCGGCCGATCGTCGAGTACTACCGGTCGCTGCCGGCCCACGATCCGCCGGTGAATCTCGCGGGCGTGCGAGGCGACGCGCGGAGGATCATCCAGCCATGACCGCTCGTGCAGCTCGCGCGATCGAAACCGTATTCCTCGACGCCGGCGGCGTGCTCGTGCACCCGAACTGGGCCCGCGTCGCCGAGGCGCTGACCCGTCGCGGCGTGGCTGCGACGACCGCGGCGCTCACGGCGGCCGAGCCGCACGCCAAGCGCGAGATGGATCTGGCCACCGTCATGGCGCGCACCGATGACCGGCAGCGCGGCTGGATCTATTTCGAGGCGGTGCTGCGCCACGCCGGCCTCGATGCCTCGACGCCGGCGGCCGCCGCGGCGCTGGCCGACGTGCGCGCCTATCACGACGTCCACAACGTCTGGGAACACGTGCCGGCCGATGTCGTGCCGATGTTGCGTGGCCTGCGCGCGCTCGACGTCCGCCTGGTGGTCGTGTCGAACGCCAACGGACGCCTGCACGCGATGTTCGACCGGGTAGGCCTGACGCCGCATTTCGACGTCATCCTCGACTCGCACCACTTCGGCGTGGAGAAGCCCGACCCGCGTCTCTTCCACCTGGCGCTCGCCGAAAGTGGCGCCGCAGCCGAGACGACGGTGCATGTGGGCGACTTCTTCCACATCGACGTGGCGGGCGCGCGCGCGGCGGGTCTGGCCGAGGCCGTGCTCTTCGACATCGCGGGGCTCTACGACGACGCCGACTGCCCGCGCGTGCGGACGCTCGCGGCGCTCGTGGACCTCGTCGCCGCGACGAACGCCGGCGCCTGAGCGCCCGGGCGCGTGGCTACGTCGTGAGCGCGCAGCGATCGTCCGTGCATTCGAGCCGCAGCCGCGTCTCGCGCACGGGGGCGGCCTTGCCGTTCCCGACGTAGCGGTAGCCCTGCAGCGTCGCGGTCAGTCGCGTGCCGGTGTCTTCCACCTGCAGCGTCGCGAACTGGCCGTTCTTCTGCTGCGGTGGCTCGTGCGAGTACGGCCCGCCCTTGCGGCGGACGAAGCGATCGAGCGGCGCCGCCTGCGCCACGACGAAGCCGCCGTTGGCATTGTGCCGGCCGTCGTCGAAGGCGAGCATGTGGGCATCGCCGCTCAGCATCACGAGCCGCCGGCCGAGGCCGAGCGCGGTGATGCGCTCGCCGATCTCGCGCCGCTCCGCGGCGTAGCGGCCCCAGCCGTCGGCGTCGCCGTCCGCCGTGATCCACGGCACCGGGTTCACCCACGCCACGAGTGGCACGCGGTCGGCGGCCGCCCGCTCCAGTTCGGCGTGCAGCCACGCTTTCTGCCGCGCGCCCAGCATCTCGCCGGCCGGGGGCAGGCGCTCCGACCGCATGTCGGTCATGAGGAAGCGGACGCGGCCCACCTCGAACGCCTGCGCAATCGGACCGTCGTTGAGCGGCGCGAGCGGCAGCGGGTAGTGCGGCACGTCCACCCCGTAGTAGCGCCGGGCGGCGTCGCGCGTGGACGAGCGGGAGTCGGCGTCGTCGGGGCCGTAGTCGTGGTCGTCCCAGACGTAGGCGATCGGCGTCCGGCGGTAGAACAGGGCCTGGTGCTCCTGCGACAACACGCGGTCGAGGCCGCGGCGGAAGCGCTTGAGCAGCACGTCCGGATACCTGGCCGCGCCGTTGATGTTGTAGTAGTGCAGGTCGCCCATGTGGATGAACAGGTGGGGATCGAGGGCGCCGATGGCGTCGAAGACCCCGCTGTTCGAGACGTGCGACATCGGCACCGGCCGCGTGCCGCCGGCGCACGAGGCGAAGGCGACGGTGAAGCTGAACGGGCCGCGGCCGAAGGTGCGCAGCCGCAGGCGGGTGCCGCTTGCCGGCTCGATGCCGGCGAAATATTCGGTGCCGGGCTCGAGTCCCTCGAGCCGGTACTCGACGACGACGCGGTCGGCACGGCTGCGCGATGGCGCCGGCGTGACGCGGCCCTGGAGCTGCCGTCCGCCGGCCAGGTCGCGGCTCGTGCTCACGAGCAGGGGCGGTGTGGCCCCGAGGCGCTCGGTGAAGGCGGCGAGCACCGTGGCTGAGGTGGCCGTGACGGCGCCAGACCACATCCAGGCCGGTTCGACGAAGGGCGACTGCCCGCTGCCGGTGAAGACGAGCCCGGCGGCCAGCGAGCGCAGCATGGTCCGGCGGGGGACGACGCGGGCGGACGGCACGCCGCCGATCCTATCCCATCGTTTCCTGGCGCTCCGGTGATCGAGCGGCGCGCGGGCATCAGGACTGATAAGATCGCGGCGGCGGTTCCACGCTTCGTGGAGCTGGCGCGCGCGGTCCGCCCCCCGCCGGCGCGCATCGGAGTGTTGCATGTTCCAGGGACGTCCCCGCAGTAAGCGCGACCGTGAGCGCGCCCGACAGGATCGGCAGAAGCAGAAGACCCAGAAGCGGGCCGACGCGCGCGAGCGCCGCGCTAACTCGCCCGATGCGCCTCCGGGCATCGACCCGGACATCGCCGGCATCGTGCCCGGGCCGCAGGCCAATCCGTGGGGGGATGACCTCTCCGACCTGAACGACGACGAGAACGACGGCGACGACGACACGCCGGAACAGTCGTCCTA
>JAEUQR010000034.1 GCA_016789705.1 Acidobacteriota bacterium
CTTACTGTCGTAGCGGGCGACGAGGTCGATGAGCCGTAAGATCTCAGCCGGTCTATCGTGGCGCACCAGCCACGCCATGAGCACACCGTCACCGTCGCGCGCGGCAACTTTCTGAAGGTGTTTCACAACACGGCTGGTAACGTCGCTGAGAGTCTCGCGGGAACGCAAGGGGTAATCCGCAAGTAGGTCATCGAGCGTGGCGAAGCCGAGATGCTCGGTTGTGAGCCAGGCGACCTCGTGACGCCACGCAACCGTCGTTCGAGGCGGCTCCCACTCGGCCTTGCCATGAAGCCATTCAGCCACTGGGGGCCGCCCCGGCAGGCTCTCTCTGATGGTCGTGTAGGACCACCTGTCGAATAGCAGCGCGTCGACGTAGTGAATCTCCGGCAGCGGTGTCGAGGCCCTAAGGCGCGCGTCAGCAGACAACGCCCGTAATGCGGCGGGCGAGGCGTTCGCGCGCCGGTCGGCGCGAGTCGGCAACTGCCCCAGTAGGGCGCGTGTCATGAAGCGGGCCCGCTCGTACTCGTCGGCTCCTCTGCTTTTCGCTTCACCTTCGTCGTCAACGTCGCCGCCATTGGCAGGCGAACCCGACGCCGCCTGGATCTTCTCGCAGTAGATATGCACCTCTGCGTCACCCTCGCCGTAGCGGTTGACGCGGCCAAGGCGCTGCGCGAGGGCGTCGAAAGGAGGCAGGTCCGACACAAGATGGTCGGCAGACAAGTCGACGCCGACCTCACCCGCCGCAGTGGCGACCAAAACGACGGGCCCATCCTGCGGTGCCACGCTCGAATCCGGGCGCGGAAGGAAGCGGACGAACACGGGGTGCCTGACGAGGGCATCGCGTTCCGCTCCGCGCATCGTGCCTGTGAGCGTAACGACACTGTGCTTCTTCAACCTACGCAACACCTGCGCACACCGCTCGGCGTGGTCAACCGAAGATAGGAACACAATGATCTTGCCGTCGAGCTCTGACACCTTTGAGGCGATCCGTTCGGGCAGTTCCTTGCGGTCTTCGATTGGGTGACACTCAAGGCCCTTCGAGGCGTGTAGGCGCCGATTCACGACCTCGTTGCCAAGATCGTCCTCACTGAGCGTGAAGTCTGGCTCAGCGCGGCCGGTGGCCGACAAGGCCACGACTCTAAGCGGTCGCGGTTCACGGCAGCGCCGCTGTTCTTCGGCAAGCGCGGTCAACAGCGACTGGAACGCAGGCTCAAGGTGCGCTTCGTCGTGCACCAGCAGAGCATCCTGCCCGAGAAAGCCAGCGTGCAGGGGCTTGCTGCGGAAGCCGCAGCCGTAGCCGCTGAAAAGCAACCGGCTACCGACCATGTCGACCGTGCCAATGATGATCGCGGGCCGGGACGGATCGCGACGCCACGAGCCGTTGTCGGCGAACTCGCCGCGCAGCGTGCTGATGGCGAGGGGCTGCTGACTTCCTAGCGCCGCCATGGCCCTAAGGGCGTCACACAGCGAGCTTGCCGCAGGCGCCAGCAGGCGATCGCGCAGTCGCTCCGCCTCAGCAGTCGCCTGGTCGACCACCGTTCGCCGATTGACGACATAGACCAGCCGGCGAGGAATTCCCGGATGCCTCGCGAGGGCAAGCAACCAGAGCGCGATCACGCTGGTCTTGCCAAGGCCGGTTGGAAGGTCGCACGCCTTGGGAAATTCGCCGTCCAAGAAGCGCTGATACAGCGTGCGCTGCCACGGGAACGGTGCATTGCCAGTCAGCAGTGTGAAGTCGTCGTCAAACGCCATCTGATGGGTTCTCTCGGCAGCAGGCTCGCTCGTTGGCATTTCCCGGGCGATGCCGTCACATTAGACGGTTCTGTCATCGTGGATTCTGAATGTGACAGATCAGGTCGCAGCCGACTCCCAAGACCGCAATGCCCCGTCTGAGTCGATGGATGCCCACCGCGACGTCCGCGAGACGTGCTGCCAGCTCTGCCTTCAGCGCGCCGGCTGCACGCCGCGCGTCGCGATCGCGAAGAGCACCGCGCCCACGGCCAGGGCGGCCACACCCGAGAGCAACTGCTGCGAGGTGGCGCCGGCGAGGATGCTGCTCGTGATCGCGATGGCGAGCACCGGAATCACCGGGCCCAGTGGCGCCGTGAACTGCGCCGGCGCCACACGCGAGGCGCGGTCTGGCTGGCGCAGGCGCAGCGTGGCGCCGCAGGCCGAGAGGTACACCACGAGTCGCGCCACCGCGCTCACGGCCGCCAGGAACACGAACGATCCGGTGAGCGCCAGCACCACGAGCACGATCGACGTGAACCAGATGGCCACGTAGGGCGTGCGGAACTCCGGGTGCACCTTCGCGAACACCGGCGGCAGGTCGCCGTTCTCGGCCAGCGCGTAAACCGTGCGCGAGCCCGAGAGCAACTGGCCCATGTTGTTGCCGGTGGTCGAGATGACCGAGCCAAGGCTCACGAGCAGGCCGCCGAAGGCGCCCATCACGAGGGCCGACGCATCGGCAATCGGCGTGGTCGTGGCGCCGACGTCCGGCAGCAGGCCGGTGGCGACGGCCGCCGTCAGCGTCATCACCGCCGAGACGATGAGAATCACCGCCACGAAGGCGAACGGCACGTCCTTCTTCGGATTCGAGGCTTCCCCGGCCGGGATGCCGGTGACCTCGTAGCCGCCATACGCGAAGATGAGGAGCAACGCCGCCTGACCGAGCTCGGTGAGCGGCGCCGGACCGGCGGGCACGACACGCGACCAGTCCGCGAACCACACGCCCACGAGCGCGAAGACGATGAGCGGCAGGAGCTTGCCGATCGTGAAGAAGTTGACGAGCCACGACGTCTGTTTGATCCCGCGCAGGTTGGCCCAGGTGAGACCGCCGAGCACGCCGAGGATGACGAGCGCGCGCGGTGCGCCGGTGGAGACGACGGGCCAGTAGTAGCCGAGGGCCAGCGCCAGACCGTTGATGACCGAGGCGCCGCTCGACACGCGGCTGAACCACAACATCCAGCCCACTTCGAAGCCCACGAAGCGTCCGAAGGCGGCACGCGCCGGGCCGATCGGTCCGCCGGTGCTGTCGAAACGGCTCCCCACCTCCGCGAAGCAGAGCGCGACGAAGAGCGAGGCCAGGCCCACGCCCAGGAACATGAGCGGCGCCCACGAGCCCACGAGCTGCGCCACCTGCGCCGGCAGGATGAAGATGGCGGCGCCGATCACCTGGTTCACGCCGATGGCCGTCAGGTCCCATCGGCCGAGTGCCCGGCGCAGCGCCGGGGCCTGCACGGGCGCACTCACCCGCGCGCCACCCAGCCGGCGTAGAGCTCGGGCCGGCGATGGCGCAGGAACAGCTTGCGCGCCGGGGCGGTGTTGTTGGCCGCGAGATCGATGTCGGCGAGCAGCACGCAGTCCTGACTGCGCGGCGCCTGCGCGATCATCTCGCCGAACGGGCCGCACACGAACGACTCGCCCGCGAAGTCGAGCTGGCCCTCGCGGCCCACACGGTTGCAGAGCGCCACGTGATAGCCGTTCTGCAGCGCCGCCACGCGCATCTCGGCCTCGTAGAGGCCATCGGCCCATTCGCCCACCACACCCGCCTGCGGCACCATCACCAGGTCCGCACCCGAGAGCGCCAGCGCGCGCATGTATTCGGGGAAGTGGCGGTCGTAGCAGATGGCCACGCCGATCTTGCCGTAGCGCGTGTCGTACACAGGGGCACCGGTGTCACCGGGCGTGTAATAGCCCTGCTCGTGGAAACACGCGTACTCGGTGATGTGCACCATGCGCGTCATGCCGAGCACGACGCCGTTGGCGTCGATGACCGGCGAGCAGTCGTAGGTCTCGAGGCCGTCACGCTCGAAGAAGTTGAGCACGAGCACGACACCGTGCTGCTCGGCCTTGGCCTGGAACGCCTTCACGAGCGGCCCGTCGAGCGTTTCCGACAGGCTGCGGATGGTCGAGGTGGCCGGGTGCTGCGGGTGGAACATCTCGAAGGCCAGCTCGGCAAAGCCGATGATCTTCGCGCCCGAGGCGGCGGCGCGGTCCACGGCGGCCAGGCCGCGCGCGATGTTCGCGGCCTTGTCGAGCGTGGCGTGCTGCTGCACGAGCGCGATCTTCATGGCAGGAGTCTAGCACCTGCCATCGCGGCGCAGGCGGCCGGCGGCGGGGGCGACATACAATCGTGCCCGGAGACCTCGACGACGATGACGCAGACGACGCGGATGGTGGGAATCGGCCTGGCACTGCTGGGCATCGTGAGCTATGTGGGCACGGGGCGGACGAGCGTGACCGCGCTCATCCCCGCGTTCTTCGGCGTGGCGCTCGTGGGCCTGGCGTGGGTCGGCCGCAACGAATCGGCGCGCCGTCACGCGATGCACGCGGCGATGGTCGTGGCCCTCGTGGGCATCGCCGGCACGGCGTCGCGCCTCATTCCGGGCATGGCCGCCGGCACGATCGACTTCGGACGTCCGGCCGTGCTCGCGCAGATCGTGACGGTAGTGCTGCTCGCGTGGTACCTCGGCAAGGGCATCAAGTCGTTCCGCGACGCCCGCCGCGCCCGCGCCTGACTTGTAACGGGGTCTGTCACCATCACGGCTTGTAACGGGGTCTGTCACGGTCACGAAACGATGACGGTGACAGACCCCGTTACAAATGGTGGCCGTGACAGACCCCGTTACAACTGCGGCGTGGCGGTACGGCGGTCGAGCTTCAGGAACGGCGTGGGCACGACGGTGGCGGTGGCCGTGTAACGTGTGGCCTCCACCGTGATCTCGATCTGCAGCCGGCTGCCGGGCGCGAAATGCGGGCGGTCGAGCGTGGCGAGCGCGATGAGTTTCTTGAGCGTGGGCGACCACGCGGTAGAGGTCGCCTTGCCCACCTGCGTCTTGTCGCGGTAGACCGGCACCGCCACGCGCGACGCCGCGGCCGGCACGGCCGGCGGCAGTCCCACGGACTGGTAGATCGCCTCAACTTCCGGCCAGTTCACTTCGAGCCCGACGATCTCGCGGCGATGCCCGGCCGCGTGTTCACGCGCGAGTGCCGCCCGGCCCGCGAACGGCGACCTCTTGTCGAGGCTCACCAGCCGGCCGAGGCCGAGTTCGTACGGCGAGTACATCTGCGCCGCAATGCTCGCCTTGCGGCTGCTGTGGAAATCCACGTCGGTCAGGAGCAGGCCCGCCTCGACCCGCGCCACGTCGAGCGCCAGCATCCCGGCCGGCCGCAGCACGTGCGCGCGCCCCGCGTCCACGAGCGTGTCCCACACGATGAGCGCCTGGTCCCACGGCATCCACACTTCGTAGCCGAGGTCGCCCGTGTAGCCGGTGCGCGTGACCTCCACTGGCACACCCGCGATCGTCCCCGCCGCGGCGCGGAAGTACTTGAGACTGCCGATCGGCACATCACTCACCGCGGCGAGCAGGCGCGCGGAGCTCGGCCCCTGCAGGGCGAGTGCCGCCACCTGTTCGGTGACGTCTTCCACGGCCACGTCCAGACCGTGCGCGTGTTCGATCAGCCAGCGGAGATTCGGGTCTGCCGCCGTCATGCGGAAGCGGTCCGCGCCGAGGCGCGCCACCGTGCCGTCGTCGATCACCTTGCCGTCGTCGTCACACCACGGCGTGTAGTAGACCTGCCCCACCGCCATCTTCGAGGCGTCACGGGTGATGACGCGGTCCACGAGCGCCTGCGCGCCTGGCCCGTGCAGGTGATACTTGAAGAGCGGCGAGACGTCGATGAGGCCGCAGCCGTTCCTGATGGCGTTGTACTCGTGTTCGTGATGCGCTTCGAAAGCGCTCACGGCGTAGTAGCCCGCCCAGTCGCGGAAGCTGAGGCTTCCGGCCAGGGGCAGCGTGCGCGCGTGGAAAGCGGAACCGACCGGCACGACGGCAGTATAGAACTGCCGCGCGTCCCGCCGCGCGGATTACGGGCAGAATAGGGCGCGCATGATGTGGCCGCTGCCCGCGCTGGCTGCCTGGGGCCTGGCGTGGGCCACGTATCTCACTCTCGGCGCGCTGCACGTACCAGCCGTCGCCGGCATGGCGGGGGCCAGCGCCGTTGGCGCCGTGCTGATGGTGTGGGGCACGACGCCGTGGCGCCGCGTGTTCATCGCCGCCGGCTTTCCGATGTCGCTCATCGCCAGTGGCCTCGCCGGCAACCTGCCGGCGTGGGCGTGGCTGTTGCCGCTCGCGCTCCTCGTGCTGCTCTATCCGATGAGCTCGTGGCGCGACGCGCCGCTCTTCCCCACGCCCGCCGGCGCACTCGCCGGACTCGCCGCGCTCGCGCCATTGCCGGCGGATCGCATGGCGATCGTCGACGCCGGCTGCGGCGTGGGTGACGGGCTCAGGGAACTGCACCGCGAATATCCAGCCGCGCGCATCGACGGCCTCGAATGGAGCTGGCCGCTGCGCCTCGTGTGCGCCTGGCGCTGCCGCTTCGCCCGCGTACGTCGAGCCGACATCTGGACCGCCGACTGGTCGGGCTACGGCATGGTCTATCTCTTCCAGCGCCCCGAGAGCATGCCGCGCGCCGTGGCAAAGGCCACGCAAGAACTCGGCGACGGCGCCTGGCTCGTCAGTCTCGAGTTCGAAGCCAGGGACCTCGAGCCGCGGCACGTGCTGCGGTGCCCGGACGGACGGCCCGTGTGGGTGTATTCCCTCCCCGGACGCGATAGAGCCCACAACTCGCGATAGGCTTGGAACGACATGTCTCTTCTTCACCGCCTGACGCTCGTGGCACTCCTGGCTGCCCTGGTGTGCCTTGGTGACACCCCCAGCGCCACCGCGCCACCGGCGGTTGAACCTGCGTACCCCTTGCTCATGACGCGCACTGAGGCCAGCCGCGCCATTGACGCCTGGAACGACGACCTCCCCGTCATGCCCGGCGAGCTTCTGGTGAAGTTCAAGCCAGGCACCGGCGCCCTTTCCCGAACCCGCGCGCTGTCGACCATCCGGGGAGGCGCCGAAGAGACCCAGGCCACCTGGCTTGGCGACGTGTTGTGGACGCGTACGCCAGGAGAGCCAGACCCCACGGCGGCGGCGGCGGTGCTATCGCGGCAGCCCGAGGTGGAATGGGCGCAACCGAACGTCATCCGCGAGCTTCACGCCGCGCCAAACGACCCGTCGTACGGTCGGCAGTGGAACTTCGTCCAGATCGACATGCCGAGGGCGTGGGATATCAATCCGGGCGGCAGCGCCGAAGTCGTCGTCGCCGTCATCGATACGGGCGTCACGACGGCCACCACCGTGCATTCGTTGCCGCTGTGGACCGAGTCAGGACTCCAGGTGGTGGACGTGCCCTTCGCGGTCAACCCGGACCTGTCTGCGGCGCGTGTGCTTCCAGGGCGCGACTTCGTCTTCTGGTCCGGCCCGGTGCTGGACATGGTCGGGCATGGCACGCACCTCGCGGGGACCGTGCTGGAGGAGACAGACAACGGGGTCGGACTCGCCGGCATGGCCTATCGCGCTCGCCTGATGCCCCTGAAAGCGTGTTACGGCTACTGGGAAGTGCAGATCACACAGTCGGCGCTGGGCATTCCCGGCTTCGTCAACCCTGGTGAACGAGGGTCCTGTCCAGACGCCGCCGTGTCGCAGGCGATCCGCTTCGCGGCTGACAACGGCGCGCATGTCATCAACCTCAGCCTCGGCGGCCCGGCGCCCTCCCCAATCACGCTGGAGGCACTGCAACACGCGGTCGCACGAGGCGTGTTCGTCGCCATCTCCATGGGCAACCAGTTCGAGGCCGGTAACCGCACGGAATATCCCGCCGCCTACGCGCCGGACCTCCAGGGTGTTGTTTCAGTGGGCGCCGTTGGGCGCAGCGGACGCCGAGCCTATTACTCGGCGACGGGGCCGCATCTGGAGATCGCGGCCCCCGGGGGAGACATCCGGGACGGAGGCCTGTCGGGGCAGGTCTTCCAGATCGGCCTGAGCACGACGGGGTTCGACGCGTTCACGGTCATCCGTCCGCGCTTCGATTCGTATGTCGAGGCGCCACTGCAGGGCACATCCGTCGCGACGCCGCACGTCGCCGGCCTCGCCGCGCTGCTGCACGCGCAAGGTGTTCGCCAACCAGGCGCGTTGGAGGCCGCGTTGCGCCGCTTTGCGCGGGACCTGGGGGCCGGAGGCCGCGATGCCGAGTACGGTGACGGATTGATCGATGCGCGGGCGACGCTGCGAGGCCTGGGCCTGAGCCGCTGAGCACTCGCCCGCCTCGCCGACCGGCATCGGCCCGCAGTCGCACAAGCGTCTCATCCCACGAATTCTTGGAATGCCCAGCCAGAAGTCTTGCCTGAATCAGACTAACCTGAGAGAGCTTCCACGAAATCAACATCGGTATCTTCTTCTTTTCAGCAGGTTACGGGAGATTTCCCATCGCCTCCTGCAATGGCGCCTCGCTTGCACGGATGGGCCTTGTCCCCGCTCCCTGGGGACAGGGAGACTCTTGATGAAAACAGTGATGACCCGTAGTGGGCTGGGCGCCATCGCCCTGATTTCGGCCCTCACCCTGGCGGCGTGCGCCGGTTCGCCCGCGTCTTCGCTGAACCCGACGGGGCCCTCGTCGGCTGCGGTCGGCGGCTCGGCCTCGTTCAATCCGAACCCCGAAGAACCCGTGTGCGAACCGCCGAACGTCACGAACCCACAGACTGACGAATGCGAGCCGCCGCCGCCCCCGCCCCCGCCCCCGCCGCCGCCACCTCCCGGCAACGAGGGTTGCACGCCGGGCTTCTGGAAGGCCAACGTGAAGGCAGGAGGCAGCGCTTGGACTGCAGCCGGTTACGCGCCGGGACAGATGGTCGGCTCGGTCTTCGCGGCCGGCGGATTCAACAACTACACCCTGCTTGCGGCCCTTGAGTTCGGCGGTGGTCCCGCCGTTGCCGGCGCCACGCAGAACCTGCTGCGCGCCGCCGTGGCCGCCGTGCTGAACGCCGCCCACAACGGGGTGGCGTATCCGCAGACCGTTGCGGGTATCCGTACCGCGGTCAACAACGCCATCAGCTCCGGGGACCGCGACGCGATCCTTGCGCTCGCCGCCGCGCTGGACGCCAACAACAACCTGGGCTGCCCGCTGAACAACAGCCGCAAGTAACCGGTTCGTGCAGGACAAGGGCCCTGACGGCATGCCGCCAGGGCCCTTGTCCTGTACGACGGCCCCGGGTTTCCATCGCCGCCCGGTGGAACCCGCGACGTGGATTGCGCCGCGCTCCGCCCTATACTTGCCGCCGATGCGCTACGACGCGATCGTCATCGGCGGCGGCCACAACGGCCTGACGTGTGCCGCCTACCTCGCCCGTGCGGGCCGCAAGACGCTCGTGCTCGAGCGCCGCCACGTCCTCGGCGGCGCCGCAGTGACCGAGGAAGTCTTCCCCGGCTACAAATTCTCGGTCTGCAGCTATGTCGTGTCGCTGCTCAGACCTGAGATCATCCGCGACCTGGAACTTCCGGCTCACGGGCTCGAGCTCCTGCCGCTCGACGGCACGCTCACGCCGATGCTGAACGGCGACTACCTGTGGCGCATGAACGACCACAACCGGAGCCGCCGCGAGATCGCGCGTCACAGCCGGAAGGACGCCGACGCCTACGACGACTACGGCATGGCGATGGTCGAGATGGGCCGCTTCGCCAAGCCCATCCTCGGCATGACGCCGCCGGATCCGATGTCGCTCGATCCGCGCGGGCTGCTCGATCTGCTCTCCGTCGGCAAGCGCTTCCGCGGCATGCGCTACCACGACAAGGTGAACCAGGTGCAGCTGCTCACGATGAGCGCGGTGGACTTCCTGGACCAGTGGTTCGAGACCGACGCGCTCAAAGCCACGATGAGTGCCTCCGGCATCATCGGCACCTTCCTCGGCGTGCGCTCCCCAGGCACCGCCTACGTGCTGCTGCACCACTACATGGGCGAAATCGACGGCGCGTTCCGCTCGTGGGGCCTGTCGCGCGGCGGCACGGGCGCGGTGTCGAACGCGATTGCCGGCGCCGCCCGCCGCTTCGGCGCCGAGATCCGCACCGAGGCCCCGGTCGCGCACATCCTCACCCGCAACGGACGGGCCACCGGCGTGGCCCTCGAGAACGGCGACGAGGTCCAGGCCGAGATCGTCGTGAGCAGCGTGGACCCGCGTCTCACGTTCGAACGCTTCATGAACACGAAGGACCTGCCGGAGGAGTTCGTGCAGGGCGTGAAGCGCTACAAGTACCGGGGCTCGTCGGGCAAGGTGAACCTGGCGCTCGACGCGCTGCCGGACTTCACGTGCCTGCCGGGGCCCGGCGAACACCTGCGCGGCGCGATTTCGATCTCGCCGAGCGTGGACTACATGGAGCGCGCCTACGACGAGGCGAAACACGGCGCCTTTTCGAGCCGTCCCTACATCGACATCGTGATTCCGACGCTCAGCGATACGTCGCTCGCGCCGCCCGGCAAACACGTGATGTCGTGTTTCGTCCAGTACGCGCCGTACCACCTGAAGCCCGGGGACGTCTGGGACGACGCCCGTCGCGAGGCGTTCGGCGATGCGGTCATCGACGCGATTGCCGTGCACGCGCCGAACATCAGGAACATCGTCCGCCACCGCCAGGTGCTCACGCCGCTCGACATCGAGCGCACGTTCGGCCTGAGCGAGGGCAACATCTTCCAGGGCGAACTCTCGCTCGAGCAGCTCTTCTTCCTGCGGCCGGTGCCCGGCTGGGCGCAGTATGCGACACCGATCGACAAACTCTACATGTGCGGGTCGGCCACCCACCCCGGGGGCGGCATCATGGGCGCCCCCGGCAAGAACGCGGCCGAGAAGATCCTGAAGGACGCGAAGCGATGAGCGCCGCCTCCACGACGATCGTCATCGGCGGCGGCGTGAACGGACTCGTCTGCGCCACGCTGCTCGCCCGCGCCGGCCGGAAGGTCACGCTCGTCGAGCAGCGTGACGCCGTCGGCGGCGCGGCCATCACGCGCGAACTCACGACCGGCTTCCGCGTGCCGGCGGCGGCGCACGACGTGGGCCCACTCAGGGCGGATGTGGCACGCGATCTCAACCTCAACACGCACGGGCTCGATTTCGTGCCGCGCGATGCGTGGATGACGGCGCTCGACGGCCACGGCCACGCCGTCACGCTCTGGCACGACGTGGCGAAGACGCGCGCGTCGCTTGCCACCTTCAGCCAGGCCGACGCCGATCGCTGGCCGGCCTTCACCGACGCGCGCGCGAAACTCGGACGCGTGGTGGCCTCGATCCTGCCGCATACGCCGCCCTCGATCGATGCACCGGCGCCGCGCGAGCTGTGGCGCCTGCTGCAGACGGCCCGGCAGTTCCGCGCACTCGGCGACACCGACGGGTATCGCCTGCTGCGATGGGGGCCGATGCCCGTCGCCGACCTCGTGGCAGAGCACGTGGAGACGCCGAGCGTCGCCGCGGCGCTTGCCGCCGACGGTGTGTTCGGCGCGATGCTCGGTCCATGGTCGGCCGGCAGCGGCCTGCTGTTCCTGCTGCACGCGGCGAATCAATCGGCCGGAGACCCACGGCTCGTGTGGCCGCGTGGCGGCCCCGGCGCGCTCACCGCGGCGCTCGTGCGCGCGGCCGAACAGGCCGGCGTCACGATCCGCACCGGCGCGCGCGTGACCGAGGTGCTGAGCGACCACACCGGCACGCGCGGCGTACGGCTCGCCGACGGCACCACCGTGGACGGGACCACCGTCGTCTCCGGCATCGATCCGAAGACCACCTACGGCCTGTGCGATCCGATGACGTTGCCGGCCGAGGTCCGCTGGCGCGCCCGCAACTACCGCACCGCCGGCACGCTCGCCAAGGTGAATCTGGCGCTCTCGGCGCTGCCCGTCGTGCCCGGCGCAGACCGCGAGCAACTCGCCACCCGCATCCGCATGGCGGCCGACGTGGATGCCATGGAGCGCGCCTTCGACCACGTGAAGTACGGCGCCTTCTCGCCGTCGCCCTGGCTCGAGGCGCTCATCCCGTCGCTCGGCGATCCGTCGCTCGCGCCGCCCGGGGCGCACGTGATGTCGATCTACGCGCAGTACGCGCCGCACACGCTGCGCGACGGATCGTGGGACACGGCACGCGCGCCGTTTCTCGCCGCCGTCCTCGACACGCTCGACCGCTTCATGCCGGGCGTCCGCGCGCTCATCATGGAGGCGGAAGTGCTCACGCCGGCCGATCTCGAACGCGAGTGGGGCATGGCCGGCGGCCACGTCCATCACGGCGAACTGGCGCTCGATCAGCTCTTCACGATGCGGCCGCTGCTCGGCTGGAGCCAGTACCGCACACCGGTACAAGGGCTGTGGCTGTGCAGCGCCGGCACCCACCCGGGCCTCGGGCTCACGGGCGGGTCCGGCGCGAACGCCGCGCGCGCCGTCATCGCGGCGACGTAACGGCGCGCCTAGTGTTCGACCGCTTCGGCCACGGCCACGGCGGCTGGCCGCGGCGCCCGCCGGCGGAACACGAATCGTTCCACGTCTTCGACTACCGTGAACGCCGCGGGCACGACCACGAGACTGAGCACCGTGGACGTGATGAGGCCGCCGATCACGGCGATTGCCATGGGCGCGCGGAAGCTCGAGTCTGCGGCATAGCCGAGCGCGATGGGCAACATGCCGGCAATCATCGCCAGCGTGGTCATCACGACCGGCCGCGCCCGCTTGTGACACGCGTCGACGAGCGCCTCGTGCCGCGACATCCCCTGCAGGCGCATGGCTTCGACCGCATAGTCGACCACGAGGATCGAGTTCTTCACGGCGATCCCGATGAGCATGATGAGCCCGATGAGCACCGGCAGAGAGATCTGCGTGCCGGTGACCAGCAGCGCGCCGAACGCACCGGCCGCAGCCAGCGGCACCGCGATGAGAATGGTCAGGGGTTGCCCGGCATGGTTGAAGAGCAACAGCAGCACGCCGTAGACACACACGATGCCGGTGAGCATGGCGACGCCGAAGCCGAGGAACAGTTCCTGGAACACTTCGCTGTCGCCCGAGGGCTGCACCGTCACGCCCGGCGGCAGCCGCTGCAGTTCCGGCAGGGCCTTGACCTGAGCGTCGACGTCACCGAGGGGCCGGCCGTTCAGGTCTGCCGTGATGGTCACGTTGCGCCGGCGATCGAACCGCGCAATCTGCGACGGGCCGCTGCCGACGACGACGGTGGCGACGGCCGACAGCGGCACCGCGCCTCCCGTGGACCGTGGCACGCGCAGTTGCTCGAGCGTTGCCGGGTCCGCCAGGACGGCTTCGGCGAGTTGCACGCGGATCGGCACCTGACGGTCGGGAAGATTCAGCTTCGCCAGCGCCTGGTCGTAGTCGCCGCGCGTGGCCACGCGGGCGGCGGCGGCGATGTCGGCGGTGGTCACCCCAAGCGCGGCAGCTCGCGCCGGATCGGGACGCACGATGACTTCGGGCCGCACGAGCGACGCCGTGGAGGAGACGGTGCCCAGATTGGGGAGCTGCCTGATGGCGCGTTCGATGCCATGTGAGGTCTCGGCCAGCAGACGCGGATCGTCGCCCGCCAGCACCAGCTGCAGGCTGCGGCCGGGGCCGCCGCCCTGGAAGCTGAGGCGCACACCAGGCAGCGACTGCAGGCGCCCGCGCACCTCCGTCTCGAGTTCCTGCTGGGTGCGGTCTCGTTCGACGACCCACTGAATGGTCAGCGTGGCCTTGCGCACGTCATCGACCCGGCCGCCGCCACCCGGTCCACCGGTCAGCCCGCCGCTGCCGGCGGTGACGAAGACATGCGCGATCTCGGGGATGTCGGCGATACGCTTCCGGGCCTCTTCGGCGACGCCGCGCGTGGTCGCGAGCGCCGCCCCCGGCGGCAACTCGATCACGAGCGAGCTCAGCCGGCCGTCGCTGAGCGGCAGGAAACTCGTGGGCAGCAGCGGCACGACGGCGAGCGAGGCGATGAAGACGGCCAGGGCCGCCGTCAGCGTCAGCCAGCGGTGCCGCAGCGAGGCGTCGGCCACCCGGAGATACGCCCGCATCAGGCGCGAGTCGGTGCTCTCGTGCGACTGCGGCCGCAGCATGTAGGCGGCCATCATCGGCGTGATGAGCCGCGCCACGAGCAGCGAGAAGAGCACGGCGGTGGCAGCCGTCCAGCCGAACTCGCGGAAGAACTTGCCCGGAATACCCGGCATGAACGCCACCGGCACGAACACCGCCGCCAGCGTGCACGAGATGGCGATGACCGCCAGGCCGATTTCGTCGGCCGCTTCGAGCGCCGCATCGAACGGGCGCTTGCCCATGCGCAGGTGGCGGTCGATGTTCTCGACTTCGACGATGGCATCGTCCACCAGGATGCCCACCACCACGGCCAGCGCCAGCAGCGTCACCAGATTCAGGCTGAACCCGAGCCAGTACATGGCCGCGAAGGTCGGGATGATCGACAGCGGCAGCGCCACCGCGGCGATGAAGGTGGCCCGCAGGTCGCGCAGGAACCACCACACGACGATCACGGCCAGCAGCGCGCCTTCCCAGAGCATGGTCATCGACGAGTCGTACGACGCCTGCGCCTCGGGCGTGGACGACGACACCTCGGTGAACTGCACGCGCGGGTCGTCGGCCTGCAACGCGGCGACGGCGGCACGCACGGCGTCGCCCACCTTCACCTCGCTCGAGCCGAGCGTACGGCGCACGGCCACGCCCACCACGGGCAGGCCGTCGAGTGTGGCCGCCTGGGTGGGGTCGGCAAAGCCGTCCCGCACGTCGGCCAGCGCCGACAAACGCACCGACCGTCCATCGGACAGCGCGATCGGGAACGCCGCCAGATCACCCGCGGTGCTCACGGTGCCGAGCGTGCGCACCGCTTGCTCGCCACCACCAAGCGTCGTGCGGCCCCCGGGCTGCTCCTGCTGGATGCGCGCGAGCTGCGCCGAGAGCGCGGCGGGGCTCACCCCCATGCCCTGCACGGCATCGGGCCGCAGGTCGACACGCACCTCGCGGGTCACGCCGCCCACGCGTCGCACCGCGCCCACGCCGGGCACGCCGAACAGGCGCTTGTTCACCGTGTCGTCGATGAACCAGCTCAGTTCCTCCTCGGTCAGCGCCGGGGCACGCAGGGCAAACGTGACCACGTCGCCACCGGCCACGTTCTCGCGCGACACCACCGGCTCTTCGATGTCGCGGGGCAGGGCGCTGCGGACACGATCGACGGCGTCGCGCACCTCGTCGAGCGCCTGGGTCGAATCCCGGCCCAGTTCGAACGAGATCCGGGTCAGCGAGACACCTTCGTTCACCGTCGACACGAGATCGTCGATCTCGGGCACGCTCGCCACGGCATCTTCGACCTTGCGCGTGATCTGCGATTCCATCGTCGTCGGCGACGCGCCGGGCAGCGTGACGGTCACCGTGACCACCGGCAGGGTGAGGTCGGGAAACTGCGAGACCGCGAGGCGGCTGAAGCCCACGAGGCCGAGCCCCGTCAGCACCAGGAAGATCAGCACCGCCGGCAGCGGCGACCGGATGGACCAGGCGGAGACGTTCACTGCGCGCTCCCCGTCGGCGGCACGGCAGGCGCGGCGCCCTCCGGCGCGAGACGCACGAGGTCTCCGTCGCTGAGGAATCCGGCGCCTCGGGCGACAACCGCGTCGCCCGCGCCGAGGCCGCTGCGGATCTCGATGTCCGCACCCACCTCGACGCCCACCTCGACCAGCCGCTCGCGCGCCCGCTGCTCGGGGTCGACGAGGAAGACGTAGGCGCGGCCGTCGCGGCGCACGACCGCCTCGGCGGGCACGGTGAGCGCCGTGGCCGTGCCGAGCACGATGCGGCCCTGCGCGAAGGCGCCGGCCCGCAGGGCGCCGGGCTTCGGCACATCGACGTACACGGTGCCCGTGCGCCGGCCGGTGTCGATGCCGGGCGCAATCTGGCGCACGCGGCCGGCGACGCGGCTGCCGTCGGTGCCGTCGAGCACCACGGCGGCGCCGGCAGTCACCCGCATGACGTCAGCTTCATCGAGCTCGGCACGCCATTCGAGCCGGCCGCCGCGGATGAGACGCAGCAGCTCGCCGTTCCCCACCATCTGGCCGGGCTGCACACTGCGCGCGGAAATCACGCCGGGCTCGGGGGCGCGAATCACCGCGAAGTCGACCTGCAACTGCGCCAGGTCACGGTTGGCCCGCGCGGTGTCGAGCTGCGCCCGGGCACGCGCCTCCCCGGCGTCGACGTCGTCGACGTCCTGGGCGGGCACGAGGGCCTCGGCTGCCAGCGCATGCGTGCGTCGGGCCCGGCTCTCGGCCAGGGCCAGGGCCGCCTCGGCCTCCCGCACGGCGGCGTTCGATCGCGCCAGCTGCGCGCTGGCGCTCCGCGCATCGAGACGCACGACCACGTCGCCCTTGCGAACGGTGTCGCCGACCTCGACGAGCACGGCCTCCACACGAACACCGGGCAGCTCCGCCCCGATCTGGATCTCTTCCCAGGCGGCCATCGCCCCCGATGTGAGAATTTCCCGCGATACGGGCTGGGCGCGCGGCACCACCGTCGCCACCGTCAGGCTCGGCGTGGGTTCGGAGGGCGGTGTAGCGGGTTTACAGGCGCTCGACAGCGCAAGGCAGCACGCCAGAAGTGCCGGAGAAACGGGGCATCGTGTCATGGGTCTCGTCAGTCTGGCATGGTTGGACGTCCGCTTGAACGTCCGGTTGGACGCCGTGGCGCCGCCTGACGGTCCGCGCCACCCTCGCGCGCGGCTGACGCGCGGCGGCTACCGCGGCGCGATGCTGATGAACGTGCCGAGCGTGTCGTGATGGGTGTTGATGAGGCTGCGCATGGCGACGCCCACGGCGTCGGCGGTCGCGAAGCCGGCCTTCTTCGCCGCCGCGTCTGACACGTCCGCGGACACCATCTGCGCCTCGCCGTACTGGCGCCAGTCCTTCCACGCATCGAGGGTGATGACGTCCCAGGCGGCGCCTTCCTGATGGGTGAAGACGAGCATGCGCGGGCGGCCGCGGTTGACGTTGAAGGCGCTCTCCATGTGCCGCTGGCGCGTGAGGGCGTCGTGCTGCCCGGCCATGGCCTGCATCATCTCGAGGTGCGCCACCGACTGCCCCTGCACGTAGGCGCGGAGTTCGGCGAGCGGCGGCCCCCAGACGAACACGTCCTCGTGCCAGGCGATGAACTGGTACAGCCGGTCCTGGAAGGCCGCGTTGGTCACGCCCGACGCCTTGCCGGCCGCGTCACGCCGCGCCATGCGCTCAGGGCTGTAGAACGTGGTGAAGCTGCCAATCGGGTAGATGACGAGCAGGTCCCAGCGGTCGCCCTGCGAATGGCGCACCACGACCGGCGCCTCGTCGCCGTTTGCGGCCATCACCGGCGCGCGGTCGCGATACGCCGCGAGCAGGTCGGGCAGCTTCCCGGGCGCCGCCTGAATCATCACGAACTTGTAGAGCTCCGGACGCGGCGGCACGTCCACCTGTGCCGGCGCGATGGCGGGACGCAGGGCCAGGAACGAGGCAAGAACGACGAGGCGGAAGGAGGTCATGACAGTCCTGGCTCGAGTATAGGCCGGCGCATGCCCGGTGGCGGACGGCCCTCGGGCGTCGCTTACAATGCCCCGGTCGCCAGCGGCCCGCACGGTCGCGGCAGACCGATCCTCACGGGAGACTTCGATGCACAAAGCTTTTGCAGCTGCCGCCGCGGCCATCCTCGGCGGATCCTTCCTCGCTTCGGCACAGGCGCCGGCGCAGCCCGCCACGCCACAGCAGCAGCCGATGGGGTTCTTCATCACCAGCGTGGGCACCGGCAACGGCGCCAACCTTGGCGGCCTGGCGGGCGCCGACAAGCACTGCCAGACCCTCGCCGCCGCGGCCGGGGCCGGTAATCGCACGTGGCGCGCCTACCTGAGCCAGACCGCCAGCGGCTCGACACCGGCGGTGAATGCGCGTGACCGCATCGGCGCCGGCCCCTGGTACAACGCCAAGGGCGCGATCATCGCGCAGAACGTGGCCGACCTCCACGGCGACGTGCAGCGCGATCGCAACAGCATCAACAAGGAGTTCGCACTCACCGAGAAGGGCACGCCCATCAACGGCCGCGGCGACACGCCGAACCAGCACGACATCCTGACCGGATCGGATTCGCACGGCCGCGCGCTGCCCGGTGATCCCAACGTGACCACCTGCGGCAACTGGACGAGCAACGCCGAAGGCGTCTCGGCCGGACAGGGCCAGCCGGCGGCGCCGCGCGCGCAGATCGGCCACCACGATCGTTCGGGCGGCGGCAACTCGTCGTGGAACTCCGCGCACGCCACGCGCGGCTGCAGCCAGCCCAACCTCGTCGCCACCGGCGGCGCGGGCCTGTTCTACTGCTTCGCCGAGAAGTAAGCGGACGACGTCGATGCCCTGGTCACGCGCCGGCCGCTACCCGCGGAGGGCCGTGGCCGGGGCCACCCGCGAGGCCGTGATGGCCGGCGCGAGATTGGCGCCGAGCGCCACGACGAGCAGCAGGAGCGCCGCGGCGCCATACGCCAGCGGGTCTACCGCGCTCACGCCGTAGAGCATCGACTGCAGCACGGTGGCCGCGCCGGCGGCGAGCAGCGCGCCAAGGCCGATCCCCACGAGGGCCAGCCGGGCGCCCTGGCCGAGCACCATCCGCAGCACCTGGCCACGTTCGGCGCCGAGGGCCATCCGAATCCCCACTTCGCGCGTGCGCAGGCTCACCGAGTAGGCGATGACGCCGTAGAGCCCCACCGCCGCGAGCAGCAGCGCGAGCACCCCCACCACGCCGATGATCGCCGCGCCGATGCGCGTCGGGGCGAGCGTGGTTTCCACGGCCTCGCTGGCGGCCCCTTCCGCCGTGAAGACCGCATCCGGCTCCAGCGCCCACACCGCCTGCTTCAGTGCCGGCACGACCGCGCTCGCCGGTCCGGCGGTGCGGACGACGAGTTCGATCGAACGCCCGCGACCGATCGGCAGCTGTGCGTAGGGCATCGGCGCTTCACCCGCCGACCGCACCTTGTGGTCGCGCGACACGCCGACGATCGTGAACGCCTCCTGATCGAGGCCGCCGTTGTGCACCACACGGCCCACGGCGCTCTCGCCGGGCCAGTAGGTCTTCGCGAACGTCTCGTTCACCACGATGACCTTGCGATCGTTCGCGGCCTCGTCTTCCGTGAACCCACGGCCGTCCACGAGCGGTATGCCCATCACGTCGAAGTACCCGGCGCCCACGTAGGTCGTGTCCACCGACGCGCCGTCGTCATCGGGCTGGTGATGTCCCGGCACGGCGTAGCTGCTCATGTTGATGTCGGGGCCGAGCGGCAGGCGCGTCGAGAACGACGCCGCGGTCACGCCGGGCACCGCCTTCACAGCGTCGAGCGCGCGGGCCCTGAGGGCCATCGAACGGTCGGTATCGTAGCCGTTCATCTGCGGGCTGAAGACGAGATACGCGACCCGCGAGGGGTCGAAGCCGAGATCGGTGGCGCGCGCCACCACGAGGCCTCGCGCCAGCAGCGCGCCCGACACGAGCAACACGAGCGAGAGCGCCAGCTGGCCGACGACGAGCGCATCGCGCAGCGTCACGCGGCGCCGGCCCGCGCCGCCGCTCCCCTCGAGCGTGTCCTTGAGCGCGGGCACGAGTTCCGGCCGCGAGGCCGACCACGCGGGGGCGAGCCCGAAGACGAGCGCGGTCACGATCGAGACCGCGCCGGCAAACAGGAGGACCGCGCGATCGAGGGTGAAGTCGAAGGTGGTGGTGATGGGCAGCAGATTCGTCGCGTAGGCGCCGATGAGCTGCCCCGCCCACGCCGCGAGCAGCACGCCGGCGATGCCGCCGGCAGCAGCCAGCACGAGGCCTTCGCTGAGCAGCTGACGCACCAGCCGGCCACGGCCAGCGCCAATCGCCGCCCGCACCGCCATCTCGCGCCGCCGCGCCGTGCCGCGCGCGAGCAGCAGCGCCGCGACGTTGGCGCACGCGATGAGCAGCACGAGGCCCACGGCGCCGAGCAGGCCCGCGCTCGCCGCGCGCACGTAGCCATCGACCATCGGATGGAAACGGATGTTCGCCGCGGGTTCGAGACTCACGACCGCCTTGGCGTTGGTCACGGGGAACTCGGCGGCGAGCCGCGCGAAGACGGCCTCGGCCTGCGCGCGTGCCTGCGCGATGGTCTGGCCGTTGGCGAGCCGGCCCTTCACGAACAGCCAGCGGGTGGAGCGGCGGTCGAGGCGCGTCGTCCCCGGGTCGGTGTCGTCGCCGGTCCACTGCATGCCGGTGAACTGCAGGCGGTCCACCATCGTCACCGGCACCCAGAACTGGCTGGCGATGCCAGGCATCGTGCCGGGAAACGTCTCGGGCGCCACGCCGATGACCGTGTAGGTCACGCCCGACAGCTTCACCGTGCTGCCGACGACGTCGGGCCGGCCGCCGAGTTGCCGCTGCCACAACCCGTGGCTCACGACGGCCACCGCGGCACCGTCGGGCGTGGCGTCCTCGTCGGCGCGGAACGCGCGGCCCATGGCCATCGGCACGCCGAGCACGTCGAAGTAGTTCGCGGTGACCGTTTCGCCCATCACGAGAAGCGGCGTCGCCGACGTCGAGAGCACGCCGCGTGCGTAGGCATGGCCGGCGAGGCCGC
>JAEUQR010000057.1 GCA_016789705.1 Acidobacteriota bacterium
GCCGACCACCAGGCCACGATGCGCGTCAGCACGCGCCGCGGCCCGAGGCGGTCGCCCATCGTGCCGGTCGGGATCTCGAAGAGCGCGTAGGCGAGCGTGAAGACGCCGGTCACCCAGCCCCAGCCCACCGGGTCGATGCCCAGGTCTTCCTGAATACGCGGGCCGGCCACCGAAATGCAGACGCGATCGAGGTACGTGATCGCGAAGAGCAGCACGAGCAGGCCGGTCACGCCGCGGCGGTCGCGGGCGAGGCGCGCGGAGCTTGTGGCCGGGGGCTGTGTCACGGGCGGTGGCGCGAGTCTACAACGGTGCGCTCGAACCTTCGGCGGCGTTGCAGCCCGCGATGCGCCGAGCCGTTATGATCACCGCCTGCGAGGAGACGGCCCGTGAGCACACGCGATGTCATCGGCAACCTGCGCGCCCTGGCGGCGCGCACGAGCGACGCCCACGGCGCCCAGCGCGTGGCCTGGGGGCCGGTCTGGCGCGATGCGCGGGCTTGGCTGGACGAGGTGCTGGCGGCCGACGGCTTCACGACCGAACGCGATGCCGCCGGCAACAACTGGATCACGCTGCCGGGCGCGCGTCCCGAGACGGTCATCATCGGCGGCCACCTCGACTCGGTGCCGAACGGCGGCTGGCTCGATGGTCCGCTTGGTGTGCTGGCCGGCGTGGAAGCGCTGCGCCGCTACAAGGGCACGCCGCCGCCGGTGACGCTTGCCGTCTGCGACTTCGCGGACGAGGAGGGCGCGCGCTTCTCGCGCAGCCTCGTCGGATCGTCTGGCGCGAGCGGCAGCCTGGTGCCCGACACGCTGCGCGGCCTGGCCGATCGGCAGGGCGTGCGGTTCGCCGACGCGCTCGCCGAAAACGGCGTGGACATCGACCGGATGCCCGAGGCGCGCCAGGCGCTCGATCGCCGTCATCCGCGCGCCTATCTCGAGCTGCACATCGAACAGGGCCCGGTGCTCGAAGCGATGGGCCGGTCCACGGGCGCGGTCATCGGCACGTACGGTGTGGAGCGTCACGTGCTGCGTTTCGTGGGGCAGGCTGCGCACTCGGGCTCGACGCCCATCCGCATGCGTCGCGATGCCTTCCTCGCGGCCGCCGAAACCGCGATCGCCTGCCGCGAGATCGCGCTCGCCCATTCCACGCCCGAGGCCGGCATGGTGTGCACCGTAGGCACGGTGAAGGTCGAGCCGGCGATCGTCACCGCCGTGCCCGGCGTATGCGAGATTGCGCTCGACCAGCGCGCCCTCGAGCCGGCGACGCTCGCCAGCGCACTGGCCGCCGCGCGCCAGGCCGCGGACCGCGCCGCCGCCGCGAACGGCTGCACGGCGGAATGGCGCCACGTCTGGCGCATCGACCCGTGCCGCTTCGACCCGCGCCTCGTGGACCTCTGCGCCGAGGCCGTGCAGGAGGCGACCGGCCACGCGCCGCGCCTGCCGTCCGGGCCGCTGCACGATGCCGTGGAAATGGGCCGCATCATGCCGTCCGTGATGATGTTCGCCATGTCGTCGAACGGCCTCTCGCACTGCAAGGAAGAAGATACGCCCGAGCCGGATCTGGAGGTGACCATCGATGCCTTCCTGCGGCTCGTGGACAAGACGGTGGCGCTCGTGGCGAAGGGCTAGCGCCTGATATCCTCGGCGTATGCAGACCGACACCGGGATCCGCGTCGTGAAGGGCGCCTGCCCGCACGACTGCCCTGACACCTGCGCGCTGGAAACCACGGTGCAGAACGGTGTCGCCATCAAGGTGGCAGGGCAGAAGGACCACCCATGGACTGACGGCGCGCTCTGCACCAAGGTGTCGCGGTACCTCGAACGCACCTACGCGGCCGAGCGCGTCGTGCACCCGCACCGCCGCGTGGGCGGCAAGGGTCCGGGCAAGGGCTCATGGGAGCGGATCTCGTGGGACGAGGCGGTCCAGACGATCGCCGCGAAGTTCCAGGCGATCATCAACTCGCCCGACGGCGCCGAAGGCATCTGCCCCTACAGCTACGCCGGCACGATGGGGCTGCTCAACTTCGCCGGCATGGACCGCCGGTTCTTCTTCCATCTCGGCGCGTCGCTGCTCGACCGCACGCTCTGTTCGTCGGCCGGCAAGGTGGGCATCAAGCTCACGCTCGGCGGCGGCGTGGGGATGGATCCGGAGCGCGTCGACGACGCGCGGCTCATCATCATCTGGGGCTCGAACCCGATCACGTCCAACCTGCACTACTGGTCACGCGTGCAGGAGGCCAAGCGCAAGGGCGCCCGCGTGGTCGTGATCGACCCATACCGCAGCCTCACCGCGGAGAAGGGCACCGATCACATCGCCGTCACGCCGGGCACGGATGCGGCTCTTGCCCTCGCGATGATGCACGTCATCATCGGCGAAGGCCTGCACGATGCCGACTACGTCGCGAAGTACACGGTGGGGTTCGAGCAACTCGCCGAGCGCGTGAAAGACTACCCGCCCGAGCGCGCGGCTGCGATCTGCGGCATTCC
>JAEUQR010000113.1 GCA_016789705.1 Acidobacteriota bacterium
CTTGCCGTGAACCTCGTCGCGAAGCACGTGCCGCAGCGCCTCGCGGAGGCGCTCTGCGACGTGGCCGGCGTGACACGCGAGCGGACGTGCGTGCAGCTCAGGCGCGAGGAGCGGGCGCGGCTCGTCGCCGCGCTCACCGCATTCGAGCTGCCGTGGACGGGGCACGAAGGCTACCGGCCGGCGGAAGTCACGGGCGGCGGCGTGGCGCTCGACGAGGTGCACAAAGGCACGCTCGAAAGCCGGCGCGCCCCGGGTCTCTTCTTCTGCGGCGAAGTGCTGGATGCGTTCGGCCCGATCGGCGGCCATAACTTCCAGTGGGCCTGGTCCACCGGGCACACGGCCGGACGCGGCGCCGCGGCGTCACGCTGATCGCCGGCGCGCGTACCTACGTATAGTCGGTCAACGGTCACCACCGAACGGCGTCCCCTCCCGACCGTCGGCGCGCGGCAATCCGCCGTTCGACGTCCGCGCCCGAACCATCACCCCTGGTGGTGCCGTCTTGGTCAGCAGCGTCCGGTCGCCTTGGAATATGGCCCGGCTTGCTTGACTTTCGCATTAATTTCGCTTTACCGTCTACCCCTTTCGGAGGCCGAGTGAGCGACCCGATCGACGAACTGTCCGCGCTGCGTATCGAACGCGCCCCGCTCGAACCCGCCGGCCGCGGCTGGGGCAAGTGGGTGCTCACCCTTGTGCTGCTCGCCGCCACCGCCGCTGGCGCCCGGTGGTGGACGACGCGGGTCGTGCCGATCGAGGTCGAGGTGGCGCCGGTGCGTCAACGCGCGGCCGGAGCGCAGGCCTCCGTGTTGAACGCCTCGGGGTACGTCACGGCACGGCGGCGCGCCACCGTGTCGTCGAAGGTCACGGGCAAGGTCGTGGAAGTCAACGTCGAGGAAGGGATGGCCGTGCGCGAAGGTCAGGTGCTCGCGCGGCTCGACGACTCGACGATGCGCGCGGCGCTGGGCCTCTCGCGCGCACAGCTCCAGGCGGCCCGGCGCGCCGTGCCGGAAGCCGAAGTGCGTCTCGAGGAGGCGCGCCTCGTGCAGGCCCGCCGCGAGCGCCTGGCGAAGGACGGCCTCGTCACCGCGGCCGAAATCGACAGCGCGAATGCCGAAGTGAATGCGCTCGTGGCCCGTGTGGCCTCGCTGCGCGAACAGATCGCCGTGGCCGAACAGCAGGTGGCGCTGCAGCAGACGGCGATGGACGACATGGTGATCCGCGCGCCCTTCTCGGGCGTTGCGATCTCGAAGGACGCGCAGCCCGGCGAGATGGTGTCGCCGGTGTCGGCGGGCGGCGGCTTCACGCGCACCGGCATCTGCACGATCGTCGACATGCGGTCGCTCGAGGTCGAAGTGGACGTGAACGAGAGTTACATCGGCCGCGTCTCCGACGGGCAGCCGGTGACGGCGGTGCTCGACGCCTATCCGGACTTCCAGATCCCGGCGCGTGTCATCACCACGGTGCCCACGGCCGACCGGCAGAAGGCCACCGTGCTCGTGCGCATCGGCTTCAACGCACTCGACCCGCGCATCCTGCCCGACATGGGCGTGAAGGTGACGTTCCTGCGCGATGCCGCCGATGCGGCGGCGCCGGCCGCCCGCCCCGTGGCGCTCGTGCCGAAGGGCGCCGTGCGCAGCGAAGGCGGCGCGTCGTATGCGTTCGTCGTCACCGGCAACACCGTGGAGCGGCGTGCCATCACCACGGCCGGAACCGACGGCGACCGCCTGGAAGTGACGGCCGGGCTGTCATCCGGCGAACGTGTTGTCGTCTCGCCGCCGCCGGCGCTCGTCGCCGGCGCCCCCGTCGTCATCAGGCAGTGAGGAGCAGACGTCCATGAGCGCACTCGTCCGGGTCCACGGCGTCCACAAGTACTTCACGCGCGGCAGCGAGCGCATCGACGTCCTGAAGGGCGTGAACATCGAGATTCCGCAGGGCGACTTCGTCGCGCTGATGGGCCCGTCGGGCTCGGGCAAGACGACGCTGCTCAACCTCATCGGCGGACTCGACGCGCCGTCGTCGGGGGCGGTCGAAGTGGCCGGCACGAACATCGCGCAGCTCTCGGGCGGGCAACTCTCGCGCTGGCGCGCCCACCACATCGGCTTCGTCTTCCAGCTCTACAACCTGCTGCCGGTGCTCACCGCCGAGCGCAATGTCGACCTGCCGCTGCTGCTGACGAACCTCTCGAAAGCCGAGCGGAGGAAGCGCGTTGCCATCGCGCTCAACGTGGTGGGGCTCGCCGAGCGCGCGAAACACTACCCGCGCCAGCTCTCGGGCGGCCAGGAGCAGCGCGTGGGCATCGCCCGCGCCATCGTGACGGACCCCACCCTGCTGCTCGCCGACGAACCCACCGGCGACCTCGATCGCAAGTCGGGCGACGAGATCCTCGACCTGCTGGCGGCGCTCAACCAGAAACACGGCAAGACCATCGTGATGGTGACGCACGACCCGCGGGCGGCCGAACGCGCCCGGCGCACCATCCACCTCGAGAAGGGCGTGCTGCTCGGAGACGCGGCATGAAGTACCTGCCGCTGCTCTGGAGCAGTCTCTGGCGGAAGAAGGTCCGCACCATCTTCACGCTGCTCTCGGTGTTCGTCGCCTTCCTGCTGTTCGGGCTGCTGATGACGATTCGCGGCGCCTTCAGCTTCGGCATCGACATCGCCGGGCTCGATCGCCTCGTGCTCATCCACAAGGTGAGCCTCATCATGCCGTTGCCGGTCAGCTATCTCGAGCGGCTGCGGGCCACCGAGGGTGTGTCGCTCGTCACCCACAACACGTGGTTCGGCGGCGTCTACCAGGATCCGTCGAACTTCTTCGCGCAGATCGCGGTGGAGCCCGAGTCGTTCCTGCAGGTCTATCCGGAATACCGCGTGCCGCCCGACCAGCTCGCCGCCTGGGCCGCGGACCGTCAGGGTGTCATCGTGGGCGTCGATCTGGCGCGGCGCTTCGGCTGGAACGTGGGCGACCGCGTGCCCATCCAGGGCACCATCTGGCAGCCGAAGAGCGGCCAGACATGGGAGTTCAACATCGCCGGGCTGTACGACGGCGAGGCCGGCATCGACAAGACACAGTTCTTCTTCCGCTACGACTACCTCGACGAGAACCGCCGGAACGGAGCCGGTCTCGTCGGCTGGTACGTGGTGAAGATCGACGACCCGTCGCAGGCGCAGGCCATGGGCGTCACCTTCGACGAGATGTTCGCCAACTCGTCGGCCGAGACCAAGACCACGACCGAGAAGGGCTTCGTCGAAGGCTTCGCCAAACAGGTGGGCGACATCGGCGCCATCATGGTGGCCATCCTCGTGGCCGTGCTGTTCACGATGCTCCTCGTGGCGGCCAACACGATGGCGCAGTCGGTGCGCGAGCGCACGAACGAAGTGGGCGTGCTCAAGACGCTCGGCTTCTCGAACGGCCAGATCCTCGCGCTCGTGCTCGGCGAATCGGTGCTCATCGCGCTCATCGGCGGCGGCGCCGGACTGGGGCTCGCCTGGCTCATCGTGCAGCAGGGCGACCCGACGGGCGGCATGCTGCCGATCTTCGTGCTGCCGACGCGCGACGTGGCGCTCGGCGCCGCACTCATCGTGGCGCTCGGCCTCGTGGCCGGCGCGCTGCCGGCGGCCACTGCCATGCACCTCAAGATCACCGACGCCCTTCGCCGGAGCTGACGATGTTCTCCTGGATCAGCCAGACCCTCGCGGTCACCGCCCTGAACCTCCGCACCATCCCGCAGCGGCTCGGCTCCTCGGGCGTCGCCATCATCGGCATCGCCGGCGTGGTCGTGGTGCTTGTCTCGGTCTTGTCGATCGCGTCGGGCTTCACGGCGGCAATGCAGGAATCCGGTTCGCCAACGCGGGCGCTCGTGATGCGGAGCGGCGCCGACAGCGAAATGACGAGCGGCCTCACGGGCGCCGACGCCGACCTCATCCGCCAGGCGCCGGGCATCCGCCGCGACGATCAGACGGCGCTCGCGTCCGCCGAGCTCTACGTGATCATCGACCTGCCGAAGAAGAGCACCGGCACCCCGGCTAACGTGCCGATGCGCGGCGTGGAACCGCAGACGCTCGCCGTGCGCGACACGACGTCGATCGTCGAAGGCCGGATGCTCGAGTTCGGCACGAACGAGATCGTGGTGGGCCGCGGCGCCAGCGGGCAATTCGCCGGCCTCACGCTCGGCAGCGAGGTGCGCTCGGGGCAGAACACGTGGACCGTCGTCGGCATCTTCGAAGCCGACGGCGGGGTCTCGGAAACCGAGATCTGGTGCGACGCGCGTGTGCTGCAGGGCGCCTACCGCCGCGGCAACTCGTACCAGCTCGTGGTGGCGAAGCTCGACGCCACAGACACGTTCGACACCTTCCGCGACTGGCTCACCGCCAACCCGCAGTTGAACGTGCAGGTGCGGCGCGAGACGGAGTACTACGCGCAGCAGTCGCGCGCGCTCAGCGGGCTCATCCGCACGGTGGGCTTCGGCATCGCGACGCTCATGGGCATCGGCGCGGTGTTCGGCGCCATCCTCACGATGTACACGGCTGTCTCCACGCGCTCGCGCGAGATCGCCACACTGCGCGCGCTCGGCTTCAACGCCAGTTCCGTCGTGGTATCGGTGATGGCCGAGTCGCTGGCGCTCGCGGCGATCGGCGGCACGATCGGCGGCCTGGTCGCCTACACCGGCTTCAATGGCTATCAGACCTCGACCATCAACTTCCAGACGTTCAGCCAGGTGGCCTTCGCGTTCCAGGTCACGCCGGCGCTGCTCGTGACGGGGCTCATCTACGCGCTCCTCATGGGCCTCATCGGCGGCATCTTCCCGGCCGTGCGCGCGGCGCGCCTGCCCATTCCGACGGCGCTGCGGCAGCTGTAGCGCGCCGCCGTGGCAGGATCTTGACGCATGCTGGCGGCCCTGCCACTCGACGCAGGGACGGGCGTTCGCGACAATAGCGGTATTCATGGCTACGCAAACGCTCATCGACCTCGTCGTGCTCGGGGCGTTGTGGGGCGCCTCGTTCCTCTTCATGCGCGTGGCGGCGCCGGAATTCGGCCCCATCCCGCTCATCGCCGTGCGTGTCACGGTCGCGGCGTTCATCCTGCTGCCACTGCTACTGCGTGGCCATGGGGCGGCGCCATTGCGGAAGGCCATCGGCCCACTGTTGCTCGTTGGCGCGACGAGCACGGCCATCCCATTCACGCTCTTCGCATTTGCCGCCTTGTCGCTGCCCGCCGGACTCTCGTCGGTGCTGAACGCCAGCGTGCCGCTCTTCGGCGCCCTCGTCGGGTTCCTGTGGCTGCGGCAGAGCCCGACCCGGCTGCGGATGGTCGGCCTCGCCGTGGGCTTCAGCGGCGTGCTGGTGCTGGCGTGGCCGCGGCTCTTAACCGGCGCCGACTGGGCGCCCGTCGCTGCGGCACTCGCCGCGGCGATGCTCTACGCCGTGTTCCCGCACATCACGCAGCGGTCGCTGGCCGGCGTGTCGCCCTTCGTGGTCGCCACCGGCAGTCAGACAGCGGCCGCGGTGATGCTCTTGCCGCTCGTGGCCTTCACGTGGCCGGACGTCGCCCCGACGCCGCGCGCGTGGGGATACGCGCTGCTGCTCGGGTCCGCGTGCACGGCACTCGCCTACGTGATGTACTTCCGCCTCATCGCCCGGGCCGGTGCCGCCACGGCGATGACGGTCACGTATCTCATCCCGGTCTTCGGGGTCACCTGGGGTGCGCTGCTGCTCGACGAACGCCTGCCGCCGAGCGCCATCGCCGGGGCATTGCTGGTGCTCGCGGGCGTGGCGCTGGCCACCTGGACCCCACGCCGCGGCACACTCCGGTAGACTGCCGGTCGCGGCACGGAAACCGGGCCCTCCGGCCAGGCGTCCAACCGCGCAGCACCGCACCGACCCTTTCCCGGAGACTCCATGGACACCTACTACCACCCGCCCGACCTCGCGAAGTTCGGCGACATCGGCAAGGATGCCCCCGAACTCTGGAAGAAGTTCCAGGAGTGGTACGGCGCGGTGTTCGCGGAAGGGGCGCTGACGGAGCGCGAGAAGGCGCTCATCGCGCTGGCGGTGTCGCACGCGGTGCAGTGCCCTTACTGCATCGATGCCTACACGTCGGGCTCGCTCGAGAAGGGCGCCACGCCGGCGCAGATGACCGAAGCGGTGCACGTGGCGGCGGCCATCCGCGGCGGCGCCTCACTCGTGCACGGCGTGCAGATGCGCAATCACCTCGAGCAGATCTCGATGTAGGGACTGATGGCCCTCCCCACCCTCCTCAACTCGCGCTCGCCGCTGGCGGCGCCGGCGGCCCAGCGCGAGATACTCGCGGCGCTGCCGCTGGCGCGATCGTTCGAGGACGCCGTCGCCGCCGCGCAGACCGCGCCGCTCACGGCCGCCGGCGTGGACGTGCTGCAGGTGAACCTCGGCAAGCGCTGCAACCAGGCCTGCCATCACTGCCACGTCGATGCCGGCCCCGATCGCCGCGAGGTGATGCCCGACGCAATCGTGGACGCCTGCCTGGGCGTGCTCGCCCGCTCGGGCATCCAGACCCTCGACATCACCGGCGGCGCGCCGGAGATGCATCCGCGCTTCCGCGACCTCGTCATCAAGGCGCGGCGGCTCGGTCGCCGGGTCATCGACCGCTGCAATCTCACGATCGCGACGTTGCCGAACTACAGCGACTTGCCGCGCTTCCTCGCCGCGCACCAGGTGGAAGTCGTCGCCTCGCTGCCCTCCTACGCCGCGTCGATGACGGACCGCCAGCGCGGCGACGGGGTGTTCGAGCAGTCGATTGCGGCGCTGCGCGAGTTCAACACGTTCGGCTACGGCGTCGACGGCAGCGGGCTGGTGCTGAACCTCGTCACCAATCCCGTCGGCGCCTTCCTCCCGGCCTCGCAGGCCGCACTCGAGCGCGACTGGAAGCGCGAGCTGCAGCGGCAGCACGGCCTGGTGTTCAACCAGCTCTTCACGATCACGAACATGCCGATCAGCCGCTACCTCGAGTGGCTCGAACACTCGGGCAACCTCGCGGCCTACATGGGCAAGCTGGTGCAGGCGTTCAATCCGGCGACCGTGCCTGGCGTGATGTGCCGCGCCACGCTCAGTGTGGGGTGGGACGGCCGGCTCTTCGACTGCGACTTCAACCAGATGCTCGACCTGCCGCTCGCGGCCGCGGCGCCGCAGTCGATCGTGGACCTCACGAACGACGCCGCGCTGCAGCGGGTCGCGGCCCGGCGGATCGTGACCGGCCCGCACTGCTTCGGCTGCACCGCTGGCGCCGGCAGCAGCTGCGGCGGCGCCACGGTGTGAGACCCGTCAGGCGTGGGGCAATGTCGGCGCCCACGGCCCGGTCGTGAGCTGCGACGGGCGCCCAGGTGCGCACCTTCTCCAGGAAGGCGTCAGCGCTCTCGACGGCGAGCATGTCCTAGCCCACACTCGTCGCGACCCGTGCGATGACCGCGCCGACCGACGGTTCGTCGTCGATGATGAGAAGCCAGTGGCCCGTCATGGTTCCAGGGAGTCGCGGGGGTGGGGAGTCGCCTGGCGGATTCGTCCAGCATAGGTCGGACCCGCCCGGTGCAGCCGCCCCTTTCGCGGCCGCAGTGCAGGTTCCGCGCAAAGCTCGGCCGCCACGCGCCGCGCTTCAACCCCTGGCCGCCGCGCCGGTCTAAGCCTTCGGACGCGCCCGGCCCTCCCTCGGCCGACGCTTCCCTTGATGGAGGAGGCGATATGCACGGACGAGGATGGAGAACGCTGGCGCTGGCGGCGGCGATCGTTGGAGTGGCGGCGAGCGCGTTCGCGCAGCACCGGCCAGCGTCGGCGCTGAACTGGGCCTTTGGCGGCACGGTGCACACCGTGGCCCGCGCGGGCCGGGTGGCCTTCGTCGGCGGCCGCTTCAACGCGGTGGCATCGCGGCACAACGTCACGGGTGGATTTGCCGTGGCCTCGCCATTCACGAGCCAGCGGGCGCTTCGGGCCGTGCGCGTGCACGGCAGTGTGAACGCCGTCGTGGCCGATGGCAGCGGCGGCTGGTTCGTGGGCGGCCATTTCACGTTCGTCGGCGACGAGCGGCGGCCGCAACTGGCGCACATCCTCGCGAACGGCCGGCTCGACACGGCGTGGACGGGCCGGGTGGACGGCCGTGTCGCCTCGCTCGCGCTCGTCGGCTCCACCCTCTACGTGGGCGGCGAGTTCACGCAGGCCGGCAGCGGCGCCGGAGCCGCGATGGCCAGCGCACGGCAGAACCTGGCGGCCTTCGCCGCCACCGACGGCGCGCTGCTGTCCACGACGGGCCTTGCCGCCGACGGTATCGTGACGACGCTCGCCGCCGCCGGCGCAACGCTCTACGCCGGTGGCGACTTCGCGAGCTTCGGCGGCCTGGCCCGCCAGCGCCTCGCCGCGTACGACACCCTGAGCGACAGCGTGACCGCGTGGGCACCGGGTGCGGATGCACCGGTGCGCGCGATCGTGCCAGCCGCGGGTGGCAGCCCGGTGTTCGTGGGCGGCGCGTTTGTGAACGCCGGCGGCGCGCCGCGAGCGTTTCTGGCCGCGATCGACGCCGCGACGGGCCTCGCCACGACGTGGAATCCCGGCGCGAACGACGCCGTGACGGCGCTCGCGCTCGCCGGCGACACGGTCTACGTGGGCGGCCGCTTCACGCAGCTCGCCGGCAGCGCGCGCAATCACGCCGGCGCAGTACATGCCACGACGGCGGCGCTGCAGGCCTGGGATCCCAACATCGATGACACGGTGCTCACCTTCTCGGTGACCGGCAGCACGCTCTATCTCGGCGGCGACTTCCTGAACGTCGGCGGCATGGTGCGGCTGCATGCGGCCTCGGTGGATCTCACGACCGGCGTGCTCTCCACGTGGCACCCGGCCACCAACGACCCGGTGCGCGTGGTGGTGGCGGCGGCGGACCGCGTCGCCCTCGGCGGATCGTTCGAGGCGCTCGGCGGTCAGCTGCGCCGCAACCTCGCGGCCATCGACCTCGAGACCGGGCACCTGCTGCCGTGGCGGCCGCGTCCCGACGGCGCCGTGCTGGCGCTCGCCGTGGCCCGCGACCGCCGGCTCTACGTGGGCGGCGCCTTCACCTCCATGGCCGGCCAGAGCCGCGACCGTCTTGCCGCATTCGATCTGGCGACCCGGACGCTCACGTCGTGGAACCCCGGGGCGGACGCCGCCGTGCGGGCGCTGGCGACCTTCACCGGCACGAACGCCGACACCACCGTCTACGCCGGTGGCGACTTCACGATGGCCGGCGGCCAGGCGCGTAGCCATCTCGCGGCGATCGCCGGCACGAGCGGCCTCGCGGTGCCAGGCTTCGCGCCCGGCGCGACGAGCGACGCCGTGCTGGCGCTCGACGTCAACGCGACACACGTCTACGCGGGCGGGCAGTTCACGACACTCGGCGGCGCGGCGCTGCCCCATCTGGGCCGGCTCGATCGGCTGAGCGGTGCGGCCGATGCCGGGTGGGCGCCGGCGCCGGATGACGTGGTGCGCGCGGTGAATCTCGCCCCGCAGACCGTCTACGCCGGTGGCCTCTTTGCGAACATCGCCGGCAGCGGCCGCGCGCACGTCGCGCAGCTCTCGCTCACCGCGCCTGCCACCGCCACGGGCTGGACGCCGAATCCCGACCGCGCGGTGCACGCCATCGACCGCGACGGGCCGTACGTGTTCCTCGGCGGGGCCTTCACCACCGTGGCCGGCGAGCGGCGTCCGCGCCTGGCCGCGGTGCTCGCGAGCGCCACCGGACCGGGGCCGTACGTGCTGCCCTGGCGGCCGCGCTGGTACGGCGTCGTGCACGCGCTCGACGCGCGCCTCGAAGGTCTGCTCGCAGGCGGCGACGCGCTGCCCGACCTCGACGACCAGGAGATCGATCCGGTGGGCCGCGTGGCGTTCTATCCGCGGGCCGGCGTGCCGGGTCGTCCCGGCGCCCCGACGAACCTCCATACGTTCACGAACGGCAGCAGCGTGGGCATCGAGTGGGGCCCGCCGCTGAACGGCGCCGAGCCGCGCTTCTACGTGCTCGAAGCCGGCACCTCGCCTGGCGCGAAGGACATCACGGCGGGGCTGCCGATCGGATCCGACCTGTCGCACGACGTGAACGGCGTGCCGCCGGGCACCTACTACCTGCGCGTCCGGGCGGTGTCGGCCGGCGGCATCGGGCCGGCATCGGAGGACGTGGAACTCGTCGTCGGTCCCTCGAGCTGCGTGGCGCGTCCCGAACCGCCCACGGACCTCGACGCCATCGTGAACGGCGGCATCGTCACCATCACCTGGACCGAGAGCGTCACGCCCGGCGTGACCGGGTACCGCGTGCTGGGCAATCCCTTCGGCATCGATGCGCCGTTCTCCACGCTCGTGCCTGCCGGCACCACCAGCTTCTCGGCGCCGGCGCCGCGTGGTGTGTTCGTCGTGCGCGTGCGGGCGCTCAGCGCCTGTGGCGCGAGCGCGGCCACCAACGAGGTGCTCATCGGCGTGGGTGGTGCGGAGCTGCCGCCCGGGGCGCCCGATGACTTCACCGCCGTCGTGAACGGCAGCGCCGTGACCTTCTCGTGGATGGCGCCGGTCACGGGCGGGGCCGCCGGCGCGTACATCCTCGAAGCCGGCAGCGGTCCCGGCCTGAGCGACATCGTGCGCGTGCCGGTGAACGGCACGGGTCTCACCGCGCCGAACGTCCCCGCGGGCGCCTACTTCGTGCGCGTGCGGGCGGTGAACAACGCCGGCCTGGGCGAGGCGTCGGCGGAAGTGCAGGTCATCGTGCCGTAGGTGTCGCCTCCCGCGACGATCCGCGAAGGCCCTGTCGATCCGACCTGGATCGGCGGGGCTTTCGTGGTTCCGGCAGCCGCGATCCGCACGGCTATACTGGATGGGACCGGTTCCCGAGCTCAAGGAGCATCCGCGATCCTCTCCGCGCTGAAGTCCTCGTCACACGTCATCGCCGCCGAACTGCGTCCCCCGCGCGCCGAACTCGAATCGGCCGCCGGCATCGACGCGTGGATCGACACCTACCACGCCATCCGCGGCCTGGTGCGGCAGAACGTCCGCGTGATGGTGACCGACAGCGCCGTCGGCGCCCAGGAAGAGAACAACCTGCGGCACCTCGTGACCAACCTCGGTCCCGACGTGCCGCGCACGAGCGTGGTGCCGTTCCTCACGACGAAGCACTCGATCGACTTCTGCCTCGCCTACGCCGATCAGGTCGTGCAGCACGGTTTTCCAGCGCTCGTGGTGCTCGGCGGCGACAAGCACGTGGGCCGGGCGCGGGCCGTCGAGCACGCGTGGCAGCTGCGCCGGCTCATCCGCGACCGTCACCCCGACCTGCCGCTCGGCGGCTGGGCGAATCCGGCCGGGGATCCGGCCCGCCAGGTCGCGTTCGTGGGCGACGGCAACTTCACCGCGGACTTCTACCTGACGCAGATCGTCTCGCACCATCGGGCCGGCGACGTCGAAGGCTTCCTGCGCGAGGCCGAACGCCAGGGCGTGACCGCGCCGGGCATCTTCGGCGTCTTCTACTACCGCAGCGCCAAGGCGTCTACGCTCAGGACGCTCAGCCAGTTCCTGCCGGTGCCGGTCGACGAACTCTCGGCGGAATTCGCTGCCGGCGCCACGCCCGTGGATGTCTGCGCGCGGTCGATCCGGGAGCTCGTGGCCCTCGGCGCGCGGCATTTCTACGTGAGCAACCTGCCGCTCGTCCGCACCGCCAGCGTGCTCAACGCGATTCTCGACAAGGCCGGCCTCACGACCAGCACCTCCTAGGCCGCGCGGCGGCCCGCAGCGGCGACAGACCGCGCGCCGGGCCGGCAATTCCGCGTATGATCCAGGACGTCATAGCTCCGGCACGGCGGCTCTCTTCCGAGCCCCGAGACCCGAGCCCCGAGCCCCGCCAACGATGGGTATCTTCCTCGACTCGCTTCCGATGTCCGGCATCGTGCGCATCCGCGACATGATGTACACGGTCAAGAATCCGTTCCGCCTCGATCAGGGCGACGTCAGCTTCGATGCGCCGGAGTCCTTCAAGGACGGCATGCGCAAGGCCATCGACGCCAACCACACGCACTACCTGCCCACGCTCGGCCTGCCGCGCCTGCGCCAGCTCATCGCCGAGAAGTTGCGGACGAAGAACGGCATCCCGGTCGAGAGCGACGACGACATCATCGTCAGCAACGGCGGCACGCACGGCATCTACTGCGCCCTGCACGCCGTGCTCGAACCCGGCGACGAGATGATCTGCCCCGATCCGCTGTGGCCGCCCTCCCTCGCCATCGCCCGCTCGGCCCACGCCGTACCGGTGCAGGTGCCGGTGCGCGAGGCGCTCGGCTTCCGCTGGGATCTCGACGAACTCGAGAAGGCGATCACGCCGAAGACCAAGGCCATCTACATCAACTCGCCCACCAACCCGAGCGGCGGCGCGCTGACCCGCGCCGACCTAGAGCGGATCGCCGAGATGGCGAAGAGCCGCAACCTCTGGGTGTTCTCGGACGAAGCCTACGAAGACGTGCTCTTCTCGGGCGAACACGTCAGCATCGCCTCGCTGCCGGGCATGTACGAGCGCACCATCCCGATCTACACGATGAGCAAGAGCTACGCCGTGACCGGCGTGCGCGTGGGCTACATCGCGATCAAGGACAAGGTGATGCGCGCCCGCGCCGCCAAGGTGGCGCTCTACACGGCGAGCAACGTCTGCTCGATCGCGCAGTACGGCGCCATCGGCGCCCTCGAAGGTCCGCAGGACTGCATCGAGGAGTTCAAGACGGAACTGAAGATCCGCCGCGACCTCTTCTACGCCGGCCTCAAGGACGTCACGAAGGGCGCCCTCTCGGGCAACCCGCCGAACGGCGCGTTCTACGCGTTCGTGAAGATCGATCCGGCGTGGGCGGCCAGCAAGGGCCTCGACAAGGGCGAGTCGCTGTCGTGGACGGTGGTCGAGCACATCATCAAGGAAAGCCGCGTCGGCTGCGTGCCCGGGCTCGACTTCGGCCCGGCCAGCGAAGGCTACATCCGCTTCTGCACGTGCCGCGATCGCAAGGAGCTCACGGGCGCGCTCGAATCGATGCGCGCGGTGTTTGCCTAGACAGTGACGCAGATTCCCCCGGCGGTGAGCGTGGCGGCTTCGGCCGCCGCGCCCACGGCCTCGGGCGGGCGAATCCTCTTCGTGGATCTCGCCCGCGCGATCGCCGTCCTGCTGATGGTACAGGGCCACACCATCGACGCGCTGCTCCACGCCGACTACCGCACCAGCCTCGAATACAACGCCTGGCTCTACCTGCGCGGCCTGACGTCGTGCACCTTCCTGTTCCTGTCGGGCGCCGCCTTCAGCCTGACGGCGCTGCGCCACTGGGACGAGCAGGGCCGCTTCTCGCGGCGCTCCTTCAAACGCGTCCGCCGCCTCGCCTTCTTCCTCTCGCTCGGCTACTTCGTGAAGTTCCCGATGGGCCGCTTCCTCGACCTGCCGTACGCCACCGACGAGCGCTGGCGCTCGTTCTTCGCGGTGGACGTGCTGCAGAACGTGGCGGTCACGCTGCTCGCGCTGCAGGTGCTCATCGCGCTCACCCGCACGCCACGGCGCTTCGCGATCGTCTGCGGCGGGCTCGCCACGCTGCTCGTCGCCGCCACGCCGCTCGCGCACGAGGTCGACTGGGCGGCGCGCCTGCCCCTCATCGCCGCGTCGTATCTCTCCTTCGGCACGGGCTCGCTCTTCCCGCTGTTCCCGTGGGCCGGCTTCACGCTGCTCGGGGCGGCCTTCGGCGTCACGGCGGCGCCCTGGGCCACGCGCGATCACCTGCGGAGCCTGGCCCGGGCGCTCTTCGTGGCCGGCGCGGTGCTGGCGGTGGGCGCCGGAGTGCTCGGTGAATTCGGCTGGTTCGAGTACGGCTCGCACGACTGGTGGCGATCGAGTCCGCTCTCGTTCGTGCAACGCTTCGGCTCGGTGCTGCTGCTGCTGTCGGTCGTGGCGGCGATCGGCCACTACGTGACGAAGCTGACGCCGCCGCTCCAGGGCCTGGCCGAAGAGTCGCTGCTCGTCTACGCGGTGCACGTGGCGCTGCTCTACGGTTCGCACTGGACGACCGGCCTCGGCCCCACGCTCGGGCCGCAGCCGCCGCGGATCGTGCTGGTCTGGGCGATCGTGATGCTGGTGGCGATGACGGCCATGGCGCTCGCCTGGAACAACATCGAACGCATCCACCCAGGCCTCGCGGCGGTCTGCCGTGTCACGGCCATCGTGGCGCTCGTGTTCCCCATGCTCTGACCCGCCACGGCCGCCGGTTCCGCTTAGGACTGTGACGGCCGCCTGCCCGGGCCGCCAGGAGACACAGTGCCCATGAGCGCAATCGTGCGTGATCGTGACGACCAGCCGCCGGGCGTGCCAGGAGAGTGTGCGAACATGGCGGGGACGCGCGATGTCTTCCCCTCCAAGCGAAGAGCTCACGCGGCTGCTGCACGAGTGGTCGAACGGACACTCGGACGCGCTGCCGCGCCTCATGGAGCTCGTGTATCCCGAGCTCCATCGCATCGCCGCGCGGCACCTCTCCCGCGAGCGGGCCGGCCACACGCTGCAGCCGACGGCGCTCGTGAACGAAGCCTACATGCGGCTGGCTCAGCAGCAGCCCGGCAAGCAGTGGAACGACCGCACGCACTTCTTCGCCGTGGCGGCGCGTGTCGTGCGGGCGGTGCTCGTCGATCACGCGCGGGCGCGCGGTGCGGTGAAACGTGGTGACGGGGCGGTGGGCGTGGAACTGGCCGAGGCGCACGCGAGCGTGGCGGCCCGGCCGGTCGACCTGCTCGATCTCGACGCCGCGCTCGTGGAACTCGAGGCGATGAACGCGGAGCAGAGCCGTATCGTCGAGCTGCGCTATTTCGCCGGCCTCTCGATCGACGAGACCGCCGAGGCGCTCGCCATCTCGCCCTCCACGGTGAAGCGTGGCTGGCTCGCCGCCAAGACGTGGATCCGCCGCCGCCTCGACGGCGACCTCGCCGCGCCATGACCCCGGAACGCTGGGCCCGCGTCACCGAGCTCTTCGACGCGGCCAGTCAGGTGCCCCCCGCCGCGCGCGAGGCATGGCTCGAGGCGATCGGTGACGACGAGCTGCGTGCCGAAGTGCGGGCGATGCTTGCGAGCTACGACACCGACCCCGGCTTTCTCGAACAGCCACTCGCCGCCGTGAACGCCCTCGAACAGGCGGTGCGCGATCCCCTGACCGGACGCCGCCTCGGCCCGTGGCGCCTCGTGCGGAAGGTCGGCCAGGGCGGCATGGGCGTGGTCTACGAGGCCCACCGCGACGACGATGCCTTCGACGGACGGGCCGCCGTGAAGGTGCTGCCCGCGTGGAGCGCCGGCACGCTGACCGAACGGTTCCGGTTCGAGCGCCGCGTGCTGGCCGGCCTGGACCACCCGGGCATCGCCCGTCTCATCGACGCCGGCTCGGGCGACGACGGCCTGCCCTACTGCGTGATGGAGTTCGTGGACGGCGCGCCCATCGACGCCTGGTGCCGCGAGCGATCGCTGCCGCTCGGCGCGCGCGTGGACCTCTTCCTGCGCGTCTGCGACGCGGTGGCGTACGCACACCAGCACCTGGTCGTGCACCGCGACATCAAGCCGGCGAACATCCTCGTGACCGGCGACGGGCGGCCGAAGCTGCTCGATTTCGGCATCGCGACGCTGCTCGAGGCGGAGAGTGGCGTGGCCATCGGCGCGACGCGCACGGGTCACTCGAGCTTCACGCCGGAATTCGCCAGCCCGGAACAGGTGCGGGGCGATCGCGTCACGACATCGAGCGACATCTATTCGCTCGGCGTGCTGCTCTACGTGCTGCTCACCGGCCGCCGTCCGTACGATCTGGCCGGCCAGCCGCCGCTCGAGGTGATGCGCGCGATCTGCGAGGTCGAGCCGGCGCGGGCAAGCTCGGTGGCCGACACGTCGACGGCCGATGCCCTCAGGGGCGACCTCGACAACATCGTCGCCCGCGCGCTGCGCAAGGCGCCGGCGGAACGCTACGCCACCGTGGCCGCCTTCGCCGACGATCTGCGGGCCTGGCGCGAAGGCCGGCCGGTCACGGCGGTGCCGGCGTCGATGGCCTACCTCGCGCGGCGATTCGTGCGCCGCCACCGCCTGCTCGTCGCCGCGGCCGCCATGGTGACGGTGGCGGTCGTGGGCGGCGGCGCCGTGGCGGTGTGGCAGGCGCGAATCGCGCGCGCCGAGAAGGCCAGCGCGGAGGCGCGCTTCAACGATGTCCGCGCGCTGGCGAACGCCGTGGTCGGGCCGCTCTACGACGCCATCGCGGCGGTGCCGGGCTCCACGGCCGCGCGCCAGTTGCTCGTGACGGAAGCGCTCGCCTACCTGGACCGGCTGGCCGCGCTCTCGGCCGACGATCTCGACCTCAAGGCGGAGCTCGCCCAGGCGTACCAGAAGATCGGCGACGTCCAGGGCAACCACCTCGACGCGAACGTCGGCGACGTGCAGGCGGCGCGTGTCAGCTACGGGAAGCTGCTGACGCTGCGGCAGGCGGTGTTCGCGGCGCGTCCCGGCGACGACAGCCGGCGCGGGCTGGCGCAGGCGGAACTGCTGCTCGGCGACCTCGCGCTCGGCGAAAACCAGCTCGACGACGCGGTGGCGCGCTACACGCGCGTGCTCGACCTCATCACGCCGGCGATGAAGAAGGCGCCCGACGAGGCCACGATGCTGATGCTGGCGCGCGCGCACGGACGCATCGGCGTGGCGCACGGCTGGGCGGGCCGCACACGCGAGGCGGCCGCGGCCTTCGATCGCGCCATCGCGATCCTCGAAGCCAGGCTCGCGCGGACCGATGCGTCACCGGAAGTGAACCAGAGCCTCGCGGCCACGCTCAGCAACTCGGGCGACATCTACTATTACGCGGAGCAGTTCGACGAGGCGCTCGGCCGCTTCGAACGGGCGCTCGACATGGCGCGAACGCCTCCGCCCGGCACCCCTGAGAGCACCGTGCGACGCCGCCTGTCGCAGGCCCTCATCCGCACGGCGGCCGCGCAGAAGGAAGTCGGGCGGCTGCACGACGCGCTGAGACTCGAGACCGAGGCGATCGCGCTGCTCGAAGCCGCGACCGCGCTCGATCCGAAGGACGTCACGGTCCGCTTCGACCTGGCCACCACGCGGCAGAACGTGGCCATCACCCACCTGCGACGCGGCGAACTGGATCCGGCGCGCCGGGAGGCCACGGCGGCCGTGGCGCTCTTCGAGGCCACGACGGCCGCGAGCCCTGGATCGCGGCAGTTCCAGTTCGACTTTGCCGCGACCTGGACGACGCTCGGACAGATCGAACTGGCGGCGCGGCGCTTCGCGTCGAGCGCCGACGCGTTCCGCGCCTCGGTCGAGCTCTTCCGCGATCCCCGCGTGGCCGAACGCAAACAGACGGAGCGGCTCACGGCGCACGAGGGGCTGGGCGACGCGCTGAGCGCGCTTGCGGCCGAGACGGGCGATCCGGCGGCGGCGCGTGAGGCCGTGGCGGCCTACACGGCGGCACGCGACGGCTTCGCGGCGCTCGTCGCGACCGGTGCGCGCACGGCGCCTGGCGCGACCCGGGCCGCTGCCATCACAGCAAAGCTGACGCGCCTTGCGCCCGAGGTCGCCCCATGACGCCAGAGCGCTGGGCTCGCATCACCGATCTCTTCGACAGCGCCAGTCAGGTGCCCCCCGCCGCGCGCGAGGCCTGGCTCGAGGCGACCGGCGCCGACGACGAGTTGCGCGCCGAAGTGCGGGCGATGCTCGAGGCGTACGACACGGATCCCGACTATCTCGAACAACCGGCCAATCCGGTGGCGGCGCTCGAAGACACCGTGACCGACGCGCTCATCGGGCGGCGGCTCGGCGCCTGGCGTCTCACCCGCCAGCTTGGCCGGGGCGGCATGGGCGTCGTGTACGAGGCGCGACGCGACGACCAGGAGTTCGATCGGGCCGTGGCCGTGAAAATCCTGCCGGCGTGGAGCGCGGGGTTCGCCGAGCGCTTCCGCGCCGAACGCCGCGTGCTCGCCGCGCTCGATCATCCGGGCATCGCGCGGCTGCTCGATTCGGGCACGACCGACGACGGCGTCGCGTGGTTCGTCATGGAACTCGTGGACGGGCAGCCGGTCACCGCGTGGTGCGCCGAACGCCGCCTGATCGTGCGTGACGAGGTGCAGCTCGTCGAACGGGTCTGTGATGCCGTGGCCTACGCGCACCGTCACCTCGTGGTGCACCGCGACCTCAAACCCGCCAATATCTTCGTGACGGCCGACGGACAGCCGAAGCTGCTCGACTTCGGCATCGCGACGCTGCTCTCGGAGGAAGGCGGGGTGTCGATTGGCACGACCCGCACCGGGCTTTCGAGCTTCACGCCGGAATTCGCAAGCCCGGAACAGATCCGCGGTGAGCGGGTGACGACGGCGAGCGACGTCTACTCGCTCGGCGTGCTGCTCTATGTGCTGCTCGCGGGCAAACATCCCTACGCGCTTGCCGGCCTCTCGCCGCTCGACGTCATGCGCACGGTCTGCGAGGTGGATCCGCCGCCGGCGAGCACCGTGGCCCCGGCGGATCGCCGGCCGTCCCTGACCGGCGACCTCGACGCCATCGTCGGCAAGGCACTGCGCAAGGCGCCCGATGAGCGTTACGTCACGGTGGCGGAGTTCGCCGCCGATCTGCGCGCGTGGCAATCGGGCTACCCCGTGGTCGCGGCGCCGGCGTCGGTGAGTTACCGCGTGCGGCGTTTCGTCGGCCGCAACCGGATGGCCGTCGCGGCGGCCGCCGCGCTGGTGCTGGCGCTGGCCGGCGGCGGCGCCGCCACGGCGTGGCAGGCCCGCATCGCGCAGGCCGAGCGCGACAAGGCCCAGAACCGCTTCCGCCAGGTGGAGGAGTTCTCGCGCTCGCTGCTCTTCGACGTGCATGGGGCGCTCGTGCCGGTGGCCGGCGCCACCGACGCGAGGCGGCTGCTGCTCGACCGTGCCGTGCAGTTCCTCGACGGTCTGGCCGCCGACGCCGGTGACGACCACGCGCTGAAGCTCGAGCTCTCGGCCGGCTATCACCAGCTCGCCAACGTGCAGGGCAACTCGCTCAGCGAGAACGTGGGCGATACGGCGGCGTCGGTCGCCAGCCTGCAGAAGTCGATGCGGCTCGCTGACGAGGTACGGGTGGCGCAGCCGCAGGCCATCCCGCCGCTCGTGCGGGCACTGAGCGCGGCCGGTGATCTGGCGTCGGTGCGCACGGCGCGCGGCGACGACGACGCGCGCGCCTGGCAGGCGCGCCACGCGGCGCTCGTGCGCGAGCTGCAGCAGCGCGACACCACCGGCGAGGCTGCCCTCGTCGTGGCCAAGGGCTACTCGGACATCGGCCGGATGCACGTGGAGAACGAGGAGTTCGCGCTGGGCGAAGCGGCCTATCGCGACGCGGTGCGTCAGTTCGAACGCGTGCCGCGTGAGCGCCGGGCCCTCAAAGACATCCGCGACCACAGCTACGCCCTCAAGCGTCTCGGCGGCGTGCTGTTGCGCCTCGACCAGCTGGATGAGAGCGAGCAGCGGTATCGCCAGGCGCTGACACTCGACGAGGAGGCGCTGCGGCTGGACGATCGGCCGCAGACCCGCTACGACATCACGTTCACGCTCTCGGACCTGGCGCTCGTGCAGTCGCGACGCGAGCTGTGGAGCGACGCGGTCGTGCTGTGGAATCAGGCGCTCGCGATCCGCAAGGCGGCGATGGCCGCCGATCCGCGAAACGTCCGGGCGATGAGCGGCACCGCTACCCTGTATGGCCGGCTGGCGATTGCCGCGCGGCAGGCCGGAGACCTCGCGGCGAGCGTAGCGCGTTACCGTGAGGAGCTGCGCCTGCGTGAGGACCTGCGGACGCGGGTCGGCGACCTGCCAGGCAACCGCGCCGACCGCGCGTGGGCGGCGCTGCGCCTGGCCGAAACGCTTCTCGACCGCACGGCAGGCGCCCCGCGCGACCCCGCGCGCGAACAGTGGCGCGCCGAGGCGCGCCGGCTCGTCGCCAGCGTCCGCCGCACCGACGGCAAGGCCTCGGTGCCGGCCGGGTCCGAGCCCGGCTTCATCGAGCTCTACGACGGGCTGGCGGCCCGCGCCGGGCGCTGACCCGATCCGCACTGTTCCTCCGCTTTCCCCAGAAGACCTGGGGGGAGCCGACATGCGAGGACCTGTGACGGGGATGGTCGTGGCGGCCGTATTTGCCATGATGGGTAGCGGGGCGGCTGACGCGCAGACGATCGGCGCCTTCCGCTGGCAACTGCAGCCGTTCTGCAACGTGGTCACCCTGACGATCGTCCAGCAGGGCGGCCAGTATCACGTGGACGGCACCGACGATCTCTGCGGCGCCGGACGTCTGGCGAGCGTGGTCGGGCGCGCCTTCCCGAATCCCGACGGCACGATCGGCTTCGGCCTCACCACTGTGAGCACGACCGGCGCCACGCCCATCCATATCGACGCGCGCATCAGCCTGGCGTCGCTCGGCGGGCCGTGGACGGACAGTGCCGGGAACAGCGGCATCTTCGTCCTCACCCCGGGGGCGGGGAACGGCGGCGGCGTGCGGCCGATTCCCGCCGGTGGCATCGCGCCCGGCAGCATCACGAGCGCGCACCTGGCGGCTGGCGCCGTCACATCTGCGGTCCTCGCGCCCGGAGCGATCTCGCCGGCGCTCGTCGCGAGTAGTGTCTCCGGGTTGGGCGCCTGTCCGGTGGGTCAGTACCTGCGCGGCGTGCAGAGCAACGGCAGCCTGCTGTGCCAGCCGATCGGCGGCCTGGCGAGCACGGTGGTGGTGGCGCCGCCGAACGGGGCCGGGCGTGGCCCCTCGGCCGTCATCGGCCCCGGCGGGCTGCCGGTCATCAGTCACATCGAACCGAACACGTCCAACGTGCGCGTGCTGCGCTGCGCCAACACCGCCTGCCAGGGCTACTCCGACGTGGTCGTGGATGCCGGGCTGGCGCGCGGTAACCACACGTCACTCGCCATCGGCAGTGACGGCTTTCCGATCGTGGCCTTCCAGGCCGGAAACTTCGGCAACCTGCGCGTGGCGCACTGCAACGACGTGGCGTGCGCGTCGGTGACCGCGACCACGGTCGATCCGACCTCCGGCGTCGGGGACTACGCGTCACTCGCCATCGGTAGCGATGGCCTCGCCATCATCAGCCACTTCGACGACAACGGCGACAACCTGCGAGTGACCCACTGCAGCAACGTCGCGTGCACGAACGCCGTGACGACCGTCGTTGATACACCCGGCAGCGTCGGCTACTTTTCGTCGATCGCCATCGGCGCCGACAACCTGGCGATCGTCAGCCACTTCGATGCCGCAACGTTCGATCTGCGGGTCACGCACTGCTCCGATACGGCCTGCACGGCCGCCACCTCGGCCACCGTCGACAGCGCCGGCAATGTCGGCAGTCATGCGTCGATCGTCATCGGGACCGACGGCCTGGCAATGGTCGCGCACCTCGAAGCCGGCAACGGGCTGCGTGTCTCTCACTGCGACACAGTCGTGTGCGGCACGGCCACTTCGCGCACCATCGACGCGGTGAACAACCTGGGCTACGAAACCTCGATCGCCATCGGTAGCGACGCGCTGCCGATCATCGCGCACGCCGGATCGGTCGGCGGCGGCATCCGCGTCACCCACTGCGACGACGCCTTGTGCGCAACCGCCACGTCGTCGAACGTCGGACCGACGGAGCTCGGCGGCGGCATGCCGTCGGTCGCCATCGGGAGCGACGGGTTTCCCGTGATCGCGTGGCGCACGCTGCTGACGAACTTCAATGAGTCGCTCCAGATCACGAAGTGCCTGAGCGTGCGGTGCAGCTGACGGCGAGCCCCTGACGCATCGACCGACCGGGCGTTCTGGATCTCGCGGCACGGTGTGCCGGTCGTCGCGCGTCGACTCGCCGACTTCGTGTACGCTCAGATCATGTGTGCCGATACCGCCGCGCACCCGGCGGCCACCTATCTCATCCGCCCGGCGGAGGTCGCCGACAGCCAGACGCTCGTCTCCTTCACCATCGCCGAAGCCCTCGACGCCGAACGGCGGTCGCTGATTCGCACCGACGTACAACGCGGCGTGGCCGGAGCCTTCCTGACGCCGCCGAAGGTGCGCTACTGGGTGGTGGAATCGCAGGGCGCTCTCGTCGGCAGCTGCTCGATCGTCACCGAATGGAGCAACTTCCGCGGCGGCGACTACTGGTGGATCCAGAGCCTCTACATCGTGCCCGAGCACCGCGGCACCGGGCTCGTGGACATCATGCTGCGGCATCTCGTGCAGGAAGCGAAGGCGGGCGGCGCGCTCGACCTGCGGCTCTACGGCTTCAACACGAACGCCAGGGCGTTGCGCGCGTACCAGCGCTTCGGCTTCCGCGAGTCCCCGTACCTCATCCTGACGAAATCGCTCGTCGGCGAGTGACGGCCGCCGGGACGAACGGCGGGGACGACTGACGCGCTCAGGACGCCACCCTGCACTACGATGCGGTTCTGCCCAGCGCGCCATGCCGGCGCCGGAGGACCCTCATGTCGATGCACCGCCGCCTGTTCGTACTCGCTACTCTTGTCGCCGTCGCGTCGCTGACCCTGGCCGCGCAGCCCAAACGCGCCGGACTCATGGGCGACCTCATCGCGGACATCACCGACGTCGAAAGCAAGATCGTGGGGCTCGCGAAGGCCATGCCCGAGGCCTCGTATGCCTGGCGGCCGATGCCGGGCGTGCGATCCGTGGGCGAAGCTTTCACACACGTGGCCGCCGACAATTACTTCCTGCCGATCGCGCTCGGCGCCACCGCGCCGCCGGCCACAGGCATCTCGGGCACCGACTACAAGACGGTCGAGGCGTACGAGAAGAAGGCGCGTGCGCGCGCCGAGATCATCGCCGAAGTGGAGCAGTCGTTCGCGTTCCTGAAGAAGGCGATGGCCGATACGCCCGACGCGAAGATGGACCAGACGATGAAGATGTTCGGCCGCGAGAGCAGTGTGCGCACGACGTGGGTGATGACGGTGACCCACGTGCACGAGCACCTCGGTCAGCTCATCGCCTACGCCCGCAGCAACAAGGTCACGCCACCCTGGAGCAAATAGCGCCACCTTTGTCACCGGGTCTGTCACGGTCACCGTTTGTAAAGGGGTCTGTCACGGTCACGAAGTGGTGACGGTGACAGACCCCGTGACAAATCGCCACGCGCCTCTCATCCGGACTCACGCGCCAAACTGGCGCAGGTGATGGTCCGTGTGCTTGTGCACGATGGCGCCCCAGTCTCCCCGCGTCATCCGGCCGAAGGCGGGATGGGTGGGCGCGAGGGTCTGGCGGCGTGGCAGGTCGGCGAGCAACGTCTCGAAGGCCTGCTGCTCGTGCGCAAGGTCGGCGGCCGTGGAGCGCGCGATGAGCTCGGGAGCCGTAGGCGCACCCTTGGGCATCGGCAGCACGTGGATGATGAGATAGCGCACGGGCGCCCACTTGAGGAACGGCGGCGCCTTGGCCGTCACCCGCAGATCGCCGGACGCCATCCGCAGCGCGTCGTTCAGGTGGGCGACCATGCCGGCGACCGAGAAGCGTCCCCACTTCGCGGTGTTCGCCGGTGTCAGCGCGCGGACGCGCCCGGCCAGGGCGTCGCGGTCGGCGTCATTCCAGATGGTCGGCATGCGGCGTATCCTACCCCGCGCCCGCATCGGCTGACCGCCAGCCCATGGCCCGGAGCGGCGCACTCCGGTCGCTTGTTCCCGCGGTCCCGGTCGTAATAGAGTCCCTGCTTCCAGCCCGGCCGTCTCCCGCCTGGCATGTCCGGAGGACTCTGTGATGATGCGTCTGCTGCCGCTCGTCTCCACGATTGCCGCGCTCGCCGCCGCGGCGTCGTTCACGCTCCCCTCGCTCAGCGCGCAGACGCGGGCCACGGCCACGAACGTGCCCGTCATCCCGCACGAAGCGGTGCCCAACTTCTTCAAGCATCCGCCCGGCATCTACACGGGCGAGAACATGGGCATCGCCACCAACTCCAAGGGCAACATCTACGTGTATCACCGCGCCAACGAGACGCGGCTCTTCGAGTACACGCCCGATGGCACGTTCGTGCGCGAGATCGGCCGCAACAACTACGGCTTCGCGTTCGCGCATTCCGTGCGCGTGGACGCCGAAGACAACATCTGGGCGGTCGACGAAGGCACCGACATGCTCATCAAGTTCAGCCCGGAGGGCCGCGTGCTGATGACGATCGGCCGGCGTGAAGATCCGGTGCAGTCGATTCTCAACATGCCGGGCAACGGCACGTACCACGGCCGCAACGAGAAGTATCGCTTCGGCCGCCAGACCGACGTGGCGTTCGACCAGCAGGGCAACATCTTTGTGTCCGACGGCTACTTCGACGCGCGCGTCGTGAAGTACGACAAGACCGGACGGTTTCTCAAGGCCGTGGGCAAGCGCGGCAACGGCAACCTCGAGTTCAACACGCCGCACTCGATCGCCACCGACTTCCAGGGCAACGTCTACGTGGGCGACCGCGGCAACGCGCGTGTGCAGGTGCTCGACAACAACCTGAACTGGAAGGCGAATTACCCGAATGTCGGCAACCCGTGGGCGGTCTGCGTGTCGGGCGGTCCCGGCCCGAAGAACCCCGGCAAGCAGTATCTCTACTCGTCGAACTCGTGGCAGGACAGCGCGCCGGCCGCCGGCGCCGAGTTCACCGGCGAGGTCTACAAGATGGAGCTCGACGGCACGATCATCGGGAAGTTCGGCCGCGCCGGCAAGGCGGCCGGGGAGTTCGCGACCATCCACCAGATGGACTGCCGCGATCCGAACGTGATCTATACGGCCGAAATCAACAACTGGCGTTCGCAGAAGATCCTGCTGAAGGCCGCCGCCACGACGAGCGCCCGGTAGGAGCCACGCCCATGACCCGCACACTCAAGGCTCTGTCCTTCACGCTCGTCACCGCCAGCGCCGCACTGGTCGCGCAGGCGCCGGTGCCGGAACTGGCGTTCGACACCAATGCCGACTTCCTGCGCACGCCGCCCGACACGTTCGTTGGCGAGGTGGGCGGCGTCGGCGCGAATTCGAAGGGGCAGCTCTTCGTCTACACGCGCACCGGGCATCCGTATGCGACGCTCGGCGACAACCGCACCTTCTACCGCAATGGCTCGCGGCTCTTCCAGTTCGATGCGAGCGGCAAGTTCGTTCGCGAGCTCGGGCAGGACGTCTACGGCTTCAACGCCGCAATCGGCCTGCGCATCGACCCCCAGGACAACGTGTGGACGATCGACGCCGGCGCCAATCAGGTGGTGAAGTTCGACACCAACGGCCAGGTGGCGCTCGTGCTCGGACGCAAGCCCGAGACGATGCCGGTGCGTCCGGCCGCGCCGCCGCCCGCGCCCACCGCGGGTGCGCCTGCCGGCGCGCCCGGGGGCGCCGGAGGTCCGGCTGGGGCCGCGGCCAATCGCCGTCCGGGCGAAGGCACACCCGGCTCGACGTTCTTCCGTCCGTCGGACGTGGCGTGGGACGCGGCGGGCAACATCTACATCGCCGACGGCATGGGCGCGAACAACCGCATCGCGAAGTTCGACAAGGAAGGCCGCTTCATCAAGCAGTGGGGCGCCACGGGCTCACAGCCCGGCGAGTTCCGCGGCGTGAAGGCGCTCGCCATCGATGCCAAGGGCAACGTCTACGCGGCCGACTACGGTAACCGGCGCATCCAGGTGTTCGACAGCGAGGGCAAGGTGCTGAACCAGTTCGGCAACATCGGCACGCCACTCGCGATGTGCATCACGAAGGGCGCCACGCAGCATCTCTTCATCTCGCACGCCGGGGATCCGGACGGGATGGAAGACGCCGCGATCTACAAGGTGACGCTCGATGGCACGGTGGTGGGCAAGTTCGGCAGCGCCGGCAAGCTGCCCAAGCAGTTCGGCCTCGCCAACTCGCTCGACTGCCGCAGCGAGACGGAGCTGCTCGTGGGCGAGATGACCAACTGGCGCGTCCAGCGCATCACGCTCAAGTCGCGGTAGCGTCGAGGGACTGTCCCTATTCTGGGCCGGCCCAGAATGGGGACAGTCCCCCTCACACTTACTTCACCGCCGCGGCCTGAATCGACAGGCTGATCTTCACGTCGTCGCCCACCAGGAAGCCGCCGGCCTCGAGCGCCGCGTTCCAGTTCAGGCCGTAGTCCTTACGGTTGATCGTCACTTCCCCTTCGAACGCGACCTTCTGGTTGCCCCACGGGTCCACGGCCGTGCCGAGCAGGGTCACCGGAATGGTGATGGGCCTGGTGACGCCGCGCATCGTCAGGTTGCCGGCCACCTGGTAGTCGTTGCCGCCGGCCGGAGTGATGCCGGTGCTCTCGAAGGTGATGGTCGGGTACTTGTCGACCGCGAAGAAGTCGTCGCTGCGCAGGTGCGCGTCGCGGTCTGGCGTGGCGGTGTCGATGCTCGCGGCCTGAATGGTGAAGTTCACCGACGAGCGCGCCGGCTCGTCGGCATCGAACTGGACGGTGCCGGCGAAGTCGCCAAAGCGGCCCCGCACCTTGGTGATGAGGTGGCGCACCTGGAAGGCGGCTTCCGAGTGGGTCTTGTCGATGGCGAAGGCGCGGACGGCGGTGGCGGTGCTCATGATGGCTCCCTCTGAGATGTGCGGGTTGTGACTGTTAGTGTGTAAACACGTATTTCGACGCGGTCAGGCCTGGATCGGTTTCAGACGGTCTTACAGGTGGGCGCGGACCTCGGCGAGTGTGTCGACGAGCGCCTGCATCCGTTCGCGGGGGATGTGGGCGAGGCGTTTCTGGTGCGACGCCCGCAGCACACTGTCGAGGCCGTTCACGAGGTCGAGCCCCTTGGCCGTGAGGTGCGTGCGGACGAGACGGCGATCTTCGTCGGACCGCTGCCGGGCGATGAGTTTCAGGTCGGCCATGCGGTCGAGCAGGCGTGTCACGTCGGGCACTGGCGTGACCAGGCGGGCGCCGACTTCGTTGCGGCAGAGCCCGGCGGCGCCGGCGCCGCGCAGGATTCGCAGGACGTTGTACTGCGTGGGGGTGATGCCGTGCGGCTTCAGCAGCTGCGCGAACGCCCGGTCGAGCAGGGCCGCCGTCCGCCCGATGCTGACATGCGCCTCTTCCTCGAGAAGGTCGAACGGGCGTGTCTGTTGCAGCTCGGCGTGGAGCGGCGTGGCCATGTCTATAATTTAGGTGTTGTCACACCATGTGTCAAGTGCGAACTTCTGTGCCGTCATTTCAGATGGCGGCCGCCATCGACGCGCACGGTGTCGCCGGTCACGAAGTCGCTCTCGCACAAGAACGCCACCACCCGGGCGATTTCCGCCTCGCCGCCCCAGCGGCCGAGTGGCGTGGCCTGTTCCACGGCGCTCACCTCCGCCGCTGAGGCGCCGGACGGGGGCAGAATGGGGCCCGGCGCCACGGCATTCACCAGAATCCTGTCGGCCGCCAGCTCGAGCGCCAGCGCCTCGGTGAGCGCTTTCACCCCCGCCTTCGCCACGTAATACGGCACGTAGCCGGGGTAGCGCGGACGCCCGCTCGCCGAGGTCCAGTCGCTGAAGTTGATGATGCGTCCACCGCCGGCGGCCCGCAGGTGCGGCACCGCGGCCATGCTGACCAGAAACGTGGCGCGCAGGTCCACGGCGAGTTGCGCGTCCCAGGCCGCGGCATCTAGGGTGTCGAGTGGCGTCGCCCGGTAGATCGACGCCATGTTCACGACCACGTCGAGGCGGCCGAACGTCGCGGCGGCCTCCTGCACGACGGTGCGGCAGGCGGCCGGGTCGGACAGGTCGGCGTCGAGCGTGAGCGCCCGGCGTCCGCGGGTGCGCACGGCCGCGGCGGCCCGCTCGGCCGGCCCGGCGGAGGCGCGGTAGACCAGCGCCACATCGGCGCCGAGCGTCGCGAGCGTCGCGGCCACGGCCTCGCCCATGCGGGCGCCTCCGGTGATGAGCGCGGCGCGTCCCTCGAGTGTCACGGTGTCCTCCCCCGGCGCGGGCCGGCCTTCGCATGGTAGCCGGTCGCGGTATTCTCGAACACGCCATGCGCCCGACGCCGGTCAGCCTCAGGTTCGCGGGCGTGTGTCTGACGCTGGCACTCGCGCTCTGCGCGCTGGCGCCGGCGGGCGCCATCGACGCGCATCTCGATGCCGACGCCATCGACCAGGCGATCCTCTTCGCCCGTCAGGCCACGCGCGACGAGCGCCGCACGTTCCACGACGGCTACTTCCGACTGCCTGGCGAGGCAGTGCGCCGCATCTCGCTCGTCTCCGAGTACCGCCGCGTCGTGCTGCTCGTGGAAGAGAAGATGCGGATCCTCGATCGTAACTACGGCGTCCGGCAGATGACCGAGGCTCTCAAGCCGTGGCGCGGCCTGCTCGAGGTGATCGTCGAGCTGCAGTTCCACCCGCAGAACAACTACGTGGGCGTGCCGCTCATCGACGTGCTGCTCGTGCCGCTCGACGGGGCCGGCACGCCGATGCCGCTCGTGCCCGAGGGCACCGACCGCCGGCCGCGGTTCGGCCTGTTCTGGGATCCGCCGCCGATGGACGCCCCGTGGTGGCCGTTCCCGCCGCCCTCGGTGCCCGTCATCACCGGCAGCGAGCCGCTCACCGGCGGCTGGCTGCACGCCCGCTTCGACGCCCGGCCCCTCGCCCGCGGCCGCTACGAGGTGGTCGTGAAAGACGGCGCCGCGACCCTCGGCAAGGGCACGTTCGACCTGGGCGCCCTGCGCTGAGGCCCCGCCGCACCCCCGACCTCGGCGCGGCGGCTGTGTCACAATCCGGGTCTTGGCTCGCCGGCGCTCCCTGTCGCCTTCTCAGTTCCTGGCATTCAGCTTCCTCGGAATCATCGCCGTGGGCGGCGTGCTGCTGGCACTCCCGGTGTCGGCGGCGGCCGGCCGTCAGGTCTCGATCCTCGACGCCTTCTTCACGTCAGTCTCGGCGGTCTGCGTCACGGGCCTCATCACCGTGGATACGCCCGTCGACCTGTCCACCTTCGGACAGATCGTGGTGCTGCTCCTCATCCAGGCCGGCGGTCTCGGCTACATGACCATGAGCACGGTGCTCGTCGCCGCGCTCGGCCGCAGCGTGACGCTGCAGGAACGCCTGACCCTGCAGGAAGCGCTGAACGCGCATGACATGGAAGGCCTCGTGCGTTTCGCCGGCACGGTGCTCAAACTCACGCTGGCCTTCGAGCTCACCGGCGCGCTCATCCTCGCGCTGTGGTGGACATCGACGCTCGGCGCCGGCACGGCCGCGTGGTACGGGCTCTTCCACGCCGTCTCGGCCTTCAACAACGCCGGCTTCGCGCTCTGGAGCGACAACCTGATGTCGTGGCGCGGCGACATCGTCGTGAACCTCGTCATCACGGTGCTCATCATCGCCGGCGGCCTCGGGTTCTTCGTGTGGGCGGAGCTGCTCTCGCGCCACCGCGGCACGGTGAAGCTGTCGGTGCACACGCGGCTCGTGCTGGCCGCCACCGCCGCGCTGCTCGTCGGCGGCACGGTGATGCTGCTGGCGCTCGAGTGGAACAACCCGCGCACGCTCGCCTCGCTGCCGGTTGGCGAGAAGGTGCTGGCGGCGTGGTTCCAGTCGGTCACGACACGCACCGCCGGCTTCAACACGCTCGACATCGGCGCCATGACGGTGCCGTCGCTCTTCGTGATGATGGGCCTCATGTTCATCGGCGCCTCGCCGGGCAGCACCGGCGGCGGCGTCAAGACATCCACATTCTCGATCACGCTGGCGGCGCTCTGGGCCACCGTGCGCGGCGAGAACGACACGGTCATCTACAAGCGCCGGCTGGCGCCCGAACTCGTGGCCAAGGCCTTCTTCGTGTCGCTCATCGCATTCGTCACGATGAACTCGGTGGCCTGGGTGCTACTGCTCACCGAAGGGCGCGACCTGCTGAAGACGCTCTTCGAAACCACGTCGGCCTTCGGCACGGTGGGCCTGAGCATGGGCGAGAACGGCGCGCCGGTGAGCCTCGCGGCATTTTTCTCGCCGTCCGGCAAGGTCCTCATCATGCTGATGATGTTCATCGGCCGCCTCGGGCCGCTCACACTCGCCATCGCCGTGGCCCGCCGCGGCGCCGCGCAGGCGAAGATCCGGTATCCGGAAGGCAAGATTCTCGTCGGGTAACACATATGGCCAAACGGACATTCGCGGTGATCGGCCTCGGGCGCTTCGGCGCTGCGATGGCCACGACCCTGTCGCAGCTCGGGCACGAGGTCATCGGCATCGACGGCAGCGACGATCGCGTCACGGCGCTCGCCGACCAGGTGTCGCAGACGGTCAGACTCGACGCCACCGACGAACGCGCGTTGCGCGCCGCCGGCATCCAGGACGTGGACGTGGCGGTAGTCTCGATTGGCGAGAACATCGAGTCGAGCCTGCTCGTCGTCACGCTCGTGAAGGAACTGGGCATCGAGAACATCGTCGCCAAGGCGGTGACGCCGCTGCACGGGCGCATCCTGGAGAAGCTCGGGGTGACGCGTGTCGTGTTCCCTGAGCGCGAAATGGCCGTGCGCATCGCCCACAGCCTCGTCATCCCGAACGTGCTCGACTACATCGAGCTCTCGGGCGACTTCTCGATCGTCGAGGTGCCGGCGCCGGCGGAGTTCTTCGGCAAGACGCTGCGCGACATCGGCCTGCGAGCCCGCTTCGGCCTCACCACGATCGCCATCAAGCGCACGTCCAAGACCGGCCACGGCGACTTCACCACCGTCTCGCCCGGTCCCGACGACATCGTGCAGCCCGGCGACACGCTGGCGCTCCTCGGCAGCAACGAGCGGCTCGGGCAGCTCGAGAAGATGCTGAAGTCGGCCAAGGCGCCGCACTAGTCGCGCGCGGCGCGTTTACGGTCCACGTAAGGCATTTCGGTCCGCGTAAGCCGCGGACCGTGTCCGGCGACGCGACCAGCGGAAACACGCGCAGATTGCCGCATCTCCCGGCTGGCGTGAATCGTGCGAGGCATGTGGACCTGCCGCGGACGTCCCCGATTCGACGCCGGCAAAGGAGACTCCCCATGCGACGAGTGATGATGAAGGTGGTGGCCACGGCAGCCCTGGTGCTCGGCACGAGCGCCCTGGCCAGCGCGCAGACGATCCGGCTGACGGCGGTGCTCTCGGGCGCGAACGAAACGCCCGCGGCCGTCGTGACCGGCGCCACCGGCACGGCCGAGATCTTCGTCAACCTGGCCACGCAGACAGTGACCTACACGGTGAACGTCTTCAACCTGCCGAGCGGCGCGGTGGGCGGCCACTTCCACGTCGGCGGCGCCGGCGTGGGCGGCCCGGTCGTCGTCGACCTGGCGCCCCCCGCCAACGTCTCGAACGACTTCACGCTGAGCGGCACGGTGGCGCCGTCCTCGCTGCGCGTGCGCGCCGACCAGGGCATTCGCACCTGGGAGGACTTCATCCAGTCACTCATCGGCGGCCAGGTGTACGTGAACATCCACAGCGCGGTGAACCCGGGCGGCGAAACGCGCGGCCAGCTCACCGTCACGCCGTAAGCCGGCGTTTCAGTTCGCGCCGGTGTGGCCCGCGTCCGCGGGTGGCACCGGCGTTCGTTCGTACGCCTGCCGTGGCGCGGGTATACTCGACGACGCGATGAAACTCTCGGTTGTCATGCCCTGCTACAACGAACGCGCCACGATCCGCGAGATCGTCGGCCAGGTGCAGGCCGTGGACCTCGGCGGCGTGACACTCGAGATCGTGATCGTGGACGACGGCTCGAAGGACGGCACCCGCGATATCCTCGCCGGGCTCGATGGCACGGGCGGGGTACGCGTGCTGCTCCAGCCGGTGAATCAGGGCAAGGGCGCGGCCGTGGCCCGCGGCTTCCGCGAAGCCACCGGCGACATCGTCATCATCCAGGACGCCGACCTCGAGTACGACCCGCGCGAATACCCGCTGCTGCTCCGCCCGATCCTCGAGGACAAAGCCGACGTCGTCTACGGCTCGCGCTTCCTCGGCGCCCAGGGCGGACATCGGGTGCTCTACTTCTGGCACTCGGTGGGCAACAAGCTGCTGACGCTGCTCTCAAACGCCATCACCGATCTGAACCTCACCGACATGGAGACCTGCTACAAGGTCTTCCGCCGGGACATCGCGCAACGCCTCGACGTCCAGTCGCGCGACTTCGGCATCGAGCCCGAGATCACCTGCAAGATCGCCCGGATGCGGGCCCGGGTGTTCGAAGTGCCGATCTCGTACAACGGCCGCACCTACGAAGAAGGCAAGAAGATCGGCCTCAAGGACGCATTCAAGGCCGTCTATACGCTCGCCCGCTTCGCCCGCTGGTCGCCGCCGGCCGGCCCGCCTCGCTGATCGGCAAGCGCCGGCCCACGTATACTCGACGGTCGAGATGACGCTCACCGTCGTCATGCCCTGCTACAACGAGCGGGCCACCATTCGTGAGGTCGTCGCCAGGGTCCAGGCGGTGGACCTGGGGGGCCTCGGCCTCGAGCTGCTCATCATCGACGACGGGTCGACGGACGGCACGCGCGACATCCTCGCCGAGCTCGACGGTGCCGGCAACGTGCGCGTGCTGCTCCAGCCCGTCAATCAGGGAAAGGGCGCGGCCGTCGCTCGCGGCTTTCGCCAGGCCACCGGCGACTTCGTCATCATCCAGGATGCCGACCTCGAGTACGACCCGGACGAGTATCCGCTGCTGCTGAAGCCCATCCTCGATGGCAAAGCCGACGTCGTTTACGGCTCGCGCTTCCTCGGCGGCAGCCGCGGCCACCGGGTGCTCTACTTCTGGCACTCGATCGGCAACCGCATGCTGACGCTGCTCTCGAACGCCATCACCGATCTGAACCTCACCGACATGGAGACCTGCTACAAGGTCTTCGTGCGTGACGTCGCGCAGCGGCTCGACCTGCAGTCGCGCGACTTCGGCATCGAGCCCGAGATCACCTGCAAGGTGGCCCGCATGGGCGCGCGCGTCTACGAGGTGCCGATCTCCTACAACGGCCGCACCTACGCCGAGGGCAAGAAGATCGGCCTCAAGGACGCCTTCAAGGCCGTCTACACGCTGCTGCGCTTCGCGCGCTGGGAAGCGCCCGCGGACGACATCGGCGCGCGCACCCTGCGCCGCATGGCCGGACTCACCGCCTACAACAAGTGGCTGCACGATCGCTTCGACCCGTTCCTCGGCAGGCGCATCCTCGAAGTGGGGTCCGGCGTGGGCAACCAGACGCGGTATTTCGCCGACCGCGAGCGCGTCGTCGCCTCCGACATCGAAGCACATTACCTGCGCGAGTTGCGGCGGCGTTTCGAGGACAAGCCGCACGTCCGCGTGGCGTCGTTCTCGTTCCCGCTGTCGGAGGCCGACCGCGCCGACCTCCGGGCCGAGCGCATCGACTCGATCGTCTGCATGAACGTGCTCGAGCACATCAAGGACGACCGTGCAACGCTCACGGACTTCGCCTCGGTGCTCGAGCCGGGCGGCCGGATGGTGCTGCTCGTGCCGTCGATGCCGTCGCTCTACGGCACACTCGACGAGGCGCTGCTGCACTTCCGGCGCTACGACAAGGCCGGACTGAAGCAGCTCGTGACCGATTGCGGGTTCGACGTGCAGGACATCCGTTTCCTGAACCGCCTCGGCGTCGCCGGCTGGTGGCTCAACTCCCGGGTACTCAAGCGCCGCGTGCTGCCCAGGGGGCAGCTGGCCGCGTTCAATTGGATCATGCCGTTGCTGAAACTCGAAGAAAAGAACCCGCCGGGCTTCGGCATGTCGCTGCTCGTGCTGGCGACCAGGCGGTGATGGTGGCGCCGGCTCAGGCCACCCGGGCGCGCGACTGGGTACTGGTCGCTGCCGGCTACTCCGCAGCAGTACTGCTGGTCGCCTGGCCGTTGCCGCTCAGCCTGACGACGGCCATCGGCGGCGACTGGGGAGACTCGACCTTCATTGCCTGGACGCTGTGGTGGGTCCAGGAGCACCTGCTGGCGCTGCTGCAGGGTGACGCTGGCGCATGGGCGACGATGTGGAATGCGCCCATCTTCGCGCCGCACGCCGGCACGCTCGCCTACTCGGAACACTTCCTCGCACAGGGCGCGCTCGGTCTTCCGGTCTTCGCGGCAACGGGCAACCCGATCCTCGTCTATAACCTGGTGTTGCTGGCCACGCTGGCGCTGACGGGTGTGGCCACCCACGGCCTGACCCGCCAGCTGACCGGCAGCCACCTGGCAGCCACCGCCGCCGGCCTCATCGGCACGTTCAGCGACTACCGCTTCCTGTGGTCGATCTCACATCTCCATGCGTTGTCGAACGGTTGGTGGCTGACGGCGCTGTGGGCCCTGGACCGCGTGGCGGAGACCGGATCGGCCAGGGCTGCGGTGGCGGCCGCGGCGTCGTTGTCCATCTTCGCCTACTCGTCAAACTACCTTACGGCGTTCTGTGCGCCGTTCACCGGGCTGTTCGTGCTGTGGGCGCTGGCCCGCCGCGGCCATCTGCGCGACCGTCGACGATGGTCTCTCATCCTGAGCGTCGCCCTGGTGAACGCTGCCGCGGTCGTGCCGTTGATGAGCCGCTACCTGGCGATGCGGGACGGGCTGCAGTTTGCGTGGTCCCTTGAAGCGGTCGTCGGCAACTCGGCCAATCTGGCGGCGTATCGGGCGGCAATGCCCTGGCTCGGGCCACTGCTCGCGCTGGCGGCCGTGGGGGCCGCAGCGCCCCGGCGTGCCGTCCCGAGCCTGACGCCTGCTGCGCGCTGGGTTCTGGCGCTCCTGTCGCTTCTGGCCTTCCTGCTCGCCATGGGCCCCGCCATCACGATTGGCGATTCGGCAGTGCCTGGTCCGTACCTGCTCCTGCAACGGTTCGTGCCTGGCTTCGAAGGCCTCCGCGTGGCTCACCGTTATGTGTCCGTGGCGCTGGTCTTCGTGTCGGTACTCGCGGGAGTCGGCGTGTTGTGGCTGACGCGGTCGCGGCTCGGTGTCGTTGCTGCGTGGGTGGCCGTGGCGTTCGGGACGCACACCGCGTGGTCGACGCCGTTCCCCCTCGATCGGCCGCTTCCGTCACAGGTGCTTGCCGTTCCGCCTGATTACCTTCGGCCCGCCCCGACCGCACCGCTCCTCTATCGCTTCGTGGCGACCCTGCCCGTTGATGCCATCGTGGTGGAACTGCCGTTTGGCGACATTCCATACGAGATCCGCTACACCTATTTTACGGCCGCCCACCGGCGACGCATCCTCAACGGCTACAGCGGCGTGCTCCCGCCGAGCTACGAAGCGCGCCGCGCCGTGCTGGCGGCGCCGCTGGCGAACCCGGATGCCGCCTGGGCCGCACTGGCGCCCGCCACCCACGTGGTCGTGCACGACGGCGCCTGGCGTGACGACACGGGGCCGCGCGTGCGGGCCTGGCTCGAGGCCCGTGGCGCGCGCGTCGCCGCCGGCGTCGCTGGCGCAACCCTCTACGCGCTGCCGGCGCGCTGACGGCGCGCGGAAGCGGGGCCTCGAACTGGGAGCGGGCAGGGTAGAAATGCCCGCAGAAAGACAAACGGCCGGTGAGGCATGTGCCCCACCGGCCGCTGTCGTAGTTGTCGAGTCTAGCCGCTAGTCCCCAGCCGCTCGCCTGTTACGCGAGCACCTTGATGACCACGCGGCGGTTCTGCGAGCGGTTCGCGCGCGTCTTGTTGTCCTGCACCGGCTTCTCTTCACCGAAGCTGATGGCGTTCATCTTGTGCAGCGGCACCTGGTGCTGCTCGTAGAGATAACGCTTCACGGCTTCCGCGCGCTCGAGGCCGAGGCGCTCGTTGTAGGCGGCGTCGCCCACGTTGTCGGTGTGGCCTTCGATTTCGACCCAGATGGCCGACTTCTGCGACTTCACCTGCGCCACCATCTGATCGAGGGCGGCCTTGGCTTCATCCGAGAGCTTCGCGATGCCGCTCTTGAACTTGGCCTGGTCGTCGGTCAGCACGGTTTCGAAGATGAGCTTCTTGGTCGAGGCTTCGACGGCCTCCACCTTGGCGACGGCCTGCTTGCCCACTTCCATCGCCTGGTTGCCGGTCTGCTGGGCAGCCTGGGCGTTCTTGTCGGCCGCCTGCGCGGCCTGGCCGGCCTGCGCGGCCTTGGTGTCGACCTCGCCGATCTTCTGTTCGGCGACGCGCACGCGCTCCTGCGTTTCCTCGAGCGACTTGCCGAGGGTGGTCACCTTGTCGTTCACCTGGCCCACTTCGGTGCGCACGAACTTCTTGGTCGCGCAGGCCGGGGCGACGGCGAGGGTAACAGCAAAGCAACTGACTACGAAAATGGACTTCGTCATGATGTGGGTCCTCCTGAGACGCCGTTCCTGCTAGTGGATTTCCAGGCCACTAGAACTCGTTATCACTCCGACCGCGCGAGCCCGCGACGTATCCGCCACGCGCCCGAACCGTCAGGTTCTTCCTTGTCGTCCGAATCTCAATCGGGTGCCAGCCGGCCCCCGTGCCAGGTTCGAACGCGATCAGATACTGCTGACGCAGCTCGCGCACCACCTGCCTGGCCACCTTGCTCGTGTCCGACGGCGTGCTGGCGTAGAACAGCTCGCCTCCCGTCCACGCTGCAAGCTCTCGAATCGTGCCCACCGAGGCCGGCGGTTCGTCCTGCGGACGTCCGTTTTCATCCGGGTTGTCGATGGGAAGCACGACCGCAATCACGTAGACGGGCACGTCGATCTCGCTGGCGATGCCCGAAACTTCCGCCGGCGTGAGCCGGCTGGCGGTGTCGATACCGTCGGTGAGCACGATGATCGCACGGCGGCTGTTGGCCCGCTCGTGGATCTTCTGTGCCGTCTCCGCGATGGCATCGTGCAGCGAAGTGGCCCCGAACGGATCGACCTCCCCCAGCGCACCTTGCAGGGCACGCGTATCGACCGTAAACGGGGCCACCTCGTGCAGCCGGCTGTCAAAAGCGAACAGCGCGGCTTCGTCGCGGCCG
>JAEUQR010000126.1 GCA_016789705.1 Acidobacteriota bacterium
CGAATCGAGGCAACCCCGGAAGGTCATCCTTCGCAACCGGGATCCAAGACGGCTTCGGTCCAGGTTGGGCCGTGTGGCTACCGCGCGGCGCAGTCGCGCGGCGGCGCCCCTGGATGCCTCCACTGGTCGACCTGGCAGCGCACGAACACCGGCCGCGTGCGGGCGAATTCGATCATGCGGTTCACTTCGTCGTCGAAGTCATTCACGCTGAACCAGCGACCGGGATCGGTGACGACTGAGGCGCGAATCTGATCGCGGCCTCGTACCAGCTCGCCTTCCATCCACGGCAGGCTCGCGCCTTCGGCCAACGCCTCGGCCTCGTTCGCCGCCCGTTCGAGCGCGTCGAGGAAGACGGCGCGCAGCTCGGGCACGTCGAGCGCCCGGCGCAGCAACTCGTTGTTGCCGAGGCCGTGTCCGATATCGCGCGTCGCGTTGTAGAAGGTCTGATCCTTGTCCCACGGGATGAACAGGGCCTGGCGGCTGTCTTCCGGGCGATAGAGGTAGAAGTTCGCCATGCCCTTGTAGCCGACGAGGCCGTCGTAATCGGCGAGGAACGCTTCCACGCCCATGTACACCATGAGCTTGCGCAGGTCGACGAGGGCGTCGACGTCTTCGAGATAGCGATCGACGGGACTTTGGTTCGCGGACCGCACCAGCTCTTCGACCGAGCCGTAGAGGTCGACCATCGAGTCGTTCTCGTGCGTGCGCGCTTCAAAGCGCGTCTTGTAGGCCTCGAGCTCGGCCCCGAGGTAGCCGAAGTTCCACTCGTCGATCCACTTGTATTCGAAGAGCGTGCCCTTGTCAGGCTCGTCGCTCTCGGGCTTCTTGAACACGCGCCGCACGAAGTCTTCGCCGAGTTCCTCGGTGATGGCATAGACGCCGACGAACTCGTTGTTGACGTAGAGCCTGGTGTGCGACTCGCGCGGCACGGGCAGGCCCAACCTGGCAAAGAGCTTCATCGAGACGCGCTCGCGCATGAGCGACTGGTCGCGATAGACGTTGTCGAGCAGCAGCGAGCGCATGCCGAGGAAACGCTGCCCGCTGGCGTAGCGGTTCATGTCGACGCGCAGGCCGGGCTTGAACTCGTTGCGGGTGCCGAGACCGCGCGAACGAATGCCGATGTTGCGCACTTTGACGTCGCGCCACTCGAGATCGGCGGGGTAGTAGGTGTTGCTGCTGAAATCCGCCTTCAGCCGCGCCCAGTCGTTGGAATTGAGGAGCAGCCGAATCTCATGCAGCTGCGAGTCGTCGAAGAGCTCGTCGGTGCTCTGCGCCAGGGCCGGGAGCGCCCATGCCGCAAGCAGCGCCAGCGGCAGCACGAGACGGCATGCGAACTGATACATCACGGCGCCATCCTCCGGGGACCCCAGGAAACAGGGGGGCTTCCACTGAGACAGCGCCCAATGACCGACATCGCCCCCGCGCGAGGCAGGCGTGTCAGTGGCAGGCGTCGGCGCCGCGGTCGAGCACGGCGCCGTTCACGTCGAGGAACTCCCACTCATAGAGTGTCGGCCGCAGCGTCATGCGCAGTACCCCCCAGGTCTGCAGGAATACCTCGGAATTCGCAGTCTTTCTCGACATTGGATACAGCGGCGCGCCGCCGGTGCCGACGGTGAACTGGCGCAGGCCGCGCGCTGGGTCGTAGACGCGGTCGGCGTTCTGGGGGGCGATGCGTTCGTAGTTATGGTCGTGGCCGTTCAGCATCACGTCGACGCCGTTCTCACCGAGCAACTGCCAGACATCGCGCAGGTACGGCGTCTGGCCGTGCGCACCCGAGCCATCGAAGGGATGGTGCACCGTGGCCATCGTGCAGAAGGTGCGCTGCTGCAACTGCTCGCGCACCCACTGATACTGCACGGAGCCGCGGGCGATGGGCACCGAGGAATTGAGCACCAGCACCTGCCAGCTGCCGGCGCGGAAGGCGTAGTAGCCGGTGCGGTCTGGTCCGGCGGAGCGGCCGAAGTAGTTGAAGTAGCCGTCAGCGCCCGCCACGTCGTACTCATGATTGCCAGGACCGGGACGGAAGCGCGACATGAAGCGGCCGTAGTCCGGGTCGAAGCAGCGGCGGAAATCGGTGGCCGTGCCGTTGGGGTATGCGAGGTCGCCCAGTAGCAGGATCTCGTCGCTGAAGCGCGCCAGCAGGGCCGCGGTCTGGGCCATGCCCGGCGAGCCACACCAGCCGATGTCGCCGACGGCCGACACCGTCGCCGCGCCAGACCCCGGCGGTGGCAACGTGGCCCCGGAGCGATCGCTGACTTCGGTGGCTGGAGTGCCGCCATCAACGGCAGTCGTCGGTTGAGTGGGCGAGGCAGGCGACGAGCCGCCGCACGCGGCGGTCACCGCAGTGCCCACCACCAGTAACCATGCCGGAATGCGAGATCGACAGCTCACGACGAGAGGGGCCCCACGGCGCCGTGCCGGTTGAGTGCCCCAAGTATAGTCCCAGGTATTCTGGGCATTTTCGAGCAGTGGGGACCAGGGAGCGCGCTACAGCGCGAACTGGACGCGGCCGACGTAGCTCCAGTAGGTGCGCCGGCCGGCGATTGGCGCCCGCGCGACGTCACCGAACGACTCGTGAATGGCGTTGCCCTGCAGCTTGAACCAGCGGTTCAGATACCAGGTGAGACCGATGGTGATGACGTCGTCGCCGTTGGCGAGCAGATTCGCCGCGCGCGGGTTGGCAAAGGCCGGTTCACCGGCGGCCGAGGCACTGCCAAGAGCCAGTCGCTCGGCACGCAGCGCTACTTCGATCGCGCCAACTCCGCCCCGCAGGAACGGTCGCCGCGGCGCGATGGTGCCGTCTTTCGCTTCGCCGGTCAGAAGCCAGGTGCCCGCCACGTACCAGGCGCGCGCCACGGCGTCTGGCAGGTCGACATTGCCGAGCCCCTGTCCTTGCCGCTCGTCTGACACGCGCATCCACTCGGCCTTCAGGCTGACCGGGCCGGCCAGCAGCGCCACATCGACGCCTGTGCGCACGCGGTCGCCGTTGAGGTACACCGGCGCGAAGAAGCGATGCCGATAGACGGACCGCCCGACCAGACCGTTGAGCCCCTCGGGCACTGACGACCATGTGGCGTTGACGCCGAACTCCAGATTGCGCAGCCCCCGCGGCAGACGATCTACGGCGTCGAACGGCTGCACGGTGACCCGGCCGGCGGCCGTGCGCCCGGGGTTGGTCGCGCCCTTGTCGTCGTCGACGGAGGCACGCGTCGTGTCGACCGCGTCGTTGCTGTCGAACATCCCGACCGCGAAGGTGACGATGCGCCCTCTGGCCCGCCCGTGCAACATCACGCCGATGTCGCGGCCAGGGGCGATGGTGTTGCCGCCAAGCGACCGGTTCACGAAGTCGTGCGACGTCGATCCGGTGAGGCCATCGAGACTGAAGGGCACGCGGAAGTGACCGGCCTTGACGGCGAGCCAGTCGGCGGCCTTCAGGTCGATGTAGACGTCGCGCCACGGATCGGTCTCGTCGCCGAACTCGCGCTCCACCTCGAAGTCGACGTGCCCGAACAGCTCGCCTTTCACGCCAAAGCGGCGGCGCCGCCAGAGGAAGTCTTCGTTGCCCGCGTCAACGACCGGGTCGAAGCGGCTCAGATCGCCCTGAACCTTGACCACGGGTTCGATCGACCAGCCGGTGCCGACGCGCAGGCGAGGCGGGAAGATCCGGCCATCGACCTGACGCCGAGCCGGTGCGCCGACGAGGCGTGGGGCGGGCGGCACCGCGCCCGTCGTGCCCGTCGGCGCCTGCCCGGCCGGTGCCGCCGGTCGTGTCTGCGCGCCGGCCGCCGCGGTTGTCTGCGCCGCCAGGAGCAGCGCCACCAGCCGGCGTCGCATTATGACGACAGCCCCCGCCAGGCCAGAACGGTCACCAGGACGGCCGTGAGGGCTGTGAGGGCGACGAGACCGCGATACACCCGCTCGAGAGCGCGGTACTTCTCGAGATTGATCCGCGCCAGCGCGTGGGCCTGGTAGGCCACCTCGCGTGACAGCTGCCCGACCTGCGCGTCCTGCCACAATTCGTACAGGGCCTCGGGCGCCTCAACGGCGACATGGGCCATTGAACGCAGGCGGCGCGAGTTGGCGACGGGACTCGAGCCGTCCGCGGAGCTGAAGAATTTGGCGCCGCGCGGACGCAGCGCCTCGATGGCCTGACTGAAGAAGAACAGCGACAGGAACGCATAGAGCGCCGCGTAGGCGGCCAGACCGCGGCCCAGATCGGCACTGACGGGCCCGAACACGTCCGAACGGGCAACCAGCAGGAAGTTCACTGCATTCAGAAGGCCCATGATGATGAGCGCGAACCTGGTCTTTTTGTCGGCGTTGTCGAGCACCTCGCGGTAGTCGTCGACGACGTCGATGAGGCCGCGGTAGCGTTCCCAGGCGTCGAGCTGCCGGCTGTCGAGCGCGCGCTCCAGGCGGCGAAGGCGCTTGGCCTCGGCCTCGGCGGCGAGCAGTGGCGTGATCGTGTCCGCTTCGGACTGCAGGTTCGATGTGCTCACAAGTTGGCGCCCGTGACGGCTCATGCGCAATGACGCAGTTCCGTCGCTCCCGTGTGTTCCCTCGTCGTGCTGGCGCAGCCCCGCCCGCCGGCTCCGGCAGCCCCAGCCCGCACCCCTCGGACACGCGCGTCTACGGGATGTTTCGGCAAAAGGTCCGGGCGAGCGTAGTGGTTCACGGCATCGAGCGCCCCTGGGGCCTGCTGCCGATGCCCGACGGCAGCTTCCTCGTGAGCGTCAGGTCCGCCGGGCGATCGCCGACGCTCCGATGCCGCTCGCCGGCAGCGGGCGCGGCGATCCGCTCCCCGGTGCTCCGAGCGCGAAGTTTCCGGTATTCCCCACGCTGTCGGTCCACGTGCCGCTGCCGGTGACGGGATTCACAACGGCTGCCACGTGCACGGCCTTCCCACTGGGCGCGGTCACGATCGTGAAGTTGAGGTTCACATGGCCCGGAATCTTCGGGTGAAGAGAGGCGGTCTGCGCTGTTCGCCGGCAAAGCACAAGCGTCACGGAGCCCGCGGTATCCCTTGCGCCACTCCGGCCATTCCTCCAATGATGGCCGCGCATGATTGGCGTCCTCGGCATCCTGCTCTCCCTCGGTCTCCTGATGTACCTGGCGTACCGGGGGTTCAACGTGTTGCTCGTGGCGCCGGTGCTGGCGCTGCTCGCGGCGGCCATCGGCGGCGAAACACGGCTGCTCGCCGTGCTCAGCCAGATCTACATGAAGAGCCTCGGCGGCTTCGTCAGCGGCTACTTCGCGCTCTTCATGCTGGGCGCGATCCTGGGCCGGCTGATGGCGGATTCCGGCTCCGCGTCGGCGATTGCGTCGTGGATCGTCGGGCGCCTGGGCCCACGGCAATCCGTGCTCGCCATCGTGCTCGCGTGCGCGGTGCTCACCTACGGCGGCGTCTCGGTGCTGGTCGTGATTTTCGCGGTGTACCCGGTGGCGGTCGCCATCTTGCGGAACTCCAACACACCGAAACGCTTCATTCCCGCGGCCGTGCTGCTGGGCGGCGCCACCTTCACGCTCAGCGGCATTCCGGGCACGCCCTCCATTCAGAACGCGATGCCGATCGCGTTCTTCGGCACTGACACGTTCGCCGCGCCGGGCGTGGGCAGCATCGGCGGCCTCGTGATGCTCGTCTTCGGCGCCTGGTGGCTGCAATCGCGGGCGCAGCAGGCGCGGACACGTGGGGAAGGCTACGGGAACCATCCGCTCGACGCGCAGGACGCCGCGCCGGCCGTGAATGAGCCACCGCTGCTCGTGGCCGTGCTGCCGCTCGTCGTCGTGCTCGTGATGAACGTGGCGATGACGTGGTGGGTCATCCCCGCGATGGACCTCGCGTATCTGAAGGAGCCGAAGTTCGGCAGTGTGGGCGTGAACGACGTCCGCGGGTTGTGGGCGCTCGTCTCTGCCCTCGCGCTCGCGACCCTCACGGCCATGCTGCTGCACTGGCGGCGCTGGCAGGATCTGAAGGGCTCGCTCAACCAGGGCACGTTCAGCTCGATGCTGCCGATCTTCAACACCGCGTCTGAAATCGCCTACGGCGCCGTGATTGCGGCGCTCTCGGGGTTCGCCGTGGTGCAGGCGGCGCTCGCCGGCGTGAGCTCGAACATCCTGGTGAACGAAGCCATTGCCGTGAACATCATGGCCGGCATCACCGGCTCCGCCGCCGGAGGACTGGGTCTGGCCCTCGGCATGCTCGGCAAGACCTACGCCGCAGCCGCCGCCGCGGCCGGCATCAGCCCGGAGCTGCTGCACCGCGTGGCGGCGATTGCCTGCGGCGGACTCGACTCGCTGCCGCACAACGGCGCTGTCATCACGATGCTCGGCATCTGCCGGCTGACCCACCGCGAGGCCTACTACGACATGTTCATGGTGTCGGTCGTGGGCCCGCTGCTGGCGCTCGTGGTGGTGCTCTTCGTGGGCACGACGTTCGGCGCGTTCTGACGGCGGCAGCGGACGCGCCGCCCCGCCTGACCCGATCGCCACGGAAAATCCGCTGGCTGGTAACGTAGAGGTCCTCTGTGAAGTCCGCGCTCGCTGCTCTCGTTGTTCTGGCCGTGCTCGCCGGCCCACGCGCTGCCGCGGCGCACGGCGTGCTCCAGGGCTTCGTCGATGAATCCGTGATGGGCGGTCTGTCGCTGCCCGTCGCCTTCACGACGCTCCCCGACGGCCGCGTGCTCATCGCCGAGAAGGCCGGTGTCGTGCGCGTCGTCTCCGGCGGACGTCTGCTGCCGGATGCCTTCATCGATCTGCGCGACCACGTGAACGACTACTGGGATCGCGGCTTGCTCGGGTTGGCGGCCGACCCGGCGTTCGCGCAGAACGGTTTCGTCTACCTGTTCTACGTGCACGAAGACGATCCCTTCACGTATTCCGGACCGAAGATCTCGCGCGTGGTGCGCGTCACGGCCGTGGGCGACGACGCCGACCCGGCCACCGAGGTCGTGATCCTGGGCGGCATTCCGGCGGACTCGCCGTCGCACAACGGCGGCGCCATGCGGTTCGGGCCCGATGGCGCGTTGTGGATCACGACCGGCGATGCGTCGTCGTTCAACGCGGTGGACACGCGCGCGCTGCGCACGCTGCAGCTCGACTCGCTGGCGGGGAAGCTCCTGCGCGTGGGCACGGACGGCCGCGGCCTGCCCGACAACCCGTTCTGGACGGGCGATGCGGACGCGGTGCGCTCAAAGGTCTACGCCTACGGCTTCAGGAACCCCTTCCGGCTCACGTTCCGTCCGGGCACCGGGCGTCCCTACATCGCGGATGTCGGCGCCAACGACTGGGAAGAAGTGAACGCGGTCGTGCGCGGCGGCAACCACGGCTGGCCGTGTGTGGAAGGGCCGCTGCCGCAGGCGGGGTATCAGGCGCTCGCCGAATGTCAGGCGCTCTACGCGCAGGGTGCGGCCGCGGTGTCACCGCCACTCGTGACGTATCCGCACGTGGCGGGCACGGCCTCGGTCACGGGCGGCGCCTTCTACACCGGCACCACCTTCCCCGATCTCTACCGCGGCGCCTATTTCTTCGGCGACTTCTCGCGCGGCACGCTGCACTACGTCTCGATCGACGGCGCGGACGCCGCAGCCGGCGCCATCAAAGGCTTCGGCACCGGCATCGAGGGCGTGGTGGACGTGCAGGCAGACGCCGTCGGTCTGCTCTACCTGTCGGTCACCGCTGGAGAACTGCGGCGCGTGCGCTACGTGCCCGAGACGGGCCCACAACAGACGCTGTATCTCTCGGACGCCACGTCGATGGTGACATCGGCCACGAACGGCAGCGGCCCGATCGAGCTCGACCGCAGCCACGGCGGCCCCGCCGCGGGCGACGGCGGCCTGCTCACGCTGGGCGGCGAGTCGTACGTCAAGGGTCTCGGCGTGCTGGCCCCGTCCGACATCCGCGTGGCGCTCGGCGGCGTGTGCACGTCGTTCACGGCCGCGGTGGGCGTGGACGATGCCACCGGTGGCGCCGGCACCGTCACGTTCGAAGTGTGGCTCGACGGCGTGCGCGTCGTGGCGTCCGGCGTCGTGCGCGGTGGCAGTGCGCCGCTCTCGGGCACACTCGACGTCACCGGGCGGCAGGAACTGCGGCTCGTCGTGACGGACGGCGGGGATGGCTCCGCGGGTGATCACGCGGACTGGGCGGAGGCGCGGCTCGAGTGCACGAGGCCCGGCGGCGACACGGTGCCCCCCGTTGTCGTCACCACGGGCCCGGTCGCCGGGGCGTCGGACGTGGATGTCGCCGGCGCGGTAATGGCCGACTTCTCCGAGGACCTGCGGGTCTCGTCCGTCACGCCGGCCGCGATCGCGGTCGAGCAAGTGAGCACGTCGGCGGCCGTGACCGGCACCGTCACCTACGATGTGGCCATGAGGCGCGTGCGGTTCCAGCCGCTCGCGCCCCTGGCGCCCGGCACGTCGTATCGAGCCACGATGGCCGCGGGAGCCGTGGCCGACGTCGCCGGGAACCCACTGGCCGCGCCGGCGGTCTGGACGTTCACGACCGCGGCGCTCGTCACGAATCAGGCGCCGCAGCCCGTGATGCTCGCCCCGGTGGCCGGCACCACGTTCGCGGTGGGTGACGTCGTCGCGTTCGCCGGCAGCGCCACCGACGCGGAAGACGGGGCACTCGCCCCGGCAGCGCTGCACTGGTTCGTGAGCGTGCGCCACTGCCCCGGCGGCGTGTGCCACACACATCCGCTGACGGCGGCAACCGGCGCGGGCGGCTCCTTCGTGGCCCCCGAGCACGGGGCCGACAGCTACCTGGTCCTCACCCTCACCGCCACCGACAGCGGCGGACGCACGGCGGCAGTCTCGCGCGACATCCGGCCGCGGCTGGTCGCGGTCACGCTGCGCACCGAGCCGCCCGGGCTGCCGGTGGTCTTCGGCGAATCGCGCGCGCTGTCGCCGGCCACGTTCCCGGCCGTCGTCGGCAGCCACATGACGGTGGCCACCCTGTCGCCACAGCATTCGCTCACCTTCACGGGCTGGGCGAGCGGACGCGCGCAGCAGCACGCGCTCACGATCGGCGCGGCCGATCACGTGGACACGGCGCGTTTCGTGCCGCCCGCCGGCGTGAGCTACGTGAGCGATCTCCTGTGGACGTCGGCCGTGAACGGCGCGGGTCCGGTGGAGCGCGATCGCGGTCACGGCGAGCAGGCGGCCGGGGATGGTCCGCCGCTCACGCTCGGCGGCGTCACCTATGCGAAGGGCCTGGGCGTGCTGGCCGATGCCGACGTGCGCGTCGCACTGGGCGGTGCGTGTTCGGCGTTCGCCGCCACACTCGGCCTCGACGACGACGTGCAGGGTGGCGGCTCCGCCCTGGCCGGTGTGTTCGTGGACGGGCGTCTCGCGTGGGTCAGTCCGCTCCTCACCGGCGTCTCCGCGCCCGTCGCGGTGGCGGTCGATCTGACGGGCGTCAGCGAACTGCGACTCGTGACCGTGAATGCCGGGGATGGCAGCGTCAACGACGAAGTGGATTGGGCCGACGCGCGGGTGACCTGCGCCGGACCCGGCGCGGCTCCGCCCGGGCCACCACCGGTGATGAGCGCGCTGGCCGCCGGGAACACGGTGGGGCTGTGGTGGTCGCCAGTGGCGGGTGCCACGTCGTATCGCGTCGAAGCCAGCTCATCCGCTGGGCGCGTGGACCTCGCGGTGTTCGACCTTGCCGACAACACGTTCACGGCGGCCGTGCCCGCGGGCGCCTACTGGGTCCGCGTGCGCAGCGTGAACGCGTGGGGCACGAGCCTTCCGTCCCCGGAAGTACGTGTCGTCGTCGATGGCGGCACGGCGCTGCCAGCCGCGCCCGGCGCACTGACGGCGGACGTGCAGGGCGGGCAGGTCAGCCTCGCGTGGTCGCCGCCCACTGATGGCGGTCTGCCGGGCGACTACGTCATCGAAGCAGGGTTCGCCACGACGAGCCTCGCACCAGTGGCCCGCACCGCGCGGCCCGGATTTGTCGCCGCCGGCGTGCCGCCTGGCACGTACTTCGTGCGCGTGAGGGCGGTGAACGCCGCCGGCGCCGGTCCTGCGGGGACGATTGTTGCTGTCGTGGTGCCATGACGCGGGCCGCGAGGCCAACAACCTGATATCGTCGTGACGCCCGCGTGATGCCCCTCCAGCGCCTCGGACTCGTGCTCTTCGTGTGTATTTCGGCGGCGCTGGTCGGCTGGAGCAGCCAGCGGAGCTTCGCGCGGCAGGGCGACGGGTGGGAGTACCTGGCGATGACGGAGGCGTGGATGCGCCACGGCTCGCCGGACGTGCGCGCGGGTGACATCGAGGCGATGTTCGCCGGCATCGATCGGGCGCGTGGTGTCGCGCCCGGGGAACCGTCAGCCGCCGCGCTGTATGCCGCGCAGCTGCCGCACGGTTTCGTCACCGCCGCCGACGGCTCGACCCACGCACTGCATTTCTGGATGTACTCGCTCGCCGCGGTACCGGCGAAGATCGCGCTGCGCCTGTGCGGGGGGCACGAGTTCAACGCGCTCGTCGTCACCAACGCGTGGCTCTTCGCGGCCGCCGTCGGTCTCGCGCTCGGCGCCGGCCTCGGGTCGCTCGGTCAACGCGCCGCCTTCGTGCTGCTGGCCGCCGTCACGCCCGTCCTCTGGTACCTGACCTTTACGGGCGTGGAGGTGTTTTCGTGGGCGCTGGCGGTCACGTCCCTCGTCGCGATTGAGCGCGGCTGGTACTGGCAGAGCGCGCTCGCCGCCGCGCTCGCCGCCACGCAGAACCCGCCGATGGTGCTGCTGGTCCTGCCGTCGGTGCTGCTGCCGGCGCGGCGTCGGGAGTGGAAGCCGGCAGGCGCCGCCCTGGCGGCTGCGTCACTGGCGCTCCTGCCGGTGGCGTGGAACTGGTGGCACGTCGGCACGCCGACACTCATCGCCGCCACGCTCGACGCCGGGCTCATCTCGGCCGGGCGCACGTGGAGCCTGCTCGCGGATCTGAACACCGGCCTCCTGCCGTACACGCCCGTGCTGCTCGTGGCCGCGCCGTGGAGCGCGTGGCGCCTCGCACGACGCAACGATCTCGCGGCGTTGCTGCTCGCGGCCGCGGTGGCCGGCATGCTGCTCGGCGTGCAGACGCAGATCAACTGGAACACCGACGCGCGCGGCCTGCGCCGCTATCTGATCTGGGTGCTGCCGGCGCTGGCGTGGCTGGTGGTTCGCGCGTGGCAGGGTCGCGCGCGCGCGAGGTGGGTGGCGGCGGCCGTCATCACGTCGGGAGCGGTGCTCGTGCTGGATCCGCCCTCCGACATGAACTGGCTCGAGCATCGGCCACTCGCACGGTGGGTGATGCGGGAATGGCCGGCGCTCTACAACCCCGACTTCGAGATCTTCACCGAACGGTCGGCGCACGGGGAAGCGCCGCCGGAATGGCTGCTGAAAGGCGTGCGCCGCGACGGATGGATGCTGGGCCTGCCGGTCGCGCATGGGCACACGAGCGGGGAAGTGACGAAGCTGCTCGTGCACACCGACAGCGCCGCCGAACTGCCCCGCCGATTCCGCATCGATCCGGACTACCTGCCGGAACTGCGACGGCGGGCCGAAGCCGCAACGACACCCGCCTACATCCAGCCGCCGCCCGGGGCCGTGTGGGCCGCCGCGGGGTCGATCAACGGCCGCTACCGGCCTTACAGCGGCCCGCCCGTCGCGCCCCTGGCGCCGCGCCGGATGTCGGGACCGAAGGCGCGCTGAGCGCGTCAGCGGCCGACGCCCGCGGAGGCTTACGCCGGCGCGATCACCTCACGCCCGCCCATGAACGGGCGCAGCGCCGCCGGGATGACCACCGAGCCGTCCTTCTGCTGGTAATTCTCGAGCACGGCGATGAGCGTGCGTCCCACGGCGAGGCCCGAGCCGTTCAGCGTGTGCACGTACTCGGCCTTGCCCGTGCCATTCGGCCGGTACTTGATGTTCGCCCGGCGCGCCTGGAACGACTCGCAGTTGGAGCACGACGAGATCTCGCGGTAGGTCTTCTGGCTCGGCAGCCACACCTCGATGTCGTAGGTCTTGGCTGACGAGAAGCCCATGTCGCCCGTGCAGAGCGCCACCGTGCGGTAGGGCAGTTCGAGGCGCTTCAGCACTTCTTCCGCGTTCGCGGTGAGCGCCTCGAGTTCGTCATACGACTGTTCGGCGGTCGTGAACTTCACGAGTTCGACCTTGTCGAACTGGTGCTGGCGGATGAGGCCGCGCACGTCGGCGCCGTAGGAGCCGGCTTCACTGCGGAAACACGGCGTGTACGACGTGTAACGCAGCGGCAGCGTGCGGCCGTCGAGAATCTCGCCGCGGTAGAGGTTCGTGACCGGCACTTCGGCGGTGGGGATGAGGTAGAGGTCCCACTCGCCGCCGATCTTGAAGAGGTCCTGCTCGAACTTCGGCAGCTGGCCGGTGCCGTACATGCTGGCGCTGTTCACGAGGAACGGCGGCTCGATCTCGGTGTAGCCGTGTTCGCCGGAATGGAGCGATAGCATGAAGTTGATGAGCGCGCGTTCGAGCTGCGCGCCGGCGCCGATGAGCACGGCGAATCGGGCGCGGGCGATCTTGGTGGCGCGCTCGAAGTCGATGATGCCGAGCGCCGGGCCCAGATCCCAGTGCGCCTGCGGCTCGAAGTCGAACGCGCGCGGCGTGCCCCAGGTGCGCACGACCACGTTGTCGGCGGCGCTCCGGCCCACCGGCACCGAGACATGCGGCAGGTTGGGCAGCGTCGTGACGATCTTGATGCGCTGCGCCTCGATGGCCTCCAGTTCGCCCTCGAGTTGCTTCACCTTCGCGCCGCGCGTCTTGTTGGCGTCGAAGAGATGCGACGCGTCGAGTCCCTGCTTCTTCGCCTGGGCGACCTCGGCGGCGGCGGCGTTCTGCTCGCGCTTCAGGCCTTCGATCTCGGGGATGAGACGGCGGCGTTCGGCGTCGAGGCCGGCCAGTTGTGCGAGCTCGGCGTTCGCATCCAGGCCACGGTTGGCATAGCCTGCACGCACTGTCTCAGGATTGTCGCGGACGAAAGCGGGATCCAGCATGAGGAAAGACTCTGCTGTGTATCCTATTACGAATGTCCTCGACCATCCGTAAGGCCGTGTTCCCCGCTGCCGGTCTCGGCACGCGGTTCCTGCCCGCCACCAAGGTCCAGCCGAAAGAGATGCTCACGCTGGTCGACAAGCCCATCATCCAGTACGGCGTCGAAGAGGCGGTGGCGTCGGGTCTGACGGACATCATCATCATCTCGAGCCGGGGCAAGAGTGTCATCGAAGATCACTTCGACGTCTCGGCCGAACTCGAAACGCACCTGCTCGCCAAGGGCAAACACGGGCTGCTCGAAGAGGTGCGGAAGGTGTCGAGCCTCATCACCGTGTCGTCGGTGCGCCAGGGGCAGCCGCTCGGCCTCGGTCATGCCGTGCTGATGGCCCGCGGCCTCGTGGGCGACGAGCCGTTCGCCGTGGTGCTCGGCGACGACATCTTCGATGCCACCCCGCCGGCGCTCAAGCAGATGATCGACGTCTTCGACAAGGTGCAGAGCCCGGTCATCGCGGTGGAGCGTGTGCCCGAGGCGGACGTCTCGAGCTACGGCATTCTCGCCGTGGAGCCGGCGCCGCAGTTCGGCCAGGGCGTGCACCGCATTCTCGACATGGTCGAGAAGCCGCCGCGCGAGCAGGCGCCGTCGAACCTCGCGATCATCGGCCGCTACCTGCTCACGCCCGACATCTTCCCCGCGCTCGAGGCCACCAAGTCGGACACGTCGGGTGAGATCCAGCTCACGAACGGCATGCGCGAGCTGCTGAAGACGCGGCCGTTCTACGCGCTCGAAGTGGACGGCGTGCGCCACGATGCCGGCAACAAGCTCGGCTTCCTCAAGGCCACGGCGTACTTCGGCCTGAAGCGCCCGGACGTGTCCGAGGCCTTCACGCAGTACCTGAAGACGCTGGGCTTCGAGAAGCGGTAGGGCGCGGCCGGCGGGCCGCGCGGCGCCTACTCGCTCTTGCTGGCGGCGGGTTTCGTGCTCGACGTGTCGCTCGTCGGGGTCTTCGTGTCGGCGCTGCCGCTGTCGCTCTTCGCGCTGTCGCCACCGCCCGACGTGGCGCCGCTCTCGGCCTTGCCGGCCTTGGTGTTGGCGCTCTCGGACTTGCTGCCGGTGCCGCGGCCGTAATCCGTCAGGTAGAACCCGCTGCCCTTGAACTGGATCGCGGGCGACGACAGCAGCTTCTGCACGGCGCCCCCGCACTTCGGGCACACCAAGATGGGGGCGTCGGAGAACTTCTGGATGACCTCGAATCTGTGCGAGCAGGACTCGCACTCGTATTCGTAGAGCGGCATGGTGAATTACTCCAGGACGTCGTCGGCGTGTCCGCCGAGCATCAGCGCGCGTAACGCCCAGAACGGGGCGGAGCCCTGGCTCAGGAAGGCGTCGTGGAAGGCCCGCAGCGAGGGCTTGCCGCCCTGCTGTTCCTGCCAGTCCTGCCTGAGCTTCAGCAGCATGAGCTTGCCGGCGGCGTAGACGACGTAACTCGGATCGAACGTCCCGCGCTCGGCTTCGCGCCGCGCATGGGATTCCTCGAGGTACGCTTCGTTCTGGAAGAAGCGTACGCCCTGCTCCACCGACCAGTCGTCGGCGTGCAGCTTGATGCCCACGACGAGGCGTGCCAGCCGTACGAGCGATTCGGCGAGCTGGCCGAGGTGCACGTTGCCGTCGCCCTTCGCGAAGCCGGCTTCCACCATCATCTGCTCGGCGTAGTGCGCCCAGCCTTCGATGTAGGACGTCGGGGCGAGCAGCGTCGAGCGGCGCACCTTCGATTCGATGGTGCGCAGGTGCTGGAAGTGCAGGAAGTGGCCGGGGAACACCTCGTGCATCGAGATGCTCCACAGCGTGGGCAGATTCAGGTCGCGCAGGTGCTCGAGCTGCTTCGCCTCGGGCCACGACCGCGGCGCGTCGGTGAGGTAATAGGTCGAGCGCGTCTGGCGCGTTTCGAACGGGCCGGGCATCCACATGCTGGCCGTGGACCAGCGCAGGAACTCGGGCGACGCCGCCACGTGCACCTGGTCGGCGTTCGGCACGGCGACGACACCGCTGCGTTCGAGGAAGGTGCGCAGTTCGTTGACCTGCTCGCGCACCGTGGCGATGAGGGTGCCGGGCGCCGGGTGGGCGTCCTTGGCCTGCTGCCAGGCGTCGAGCGGTTCCTTGTAACCGAGCTTGCCGGCGACGGTGCGGAACTCCTCCTGCACCCGGCCCAGTTCTCGTTCTGCGATGGTGAGCAGCCGGTCGCACGAATGGGGCAGGCCTTCGTCCACGAGCAGCTTGCGCTCGAAGCGCTCCTGGCCCAGGCGGAACGATGCCTTGGCCTTCGGCCGCACCTCGGTTTCGAGGTGCTGGGCATACGCCCCGAGCGCGGCAGTCGCCTCGGTGGAGGCATCCGCCAGGTCGGCCAGCAGGTGCATGTCGTCGAGGCTCGAGAACGCCCGCGGCAGGTCGGTATCGATGAAGGTGACGACGCCCCGGAAGGTGTCGATGCCGGTCTTGACGAAGATGGCCGGCGGGTCCTTGATGTTGTCGCGGGCGGCCTGCACGAGGCGCGGCACCTGCCGCAGCTTCGAGAGCAGGCGGCGCGCCCGGTCGGTTTCCGGGGCGAAGGTGAAGATGGCCTGCGAGGCAAGGCTGGCGGCGAGCGTCTGCCCGTAGAAGTGCGGGTCGCGCTCCCAGGAGCGGACGCGGTCGGTGTCGAACTGCCGCGACTCGATGTTGGCCCGGACGATCTTGTGCTCGACCTGGTCCACCGGGCTGAGCGGCGCGGCGGGGATCGCGTCGAGGCGGCGGGCAAAACCGGCGAGAGCGCCGGAATGGGTGTCGATCGCCGTCCGGCTCAGGTCGTCGAGCAGGTCGTCATGTACGTGGATGCCATCCAACGTCGCGCTCGTCGGGTGCGCTTCGTAGAGATAGGCCAGGTAGTCGTCGACAAAATGCTGGAAGGGCTCTGCCACGTTACTCGGGGTGTCTGCTGGCACGCTCGGGGAGCGGGCATCTCCAGATGGTACAATAAAAAGCGGCCGTGATGGCTGGTACGCTTTACGTCGTCGCTACACCAATCGGCAATCTCGAGGACATCACCTTCCGTGCCCTCCGGGTGCTGCGTGAGGTGGCGGTGGTGGCGGCCGAGGACACCCGGCGGTCGGGCCAGCTCCTCCGCCACTTCGGCATCGCGACCCGCCTCGTCAGTCTGCATTCCCACAACGAAGGCCTGAAAGCCGAAGGCCTGGTCGATCGGCTCCGGCGCGGGGAGTCCGTGGCGCTCGTGTCGGACGCTGGCACCCCGGCCGTATCCGACCCCGGTGCCGAGCTCGTGCGGGCGGCGGTGGCCGCGGGCATCCGAGTGGAGCCCGTGCCTGGGGCCAGTGCGGTCATGGCAGCGCTTTCGGCGTCTGGCCTGCCTGACATCGGCTTCACGTTTCTTGGGTTTCCGCCAGTTAGGGGAAAAGACAGAGACAGATGGTTCGAGCAGTTGTCGAAGGCCGTGGACATGGCACCGGTGGTGTTCTTCGAGGCCCCTCACCGCGTGAAATCCACGCTTGAGCATCTGTCGAATCTGTCATACGACCAAATCGTTGTGTTTCGAGAGACGACGAAGCTGCACGAGTCGGTTTACCGAGGGTCGATTTCGGCCGTTCTCGAGCAGTTGACGGTGGTCGCCGGCGAGTTCACCCTGGTCGTCCCTCGTAGAGTCGCCCCGGGCGGGCCAGCTGAACGGCCCTCGGACGAAGCCATTCTGGAAATGTTTGGGCGAATAACAGACAAAAAGGCCAGAGACGCAGCCCGGCAGGTAGCCGCGGAATCCGGCCTGTCGGCCAACGAGGTCTACGAAATCGTCCGCAAAGCGAAGGGCTGACGGGCGGCTGCCCTTCAGCCGAGATCCCAAAGAGATGCAGAACGATCTCCACATCGTGGTGCTCGCCGCCGGCAAGGGCACCCGTATGAAGTCGGCGCTGCCGAAGGTGCTTCACAAGGCCGCCGGCCTTCCCCTGATTGAGTGGGTGCTGCGCCTCGCCCGGTCGCTCGACCCGGTGTCTGTCACGGTCGTGCTGGGTCACGGCGCGGACGCCGTGCGGGCCGCGGTTGAGGCGCCGGACGTGCGCTGCGTGATCCAGGAACCACAGCTCGGCACGGGCCACGCGTTGTTGCAGGCGGGCCCGGCGCTCGAGGGCGCCACCGGCCGCGTGCTGCTGCTCTCGGGCGACGTCCCGCTGCTCACGGCCGCGAGCGTCCGCCGGGTGCTCGACGCGCAGGCCGCCCGGCAGGCCGCGGTGGTCGTGGCCACGGCCGACGTGCCCGATCCCACCGGTTATGGCCGCATGATTCGCGAGCAGGGCGCGCTCGTGCGCATCGTGGAACATCGCGATGCCACGCCGGCCGAACGCAACGTGCGCGAGATCAACAGTGGCGTCTACGTGTTCGACCTCGCGCCACTCTTCGCGGCCCTCGGCCGGCTGGGGTCGGCCAACGCACAGGGCGAGTACTACCTGCCGGACCTCGTGGACATCTACCGTCGCGATGGCCGCGTGGTGGACGCGGTGAAGCTCGACGATGCCGACGAGATCCGCGGCATCAACACCCGCGCGGAACTGGCCGAGGTGGGCCGCGTGCTCCAGGGCCGCATCAACGGGGCACACATGGCGGCCGGCGTCACCCTGGTGGACCCGGCCACGGCCTACATCGGACCGGACGTGCGCATCGGCCAGGACACGGTCCTCCACCCCTTTGTGATCCTCGACGGCGCGACGGCAATTGGTGAGGGCTGCGAGCTGCACGCCGGCACCCGGATCTCCGGCTCCACGCTCGGCAACGGCGTTACGATCTTCAACCACTCGGTGGTGCAGGCCTCGACGATTGCGGATGGCGCCCAACTTGGGCCATTTGCCAGAATTCGGCCAGAATCAACAATTGGCGAGCAGGTCCACATCGGAAACTTCGTCGAGATCAAGAAGTCCGAGCTTGGAAAGGGCACCAAGGTTGGTCATCTGTCCTATCTTGGAGACTCTACCGTGGGGGCTGGCGTGAACGTCGGCGCCGGCACCATCACCTGCAACTACGACGGACGCAAGAAGCACCGCACGGTGATTGGCGACGGGGCCTTCGTAGGCAGCGACTCCACGCTGGTGGCGCCGGTGCGGGTAGGCGAGGGCGCCTACGTAGCGGCCGGGTCGGCGATTACCGACGACGTGCCGGACGGCGCGCTGGGCATCGCCCGCGGCCGACAGACGAACAAGACCGGGTGGGTCGCGGCGCGGGCGTCGAAGGGCGACCCCGCCGGCCGCTAGACCTGAGGCAGCGCGGACGGGCGGGACATCCACCATGTGCGGAATCATCGGCTACATCGGGCAGCGGCAGGTCGTGCCGCTCATCATCGAGGGCCTGCGGAAGCTCGAGTATCGCGGCTACGACTCAGCCGGCATCGCCGTGGTCAACCACGGCGAGCTCTCGATTCGGCGCAGCGCCGGCAAACTCGGCAATCTCGAGACGGCGCTCGCCGCCGACCCGCTGTCGGGGGAATACGGCCTCGGCCACACCCGCTGGGCGACCCACGGCCGGCCCACCGAAGAGAACGCCCATCCGCATCGCGACTGCACAGGCCGCATCGTCGTCGTGCACAACGGCATCATCGAGAACTACCTCGAGCTGAAGCGCGAGCTGCAGTCACAGGGCCACACCTTCGTCACCGAGACCGACACGGAAGTGGTGGCGCACCTCGTTGAACGCGAGTGGAAGAACGACGGCCTCGACGGCGCCGTGCGACGCGCCATGACCCACCTGCGCGGGCTCTTCGCGCTCGTGCTGCTCTCGGCCGACGATCCGCACAAGCTGGTCGCCGTCCGCAACGGCCCCCCGGCGGTCGTGGGGCTGGGCGACGGCGAGTACTTCGTGGCCTCTGACATCCCGGCCATCCTGCAGTACACGCGCAACGTCGTCTTCCTCGGCGATCAGGAAATGGCCGTCGTCACACAGGCCGGCGCCGTGTTCTCGGACTTCACCGGCACCGTCATCACGAAGACGCCCACGCGCGTCACCTGGGACCCCATCGCCGCGGAGAAGGCCGGTTACAAGCACTTCATGCTCAAGGAGATCTTCGAGCAGCCGGCGGCCGTGCGCGACACCATCCTCGGCCGCGTCTCGCTCGAAACGGGCACGATCTTCCCGGACGACACCGGCCTCTCGGATTCCGACCTCACGAACATCGACCGCGTCACCCTGATTGCCTGCGGCACGTCGTGGCACGCGGCGCTCGTCGGCAAGTTCCTCATCGAGGAGCTGGCGCGGGTGCCGGTGGAAGTGGACTACGGCTCGGAGTATCGCTACCGGAAGCCGCTGGCCGGGCCGAAGACCCTCGCCGTCGCCATCACGCAGTCTGGCGAAACCGCCGACACGCTGGCGGCGCTGCGCGAAGCCAAACAACAGGGCGCGAAGAGCCTCGCCATCTGCAACGTCGTGGGCAGCATGGCCACGCGCGAGAGCGACGGCACCATCTACACCCACGCCGGGCCGGAAATCGGCGTGGCCTCGACCAAGGCCTTCACCTCGCAGCTCGTGGCGCTCTACCTGCTTGCGCTGCACATGGGCCAGGCGCGCAAGACGCTCACCGTCGAGCAGCGCAAGGCGCACATCGCGGACCTTCTGCAGCTGCCGCAGCAGATCGAACAGGTGCTGAAGTGCGCGCCGCAGATTGAAGACATCGCCTCGCGCTTCCACAACCGCACGGACTTCCTGTATCTGGGACGCGGCATCAACTATCCGATCGCGCTCGAAGGCGCGCTGAAACTGAAGGAAATCTCCTACATCCACGCCGAGGGCTACCCGGCCGGCGAGATGAAGCACGGACCGATCGCCCTCATCGACGAGCGGATGCCGGTCGTGGCGATTGCGCCGCACGACCACGTGTTCGAGAAGATGCAGGGGAACATCCAGGAAGCCAAGGCCCGCGGCGGCGCCGTGATTGCCATCACAACCGCCGGCGACGACACCCTGTGGCGCCTGCTCGATCGCACGAGTGACTCGATCGTGGCAGTGCCTGCCATGTCGCCGTTCCTGGCGCCGATCGTGATCACCGTGCCGCTGCAGCTCCTCTCGTACCACATCGCCGTGCGCCGGGGCTGCGACGTCGATCAGCCGCGGAACCTCGCGAAGAGCGTCACTGTAGAATAGGGAGGTTGGACCTCCTCTCGTCACTGAACACTGAACAGCGTGCGGCCGTCGAGCACGTCGACGGCGCGCTGCTCATCCTCGCCGGCGCCGGCTCCGGCAAGACGCGTGTCATCGCGCACCGCGTCGCCCATCTCATCCAGGAACGCCATGCCTCGCTCGACGAGGTGCTGGCGGTCACCTTCACGAACAAGGCCGCCGAAGAGATGCGGCACCGGGTAGGTGCGCTGCTCGAGTGCGACTGCAAAGGGATGTGGATTTCGACCTTCCACGCCCTCTGCGCCAAGCTGCTCCGCCGTGAGGCGCATCATCTGGGCCTGTCGCGCAGCTTCACGATCTACGATTCCGGCGATCAGCAGTCGGTCATCAAGCAGCTCGTGAAGGACTACGGCATGGACGACTCCACGTTCCAGCCGCGCATGGTGCTCAGCCGCATCAGCCATGCGAAGAACCGCATGGAGGGACCGGAGACGTTCACTGACGCGTGGAACCTGCGCGACCGCGACATCGGCAAACTGTATCAGGGGTATCTCGACGCACTGAAGGAAGCGAGCGCGCTCGACTTCGATGACCTGCTGCTGAAGACGGTCGAGCTCTTCGATACCGCGCCGGGCGTGCGCGAACGGTATGCGCGGCGGTTCCGCTTCGCGATGATCGATGAGTACCAGGACACGAACCGCCCCCAGTACCTGCTCGTGAAGCAGCTCGTGAGCGTGCACGGTAATCTCTGCGTGGTGGGCGACCCTGACCAGTCGATCTACAAGTGGCGCGGCGCGGATGTGAAGAACATCCTCGACTTCGAGCGCGACTTCCCTGACGCGGTGACCGTCAAGCTCGAACGGAACTATCGCTCCACGCAGGTCATCCTGGATGCGGCGTCGGCGGTCGTCAGCCACAATCGCGGCCGCAAGGACAAGGTGCTCTGGACCGACCAGGCCGGCGGGGCGCCGATCGTGACCTACCGGGGCGCTGACGAGCTCGATGAGGCGGACTTCATCGTGAAGGTCGTGCGGCGCGCCATCCAGGCTGACTACGCCACCACGGCCGCCATCCTGTATCGCACGAACGCGCAGTCGCGGGCGGTGGAAGACGGCCTGCGCACCGCCGGTATTCCCTACCAGGTGCTCGGCGGCACCGGGTTCTACGAGCGGCGCGAGATCAAGGACGCGTTGTCGTACCTGAAGCTCGTGCTCAACCCGCACGACGATGTCGCCCTCCGGCGCGTCATCAACGTGCCGCCACGCGGCATCGGCAAGGGCGTGATGGACGCGCTCGAGAAGGTCGATACACAGGCCCCTGACGTGGACGCGCCGCCGCTGCTCGCCGGACTCGACATGATCGAGTCGTCGAATTCGCTCTGGGCGAAGCTCGATGCCGCGGTCACCCGCGGCGGCGTGGCGTCGCGCCAGGCCGCGCCGCTCGCCGCCTTCCGCGACATGATGCTCGGCATCACGGCGGCAGCGGAGAAGGAGCCCGTCTCCACGGTGCTCGGTCTGCTGCTCGACCGCTCCGGCTATCTGCGCGACCTGCGCGAGGAGAAGAGCGAAGAGGCGGACGGGCGCATCGAGAACCTTATGGAACTCGTGTCGGTGGCGCGCCAGTTCGAATCAGGCGACGCCGATCCGTCGCTCGCGTCGTTCGTCGATCGGCTGGCGCTGCTGTCGGACGTCGACAAGCCCGAGGGCAGTCAGGCGGCGCGGGCGCTGCTCATGACGATGCATTCCGCCAAGGGCCTCGAGTTCCCGGTCGTGGTCATCGCCGGGATGGAGGAGGGCCTCTTTCCGCACTCGCGCGCCAAGGACGACGAGTCGGAGCTCGAGGAGGAGCGGCGGCTCTGCTATGTGGGCATCACGCGCGCCAGGCGCGAGCTGTATCTCACGAGCGCGATGCGGCGCCGTATCTTCGGCGAGTACAAGGACACGGAGCCGTCACGTTTCCTCGACGAGATTCCGCCAGAGCTGCAGCGGCATGAGGAGTCTCGTGCGCAGAGCAGCATGCGGTCGCCGGCGCGAAGCTGGGGTTATGCGGCCACGCCGTACAGCCGCGCGCCGCAGCGTCCGCCGCGTGAGGTGCAGCCCGAAGACGAAGACCAGTCGGGGCGGGGCGGCCTGCGGACTGGCAGCCGCGTGCGCCACGCGATGTTCGGCGTGGGCACGGTGCAGTCGGTCGAGGAGCTGGACGACGACGTGAAGGTGGTCGTGAAGTTCACGACCGTGGGCACGAAGACCCTGCGCGCGAAGTACGCGAAGCTGCAGCCGGCCTAGGCCGGCCCGGCAGCAGCCGGGCACCCGGGTGTTACTCAGTGGGCTCGGTCGGTGGTTCGTCGGCCGGCGGCGTGGACACGTCGCCCGGCGCCGCAGCCTCTGACGGCGCCGTCTCGGCAGCCGCGGCGGCCTCGTCGTCCTTCTCGACGAGCGCCACTGACACCACCTTGTCGCCGTCGTCGAGGTCCATCAGCCGCACGCCCTGCGTGGCGCGGCCGATCGTCCGGATGTCTTCGGTGGCCGTGCGCAGGATCTTGCCCTGCTCGGTGATGAGCAGCAGCTCCTTGTCTTCGCTCACCTGCGCGATCTCGATCACGCGGCCATTCTTCGCGGTGATGTCGAGGTTCTTGAGGCCGACGCCGCCGCGGCTCTGCACGCGGTACTCGGCGAGCGGCGTGCGCTTGCCGTAGCCGAGTTCCGTGAGCGTGAGCAGCGTGCCACCCGGCTTCACGACCTCCATCGCCACGACCTCGTCACCCTCGCGCAAGGTGATGCCGCGCACGCCGTAGGCCGTGCGGCCCATCGGGCGGACGTCGTCTTCGGGGAACCGGATGGCCATGCCCTGGCGCGTGCCGATGAAGATTTCGCTCTGGCCGTCCGACAGCTGCACGGCGATGACACCGTCGCCGTCGTCGATGCCCATGGCGATGATGCCGCCGGCGCGCGGGTTGGAATACGCGGAGAGCTCCGTCTTCTTGATCGTGCCGTTGCGCGTGCCCATCACCACGTGGTGCTGGTCGTCGAACTCGCGCACCGCCACCATCGAGGCGATCTTCTCGCCTTCTTCCATCTGGACGAGGTTGGCGATCGACTTGCCGCGGCCATCGGCGCCGACGTCGGGGATCTCGTGCACCTTCAGCCAGTAGGCGCGGCCGCGATCCGTGAAGATCATCAGGAACGAGTGCGTGGAGGCGACGAAGAGGTGGTTCACCACGTCTTCCTCGCGCGTGCGCATGCCGATGCGGCCCTTGCCGCCGCGGCGCTGCTGCCGGTAGGTCGAGATCGGCGTGCGCTTGATGTAGCCGGTGTCGGTGACCGTGATCGCCACGTCTTCGTCGGCAATCAGGTCTTCGATGCTGAACTCGCTCTCGTCTTCGATGATGAGCGTGCGGCGCGGATCGCTGAACTTCGCCTGGGCGGCGCGCATCTCGTCGACGACGATCCTGAGCAGCAGTGTCTGGCTGCCGAGGATCGTGCGGAGGCGCTCGATGAGGCTGATGAGCTCGGCCAGCTCGTCGAGGATCTTCTGCCGCTCCAGACCGGTCAGGCGCTGGAGCTGCATGTCGAGGATCGCCTGCGACTGGATGTCCGACAGGCCGAAGTTCGTCATGAGGCCGGTCTTCGCTTCCGGCGTGGACTTCGACGAGCGGATGAGCGTGATGACGGCGTCGATCTGATCGAGCGCGATCCGCAGCCCTTCGAGGATGTGAGCGCGGGCCTCGGCCTTGCGCAGCTCGAATTCGATGCGCCGCCGCACGACGTCGCGGCGGAACTCGACGAAGTGCTCGAGCACCTCGAGCAGCGAGAGCACACGCGGCCGCCCGGCCACGATCGCGAGCGTGATGATGCCGAAGGTCTGCTGGAGCTGGGTGTGCTTGTAGAGGTTGTTCAGCACCACCTCGCCCACTTCGCCACGCTTCAGTTCGATCACGATCCGCATGCCGTCGCGGTCGGATTCGTCGCGGATGTCGGAGATGCCTTCGAGCGACTTCTCGCGCACGAGGTCGGCGATGCGTTCGAGCAGCGTGCTCTTGTTGACCTGGTACGGAATCTCGGTGATGACGATCTGCAGCCGATCGCCCTTCTTCATCGGCTCGATTTCGGCCTTGGCGCGCACCTGCACGCCGCCGCGGCCGCGGATGTAGGCCTCGTGGATGCCGCGCCGCCCCACGATGATGCCGCCGGTCGGGAAGTCGGGACCGGGAATCAGGCGGATGAGTTCCTTGAGCTTCTGTTCGGCGGTGAGTTTCGGGGCGTCGGCCGGCGCGAGCAGCGTGTTCTCGATGAGCCACACCGTGCCTTCGATCACCTCGCTGAGGTTGTGCGGCGGGATGTTCGTGGCCATGCCCACGGCGATGCCCGTCGAGCCGTTGACCAGCAGGTTCGGGTACACCGTGGGGAAGACGGTGGGTTCGGTCGTGGTCTCGTCGAAGTTCGGAACGAAGTCGACGGTGTCCTTGTCGAGGTCGTTCATCATCGCTTCGGCGAGCGCTTCGAGACGCGCTTCGGTGTAGCGATAGGCCGCCGGACGGTCACCGTCGACCGAGCCGAAGTTGCCCTGGCCATCCACCAGGGTCTTGCGCATGTTGAAGTCCTGCGCCAGGCGCACGAGGGTGTCGTAAGCCGGGGCGTCGCCGTGGGGATGGTAGTTGCCGATGACTTCGCCGACGATCTTCGCGCACTTGCGGTAGGCGCGGTTGCTCGCCAGGCCCATCTGCCGCATGGCGAAGAGCACGCGCCGGTGCGCGGGCTTCAGCCCGTCACGCACGTCGGGAAGCGCGCGCCCGATGATCACGCTCATCGCGTAATCCAGGTACGAGCGCTTCATCTCGTCTTCGATGTTGACGGGTACGCGCGATTCAGTAGTCATCGTGTGTGATGTGGCGACGGCTCTTCAGCCGGCTGCAGCGTGACTCCTGTGAGCCCCGGCCCCCAGCCTCCAGTCCCCAGCCCCTAGATATCCAGGTTCCTGACGTCGAGAGCGTTGTCTTCGATGAACTTGCGCCGCGGCTCGACCTGATCGCCCATCAGGGTCGTGAACATCTGGTCGGCTTCGGTATGGTCTTCGGCGCGCACCTGCAGGAGCGTGCGGGCATCGGGGTTCATCGTGGTGAGCCAGAGCGTCTCCGGGTTCATCTCACCGAGACCCTTGTAGCGATTCACGGCGATGCCCTTGCGGCCCAGGTTCAGGAAATGTTCCACGAAGGCGTCGAGCGACGTGAGCGTCACCGGGCCATCCTTTGCCGGCCTCACAGGCGTCGCGGCCGGCGCGCTCATGGCAAGTTCGGCCAGTTCGACGGCGGTCTTCGGGGTGTCGACCGGCTCGGCCTCGGCTTCGTCGTCGGTCACCTCGGGTTCCGGCTCGTCGACCTTGCCGGCCACGAGACGAACTTCCACGCCGCCCTGCCGCAGCCCGCGGGCGAGTGCGCCGATTTCGCCGTACGACGCTTCGAGCGCACGATACTCCGCTGACGCGACGAGCGCGCCACCCAGGGTGTCGGTGCGCGAGTACCCGAAGCTGCGGTCGTCCACGTGCAGCGCCCACGCGTTGTGTTCGTCGTCGCGGACGCAGGTGACCGTGCGGCTCGGCGTGCTGAGCGCCTCGGCCATCGCGGTGAGTTCCGCTTCGCGTTCGAAGAACGACTGGTCGCGGGCGCCGTGATCGAGCAGCGACTCGACGATGTCGGCGGCATGGCCGCGACGCTGCACCACGTGCAGCACACGCTGGTAGCCGGCGATGGTGTGGAGGATCTTCTCGAGCGCCTGGCCCGTCAGTTCGCGGCCATCCGGCAGCTTGACGATGCGCGACTCCACCGAGCGGTGCACCAGGAAGTTCTCGAGTTCGCGCTCGTCCTTGATGTAGGTCTCGGCGCGTCCGCGCTTGGCGCGGAAGAGCGGCGGCTGTGCAATGTAGATGTGGCCGCGCTCGATGAGCATCGGCATCTGCCGGTAGAAGAACGTCAGCAGCAGCGTGCGGATGTGGGAGCCGTCCACGTCCGCGTCGGTCATGATGATGATGCGGTGGTAGCGCAGCTTCTCGATGTCGAAGTCTTCGACACCGATGCCGCAGCCGAGGGCCACGATGAGCGTCTTGATTTCGTCGGAGCTCAGCATGCGGTCGAGCCGCGCGCGCTCGACGTTCAGGATCTTGCCCTTGATGGGCAGGATGGCCTGGAAGCGGCGGTCGCGGCCCTGCTTGGCGGAGCCACCGGCCGATTCACCTTCGACGATGTAGATTTCGCTCTGCGCCGGATCGCGTTCCTGGCAGTCGGCCAGCTTGCCGGGCAGGGAGCCGCCCTCGAACGCCCCCTTGCGTCGCACGAGATCGCGCGCCTTGCGGGCGGCCTCGCGGGCAAGCGCGGCATCGACCACCTTCATCACGATCTTCTTCGCGACGACGGGGTTCTCTTCGAGGAACTGGCTCAGCTTGTCGTTGACGATCGCCTCGACGATGCCCTTGACCTCGGTGTTGCCGAGCTTCGTCTTGGTCTGGCCTTCGAACTGCGGGCGCGGGATCTTGACCGAGATCACCGCCACCATGCCTTCACGGATGTCGTCGCCGCTGATTGAGGCGTCTTTCAGGTCCTTCGCGAGGTTGTTCTTCTGCGCGTACGAGTTGACCGTGCGCGTGAGCGCGGCGCGGAAGCCCGAGAGGTGTGTGCCGCCTTCGTGCGTGTTGATGTTGTTGGCGAACGAGAATTCCTGCGGGTTGTAGCCGTCGTTCCACTGCAGCGAGATCTCGGCGTCGATGCCGTCTTTCTCGCCGCGCATGTAGACGGGCTTGTCGTTCACCACGCCCTTGTTCTTGTTCAGGTGTTCGACGAACGAGTTGATGCCGCCGTCGTAGTGGAAGCGATGGCTCTTGTCGTCGCGTGCGTCGTCGAGCGTGATGACGATGCCGGCATTCAGGAAGGCCAGCTCGCGGAGGCGCTGCGCCAGGATGTCGAAGCTGTAGTCGGTGCTCTCGAAGATATCGGCGTCGGGCTTGAAGGTGACCTTCGTGCCCCGGCGCTCGGTCGTGCCGGCAATCGTGAGGCCGGTAACCGGCGTGCCACGTTCGAAGGCCTGCTGGTGCACGCGGCCTTCGCGCCAGATCTCGAGCTCGAGCCGCGCCGACAGTGCGTTCACGACCGAAACGCCGACGCCGTGGAGACCGCCCGACACCTTGTAGGCATCGTTCTCGAACTTGCCGCCGGCGTGGAGGACGGTGAGGACGACCTCGGCCGCCGAGCGCCCGTCGGGCATCGGATCGGTCGGGATGCCACGGCCGTTGTCGATCACGGTAATCGAGCCGTCGAGATGGATCGTGACGTTGACTTCGGTGCAGTAACCGGCCAGCGCTTCGTCGATCGAGTTGTCGACGATTTCGTAGACGAGGTGGTGCAGACCCGCGGGTCCGGTGGACCCGATGTACATCGCGGGCCGCTTCCGGACAGCCTCGAGACCCTCGAGCACCTTGATCTTGTCGGCGCCGTAGTCTCCGGAACCTTCGCCGTTCATGGCCGGGTGGAGGGTGTCCGGCGGCGTGGACGGTGACTCGGGCGTGGACGGGAAATCGGACTGGGACATCTACCCTTCGTTTCGACGACAGGAATGCCAGGAGCGCGTCGTCAGACGCGCATCGGCATGATGACGTAGGTGTAGCTGTAGCCTTCGGCGGCCACCGGCGAGAGCACGGCCTGGCTCACATCGTCTTTCACGTCGAGCGCCACGACTTCGGCGTCAACGACGTTCAGGAAGTCGAGGACATACTGCGCGTTGAAGCAGATGGTCATGCCGGCGCCGCTGTAGTCGACAGTGAGCGGTTCGCGCGCTTCGCCGAATTCGGGGCTGCTGGTCGTGACATCGACCTTGCCCTGGTCGATGATGAACTTGAGGGCGCGCGACCGTTCGTTCGACAGGATGGCCACGCGCTTGACGGCGCTCGTGAGGCGATCGCGTTCGAATTCGATGTGTTTGTCGTTGCCCTTCGGGATGACCTTCTCGTAGGCCGGGAACTGGCCGTCGATCATGCGCGAGACGAGCAGCCGCGGCCCGATGCGGAAGAACATGTGGTTCTCGCCGCGTTCGTATTCCACATCGCGGTCGCTGTCGGCGAGCAGGCGGCCCAGTTCCGAGAGCGTCTTGCGCGGCAGGATGGCCTTGATCTCTTCGCCCTTCGGGCCGGTGCGCGTGGCCGTGGCGAGGGCCAGGCGGTGGCCGTCGGTCGCCACCATCGTCATGCTGTCGGTCTTCACGACGAAGAGGGCGCCGTTCAGGTAGTAGCGCGTGTCTTCGCCCGTGATCGCGAACTGGGTCTTCGAGATGAGCTGGCGCAGCGACGTCGAGGCGAGCGTGGTGGCGCCCGTCAGTTCCGAACTGGGCGGGGTGGGGAAGTCGGCCACCGGCATCGTCGGCATCTTCGACTCGAAGCGGTCGGCCGATACGGTGACGTGGTTGCCGTCTTTCGTGGCGGCGAGCTTGACGTCGCCGTCGGGCAGCGACCGCACGATCTCGTAGAGCTTCTTGGCCGGCAGCGTGACCGCGCCTGGCTTCTCGACGGCGGCCTCGCAGCTGCTCGACAGCGTTACCTCGATGTCGGTGGCGAGGAGGCGGATGCTGCTTGTGCCGTCGGTTTCGATCAACACGTTCGCCAGGATGGGAATCGTGTTCTTGCGCTCGACGATCTGCTGGAAGAACTGCAGCTCACGCACAAGGTCGGCCTTCCGGGCGACGAGTTCCATGTTTGCGATGACCTCGAGAGAGGGGCCTGTGGCCGAACGATCTCTATCTGGAACTAGAGAGGTAATGAGTAGATGAAAAAGTATACAGGAATGTGCGTGGAAAACCAAATATTACGCAGAGCTAAAACCTTTGAAATCAGGTGGTTAGCCTGTTGAATTTTCTGCGGATCCAGGACGGCTCGCAAGGTGGGCGGCGACGGCCGGACCGGGCCCGCACAGACGTCCACAATGCATCCACGCAGTGCACTGTGGAAAAGCCGGGCCGGGGCCCGGACGGGGGCGGAATTGCTCAGCGAAATGCTTCAAGGAAGCCGGTCATCAGGCTGTTGAAATCTCCGTCTTTCTTGCGGAGCTCCTCGACCTTGTTGATCGAGTGGATGACCGTCGAATGGTGTTTGCCGCCGAAGTGTTTGCCGATTTCCGGCAGCGACGCGTGCGTCAGTTTCTTGCACAGGTACATCGCCACCTGCCGCGGCATCGCCACCGACTTGGCGTTGTTGCGTGACTTCAGGTCGGTGATCTTGAGCTGGTAGTAGTCGGCGACGTACTTCTGGATCTGTTCGAGCGAGATGGCGCGGTCGTCGTGATCGATGACGTTGCGCAGCACTTCCTGCGCGAGTTCCACCGAGATGGTGCGGCCCGTGAGCGACGCGTAGGCGAGCAGGCGGATGAGCGACCCTTCGAGTTCGCGGATGTTCGACTTGATGCGCGAGGCGATGTACATCGCGACGTTGTCGGGCAGCGGAATCGCTTCCGTATCGGCCTTTTTTCGCAGGATCGCCACCTTCGTCTCGAGGTTCGGCGGCTGCACGTCGGCGATGAGGCCCCACTCGAAGCGCGAGCGCAGGCGTTCTTCGAGCCGTGGAATTTCGTGCGGCGGGCGATCGCTGCTGAGGATGATCTGCTTCTGCGCGTCGTAGAGGGCGTTGAACGTGTGGAAGAACTCGTTCTGCGTGCCTTCTTTGCCGGCCACGAACTGGATGTCGTCCACGAGCAACACGTCCACCGAGCGGTACCGTTCACGGAACTCGAGGATGCGGTCGTAGCGCACGGCGTTGATCATCTCGTTCATGAAGCGTTCGGACGAGATGTAGGTCAGGCGCAGCCCGGCGCCGTGTTGCACGACGTACTGCCCGATGGCGTGCATCAGGTGCGTCTTGCCCAGCCCCACGCCACCGTAGATGAAGAGCGGGTTGTACGACAGCGATGGCGCTTCGGCCACCGCGCGGCAGGCGGCGTGCGCGAACTGATTCGACGGGCCGACGATGAAGGTATCGAACGTGTAGCGCGGATTGAGGCCCTGGGCAACACCCGTGGGCGCATCAGAAACCGTCACGTCCGGATGGGGTTCCGGGGCCTCAGGCACCGGCGCTTCGGCGTCGGCGGACTGGAAGGCCAGCCGAGCGTCGGGCCGGCCTACCTCGTGTAGGGCTTCTTCCAGCACGACTGCGTAGTGCTTGGTCAGCCAGTCCTTGAAGAGCGGGTTCGGCACCCGGATGGTCAGGGTGACGCCGTCGTCGGCCACGAAGCCGGTGGGCTTGAACCAGGTGAAGTAGCTGTGTCTATTGACTTTAGCTTCAACCTTGGCAAGCACCTGGTCCCAGACATTCACAGACATACGGCAGGATTCTGGGTGCAGCGAGGAAGGACAGCCATTTTCCACAGGGTTTTCCACATGCTGTGGAAAACCGGGGATTTCCGGGGTCTGGACATTGCGCCGGAGACCGGGTCCGCGTGAGGTCTGGCCGGGCGGAAACTGTAACACAGCCCCGCGACCGCTCCGTGCCGCGAATTGAACAAAATCTCTCAGTAAATCCGCTGTTTTCGGCGCGCACCACAACCTGTGGTGCGTTGACATGCCGCCGCTCGACCGTCTACACTTCGTGGTTTCGGACAGAGATAACTGAAATGGCCAAAGGGAAGCGTACGTTCCAACCCAACACCCGGCGCCGTGCGAAGACCCATGGCTTCCGCGTCCGCATGGAAACCAAGAACGGCCGGCTGGTGCTCAAGCGCCGTCGCGCCAAGGGCCGCAAGCGGCTCACCGTTTCCGACGAAGCCTGATCGTTCAGGGCCCGGTCATGCCCGCCTCGTTTCCCCGAGCCGCACGCATTCGTCGTCGCGGTGAGTTCACCGGGGTGTTCGATGGCGGCGTGAAACGACACGGGCGCCTGATGTCCGTCTTCGTGCTGCCGATGCCGGCCGGGCGCGCGCGCCTGGGCATTGCCGCGAGCAAGAAGATTGGCGGAGCCGTGGAACGCAATCTGGCAAAGCGCCGGATGCGCGAGGTGTTTCGAACCGCCGGTCTGCCGTCGCCGCTCGACATCGTCGTCATCCCGCGGCGTGACCTGCTGACGGCGCCGTTCGAGAGCGTACGGCAGGAATTCACGACGCTCGTGGACGTGGCAGCCCGTCATGGCAGACGCCTCCAGCCTTCCGCCGACCAGCCGCGCGATCCTCGCCGCGATCGCCGGGTATAAGTACTTCATCTCGCCTTGGTTCTCAGGCACGTGTCGATACGTTCCGGGGTGTGCCGACTATATGGCCGAGGCGGTCGTGCGCCACGGCCCGGTGCGTGGCGCCTGGATGGGCGTGAAACGGCTGGCGCGGTGTCATCCCTTCGGGGGCTCCGGGCACGACCCGGTGCCTCATCGGTAGCAGCGATTCATGGAACGTAGAGTTCTCCTCGCCATCAGCCTGTCGTTTCTGGTGCTCTTCGCGTACCAGAGCTTCTTCCCGCCGCCGGACCCCGCCGCGCCTGGTGCGCCGCCCGGGGCCTCGGGGCCGGCGCCGTCCGGCCAGACCGCGCCCGCCGCTGCCGGCGCCCCGGCCCAGGTGGCCTCGGGCCCTGCAACCGCGGCCCTCCGGGCCGACACCGAAGAACGCGAATACGTCGTCGAGACCACGAGCGTCCGCGCCGTCTTCACGAACCGCGGCGCGCGGCTCAAGCAGTGGGAGCTGAAGCAGTACCGCGATCTGAGTGGCGCGGCGGTGGACCTCGTGCCCGCCGAAACCGGCGGCCAGCCGCTGCCGTTCTCGCTGCTGCTCGACGCCGCCCCTGACACGGCCGCCGCCAACGGCGCGCTGTACGTGGTCGAGAACAACGCCCCGGCCCGCGTCGACGCCACGACCTCACCCGCCGCCATCACGTTCGCCTACGAAGCCGCCGACGGCCTCGTCGTGCGCAAGCGCTTCACATTGCAGCCGTCGGGGTTCGAGGTCACCTTCCTCGCGGAGGTGAAGCGCGGCGGCAGCACGCTCAACCCGCGTATCGTCTGGGGCCCCGGACTCGGCGATGAGATCGCCCGTACTGCGGGCTCGGGCGGGTTCTTCTCGGGCAACTACGTCTACCCAGCCGCCGGGTTCGTGCATCTGAACGGCTCGGTGGAACGGTTCGCCGGCGCGAGCGCGTCGTCGGCCGGTGTGCAGCAGGGCACCTTCCGCTACGCGGGTGTGACCGACCACTACTTCGTGGCCTCGACGCTCGAGGCGCCCGGGAATCAGCGCGTCGAGTTCGCGCACGTGCCGTACACGCCGGCCGGTGAAGGCCAGGTGGCCCATCAGTACGTGTCGTTCACGATCGGCTTCGACCAGGCGCCCGGTGACGTGCGCTTCTTCGTGGGCCCGAAGCAGTTCGACGCCCTGAGCGCAGTGAGCCCCGAGTTCACGAAAGTCATCGACTTCGGGATGTTCGCGTTCCTCGCCGTGCCGCTGCGTGGCGCGCTCGAGTGGGTGCACGGGTTCGTCGGCAACTACGGCTGGTCGATCATCGTCCTCACGCTCCTCATCAACCTCGTGATGGCGCCGCTGCGCCACAAGAGTGTGGTGTCGATGCGGAAGATGCAGGAGCTGCAGCCGCAGCTCAAGGCCATTCAGGACCGCTATTCGCACCTGAAGATGACCGACCCGGCGCGCGGGAAGATGAACGAAGAGGTGATGGCGCTCTACAAGTCCAAGGGCGCCAACCCGGCCAGCGGCTGCCTGCCGATGCTGCTCACGCTGCCGGTGCTCTTCGCGTTCTACTCGCTGCTCTCGCAGGCCATCGAGATGCGCGGCGCGCCGTTTGCCGGGTGGATTACCGACCTCTCCCAGCGCGATCCGTACTACATCACGCCGCTCCTCATGGGCGCGACGATGTTCTGGCAGCAGCGCCTGCAGCCCGGCACCGGTGACCCGGTGCAGCAGAAGGTGCTGATGTTCATGCCGGTGATGTTCACCGCGATGTTCCTGCCGGCGCCGAGCGGCCTCGTGGTCTACTGGTTCGTCAGTAACCTCTGGGCGATCGGTCAGCAGTACTTCACCAACTGGATGATCGGCCCGCCGAAGGCCGTTGCAGGAGTCAAGCGATGAGTGCGACCGACCCGATCGTGGAATTCGTGCAGGACGTGGTCGATGCCATGGGGCTCGACCTGACCGCGGCGGTCGAAGAAGAGACCGACGGCATCCGCATCAACCTGAGTGGCGACGACGGCTCGGTGCTCACGCGCCGGCAGGGCGAGGCGCTCCAGGCGCTGCAGCAGATCGTCGGCGCGGCGTTCCGTGCCGATCGCAACGACGAGCGCCGGCTGGTCGTGGACTGCAACGGGTATCGCCGCGACAAGGACGCCGAGCTGCACCAGATGGCGATCTTCCTGGCTGGCAAGGCCAAGGACACGGGGCTCGCCCAGGAGATGGGGCCGCTCAACCCGTACGAACGGCGCATCGTGCACATGGCGGTGGCCGAGATCCCGTCGGTGGGCACCGAGAGCATCGGCGACTCGTTCGAGAAGACCGTCATCATCTCGGTCACGAAGTAGTTCGGGCAGGCGCGGGACGGTCGTCCCGCGGGAGGCGCAGACGGCCGTGTTCTCGACCGACGACACGATCGTGGCCGTGGCGACGGCGGCCGGACACAGCGGCGTTGGCCTCGTGCGGGTGAGTGGTCCGGCGGCCGCGGCTGTCGGCTGCGGGCTCGCGCGTCGTACGGCGCCCTGGCCGGCGCGGCGCGCGGTGCGTACCTTGGTCGCCGCCTCGGATCTCACGGCCGACGCACTCGTTACCTTCTTTCCCGGTCCGGCCTCCTACACGGGCGACGATGTCCTCGAGGTATCGGCGCACGGCAGCCCCGTGATCCTCGCCGCCATCGTGCGGCGGGCCATCGAGCTCGGCGCGCGACCGGCACGCCCGGGTGAGTTCACGCTGCGGGCGTTCCTGCGCGGCAAGGTCGATCTGGTGCAGGCGGAAGCGGTGCGCGATCTCGTCGCGGCGGTCTCGCCGGCGCAGGTGCGGGCGGCCACCGCGCAGCTCGACGGATCGCTCTCGGCCGCGCTCGTCGAGCAGGCCGAGGCGTTGCGGCGCCTCGAGACCCTGCTCGAAGCGTCGATGGATTTTCCGGACGAGGGCTACCGCTTCATCGAACCGGCGGAGGTGCACGCCGCGCTCGCCCGCGTCGGTGAGCAGATGGCGCGGCTTGTGGCCACGGGCGGCCGCGGGCAGCTCGTGCGCGACGGTGCCCGGGTGGTGATTGCCGGCGTGCCGAATGTCGGCAAGTCGAGTGTGTTCAACGCGCTCGTCGGCGCTGACCGGGCCATCGTCACGCCGATTGCCGGCACGACGCGCGACATCGTGAGCGAGCGGATGGTGATCGACGGCGCGCTCGTGGTGCTGGCCGATACCGCCGGCCTGCGCGACGGTGTCGACCGGGTGGAAGCCGAAGGGGTGCGGCGCGCCTCGGGCGCGGTTGAATCGGCGGACGTCGTCGTGCTGGTGCTCGATGGGTCGCGCGAGATTCTCGACGAGGAACGCGCGCTGCTGCGCTCCCTCGACGGCCGGCCCGCGATCGTCGCGCGGAACAAGGCGGATCTCCCGTGCGCGTGGGCGGCCGGGGACGGCGTCGTGGGAGCCCTGCCGGTGAGCGCGGTGGCGGGCGATGGCGTGGCCGCGCTCGGCCGCGCGATCGCTCGCGCCGTGGCCGGGCTCAGCGGCGGCGACGGCGAGGCGGTGGTCGTGACGAACGAGCGCCATCGCGTGCTGCTCGCGCGCGCGCTCGCGCGCGTGCGGCATGCGGCGGCGGAGCTGGGGGCGTCAGGACATCAGTTGCCGGAGGAGTTCGTCGTGGCCGACATCCGCGCGGGGCTTGCGGCCCTGGAAGAGGTGACTGGCCGGCGGACGGCGGACACGTTGCTGGACGAGATATTTGCCGGATTCTGTATTGGTAAGTGATAAACCATAACTGAAACAGATTGATTTACGAGATGCCGGCAACTGATTTCGACGTCATCGTGGTAGGTGCTGGGCATGCCGGATGCGAGGCCGCCTGGGCGGCGGCCGCGCTGGGATGTTCGGTGGGGCTCTGCACCCTGTCGACCGCCACGATCGGGACGATGCCGTGTAATCCGGCCGTGGGTGGAACCGCGAAGGGCCAGCTGGTCCGAGAGATCGATGCCCTTGGCGGTCTGATGGGGCTGGCCATCGATGCCACCGGTATTCAGTTCAAGGTGCTGAACCAGAGCCGCGGGCCCGCGGTCTGGGCGCCTCGTGCCCAGGCCGACAAGCAGCGGTATGCCCGGTGGATGGCTGAGAGGCTGGCTCACGCTCCGGGCATCACGATCGTCGAAGGCCAGGTGGCGCGGCTGATGCTCAACGGCCAGACCGTGACCGGCGTGCTGCTCGTGGACGGTCGCACCTTCCGTGGCAAGGCCGTCGTGGTCACCACAGGGACCTTCCTGAACGGCATCATCCATGTGGGCGACGATCGCCGCCCCGCGGGGCGCGTGGGGGAACCGCCATCCGTCCACCTTGGTGAACATCTCCGTGCGCTCGGATTCACCGTGGGTCGGCTGAAGACCGGAACGCCTCCGCGCCTGTCGAGGGCGTCGATCGACTTCGACCGGGCCGTCAGCGCGGGAGTGTTCCACGTGGAACATGGCGACGAGCCGTCTGTGCCTCTTTCGTTCCTGACCGAGGACGCGCCCAGCAACACCGTGGTGTGCTGGAAGCTCCACTCGTCCACAGAGAGTCACGGGGCCGTCCGTCGCCATATCGCCAGGTCGCCCCTGTATAACGGCCAGATTCAGGGGATCGGGCCGCGATATTGCCCGTCCTTCGAAGACAAGGTGATGCGGTTCCCGGACCGGGACCGGCACCTCGTCCATCTGGAGCCGGAAGGGCTCGATGTGGACGAGATCTACGTCAACGGGATGTCGATGAGCCTCCCGGAGGACGTCCAGCGAGAGGTCATCGCGAGCCTGCCGGGCTTGGAGTCCGCCCGTGTGCTTCGGCCAGGATACGCGGTGGAATACGACTTCGTGCAGCCCACGGAGCTTCGGCACACCCTGGAAACCCGGCGGATCGGCCGGTTGTTCCTGGCGGGCCAGATCAACGGCACGTCTGGCTACGAGGAGGCCGCGGGGCAAGGGTTGTTGGCCGGTGTGAACGCCGCGTTGGCGGTGGAGGGCCGGCCGGCATTCGTCGTTGGCCGGCACGAAGGGTACCTCGGCGTGATGGTCGACGACCTCGTCTCCCGCGGATGCCTCGAGCCGTATCGCCTCTTCACCTCGCGAGCCGAACATCGCCTGCACCTGCGGGCGGATAACGCGGATTTGCGTCTCACGGAACGAGGACGCGAGATCGGACTCGTTGGAGACGCGCGCTGGGACGCCTTCCAGGCAAGGCGGGCGCGACTCACCAGGAACCGCGACACGTTGCGCCGGGTGTCGGTCATGGCGCCATCGGGAGCTCGGGTGACCGCTGAAGACGCCCTGAAGTGGCAGGAGGTCACGGCGGGAACCCTTCTCGAGGGCGGAATCGCGCTGGAACACGCCGCCGCGGGCGGATTCGACCTCGCGACACTGCAGACCGAGATCAAATACGGCGGCTACTTGCGCCGGCAGGATGCCGAGATGCGGCGAGCGCTGCATGCCGAGTTCCAGCGCATACCGGACGACTTCGTCTACCGAGGCCTCTCAGGCCTCTCCGCCGAGCTCGTGCAGCGCCTCGAGGAAGTCCGGCCGGAGTCGCTCGGACAGGCCAGTCGCATCCCGGGCATGACACCGGCCGCGACTGTTCTGCTGAATGCGGTGCTTTCGCGGAAATCAGCGGAAAAGACAGGGTAACATCGGGCGCGTGAGCGCCAGACGTCTGCGCGAGCGGATCGCCCGCCGGGCAAAGAACGTAGGACTCGAAGTTGCGACGTCGTTGCTCGACGGTCTGGAGACGTACTTCCTCGAGTTGGCGCGCTGGAACCGCAAGATCAACCTCACCGCGTTCCAACTCGACGACGACGGCAGCGACGAGGCGGTGGACCGGCTTCTGATCGAACCCGTACTGGCTGCCCGCTACATCCCCGCCAATGCGAAGGCGCTGATGGATATCGGGTCAGGCGGCGGCTCGCCTGCCGTGCCCATGAAGCTGGCCAGACCAGACCTCGCCCTGACGATGGTCGAAGTGAAGGTTCGGAAGTCTGTCTTCCTGCGTCAGGTCTCGCGGCTGCTGCAGCTCACGAAAACGGAGGTCGAGAACACGAGATTCGAAGAGCTTCTCGCCAGGCCTACGCTGCACGAGAACCTCGACGTCGTGTCGATCCGGGCGGTTCGCCTGGACACTTCCACGCTCATGAGCATCCAGGCGTTCCTCAAGCCAGGTGGCCATCTCCTGAACTTCGCGGCCGGATCCGAGCCGGTCGATCCGCCGCCACCGCTCAGGTTGCGCGCGGTGCACACGCTGATTCCCGAAAACCAAAGTCGGCTTGTCGTGATTCAAAAACAGCGGGTCGGCGCACGTTCCACGTGAAACACTCTCACTGGTGATCGGCGACGTGATCCCGGACAGCCGTTCGCGCTTGACCAGGACACGGGGTCACGGTACCCTTACCACCCACCCATTAGTAGATATATTGGTCATATGACACAAATCAGCCGTGTCATCGCCGTCACGAACCAGAAGGGCGGCGTCGGCAAAACCACCACGGCCATCAATCTCGCCGCGGGTCTCGCGCTCAGCGGACACGCCACGCTGCTCGTGGACCTCGATCCACAGGGCAACACGACGAGTGGCCTGGGCCTCAAACAGCGCGCGACCGAAGCGCGCACGGTGTACCACGCGCTCACGACCGACCCCATGGGCGCCCCGGGCCAATACGTCATGCTCACGAGCGTCGACCGCCTGGCGCTCGTGCCGGCCACGCGCGACCTCACAGGCGCGGAGATCGAGCTCATCTCGATGCCCGACCGCGAACGCCGGCTGAAGGACCTCGTAGATGGCCTGCGCGATCGCTTCGAGTACATCGTGATCGACTGCCCGCCGTCGCTCGGCCTGCTCACCCTGAACGGCCTCGTTGCCGCCGACAGCGTGCTCATTCCGCTGCACTGCGAGTTCTTCGCGCTCGAAGGCCTGGCGGATCTGGTGGGCACGATGCGCCGCGTGCGCGGGGCCTACAATCCCACGCTCGATATCGAAGGGGTGCTGCTCACGATGTACGACGAGCGCACGAACCTCGGCCAGCAGGTCGCGCGCGACGTGCGCGACTTCTTCAAGGACAAGGTGTTCACCACCGTGATCCCCCGCAACGTGCGGCTCGGCGAAGCGCCGAGTCATGGTGTGCCCGGCGTGGTCTACGACGCGCGCTCGCGCGGTGCCGAAGCCTACCTCGCACTGGCGCGTGAGGTCATCGAACGCACGACGCGGCCCACCGCCGCCTGATCGCCCTTCCGGAGCCCGTCATGGAAAAACGACCTGCCCTCGGCAAAGGCCTGAGTGCGCTCATCCCCGACCTGCCGGCAGCCGGCGCGTCGCGTTCGCCGGTGGAACTCGATGTCGACTGGCTCGAGCCGAGCGAGTTCCAGCCGCGCCTGCACATGGACGAGGCCGCCCTCGACGAACTCGCGAAGTCGATTACTGCCAGCGGCATCATCCAGCCGGTCGTCGTGCGGAAGGTCGGCGCCGAGAAGTACCAGATCATCGCCGGCGAACGGCGCTGGCGGGCGGCGCAGCGCGCCGGCCTGCTCAAGGTGCCGGTGGTCGTCAAGGACACGACCGGCACGACTCGCGCGCAGATCCTCGAGTGGGCGCTCGTCGAGAACGTCCAACGCGAGAACCTGAATCCGATCGAAGAGGCCACCGCGTATCAGCGCCTGGCGCAGGAATTCAACCTGTCGCAGGATGACATCGCCGCGCGCGTGGGCAAGGACCGCTCGAGCGTCGCCAACACGATCCGCCTGCTGCGCCTGCCGGCCGAAGTCCGCAACGACGTCGCCAGCAAGGCACTCTCGATGGGGCACGCCCGCGCGCTGCTGGCACTGCCCACGGAAGCCGATCAGCGCCGCATCGCGCGCGACGTGATCGCACGCGGCCTGTCGGTGCGCGAAACCGAGTCGCTCGTGAAGCGCGCGGTCGAGCCCGGCGCGAAGGCCGCGTCCGCGGCGCCGAAGCCGAAAGACGTGCACACGCGCGCCGCCGAAGAGGCGATGCATCGCGCCATCGGTGCGCCGGTCGAGATCGTGCGCAAGGGCCGCGGCGGCCAGGTCGTGATCAAGTTCTCCTCCGAAGACGACCTGCAGCGGCTCTACGACTACCTGACGAACACGGAGCGTTAGCCGGAGGAATCGCCATGCCGCGTCCTGCCATCCACGCACCACGCTGGATCGGGCCGGCGCTCCTGCTGCTGGCGTTCTCGGCCGTCCCCGCCACGCAGGACCAGGCGGCGGGTGAGTGGCCCACCTACGGCGGCGATCTCGCGAGCCGCAAGTACTCGCCGCTCGCGCAGATCACGGGCGCGAACGTCGGCACGCTGCGTGTGGCGTGGCGCGCGCCCTCGCCCGATGGACAGTTGAGCCTCGTCATGCCCGGCGGCGGCACGTGGAGCGGCCCGCCGGCGGCGATCTTCGCGGAACTGCAACGGCGGGATCCGGAACGCTGGCGCGACAACGAACCGCCGAACATCACCAACTACAAAGCCACGCCGCTCATGGTGGATGGCCTGCTCTACGTGAACACGCCCACATCGGTGGGCGCGGCCTACGACGCGGCCAGTGGACGGCTGCGCTGGACGTACGATCCGAAGAGCTACGAAGCCGGCACCACCACGATGAGCCTGCGCTGGAATCAGCGCGGCGTCGCCTACTGGCGCGAGGGCGACGACGCCCGCGTGCTCTGGGGCACGGGCGACGGCTACCTCGTGGCCGTCGATGCGAAGACCGGCCAGCCGGTGCCCGGGTTCGGCGATGGCGGCCGTGTGGATCTCATGCAGGGGCTGCCGCGCGCCACACGCGGCGCCCGCGACTATCTGAACGCGCTGACGTATTCCGTGCAGTCACCGCCGATCGTCGTCGGCGACGTCGTCGTGACCCCCGCCTCGATCTCCTCACTCGTCAAAGACCGGGAACAGATCCCCGGCTGGATCCGCGGTCACGACGTGAGGACCGGCAAGCTGCTGTGGACGTTCCACACCGTGCCGCAGCCTGGTGAACCAGGTCACGAGAGCTGGGGAGGTGATGCGTGGCGCGATGCCGGCAAAGTCACCGTGTGGACGGCGATGAGCGCCGATGCGGAACTTGGCTATCTCTACGTGCCCACGAACACGACGGCGCCGGATTTCTACGGCGGCCACCGTCCCGGCAACAACCTCTACGCCGAGAGCCTGCTCTGTCTCGACGTCAGGAGCGGCCGGCGGGTGTGGAGTTTCCAGACCGTGCATCACGGCCTCTGGGACTACGACAATCCCGCCGCGCCGAACCTGCTCGACATCACGGTGGACGGCCGGCGCATCAAAGCCGTGGCGCAGGTCACGAAGCAGGGGTTCGTCTACACGTTCGATCGCGTCACTGGTGAACCCGTGTGGCCGATCGTGGAACGGCCCGTGCCGCCATCGGACGTTCCCGGCGAGCGGGCCTCGGCCACGCAGCCCTTTCCGACGAAACCGGCGGCGTTCGAGTATCAGGGCGTGAGCGTGGACGAACTTGCGGACTTCACGCCGGCCATCCGCGAGCAGGCCGCGGCCGCCATCACGAGCTTCCGGACCGGTCCGCTCTTCACACCGCCGTCGCTCGTCGGCACCATCGTCCGGCCGGGCTCCGTGGGCGGCGCCAACTGGGGCGGTGCCGCCGTCGATCCCGAGACGGGCATGCTTTACGTGCCCTCGCGCAATGGCTTCAGCGTGAGCACGCTGGCCGCACCCGCGCCCGCGCTCAAGAGCAATCTGCAGTTCATGCAGGCGCCGGGACGCAATCCGCGCATGCCCGATGGCCTGCCCCTGTTCAAGCCGCCGTACTCACGGATGACCGCCATCGACATGAACACGGGCGCACATCGCTGGATGAAGCCGGCCGGGCGCGGTGAACGCATTCGCGCGCTGCCGGCGCTGGCAGGCCTCGATCTTCCGGACCTTGGCGGCGACAGCACCTTCAGTGGCCCCCTGCTCACGAAGACGGCGCTCTTCTACGCCCTCACGACCGGTGGCGCGACCGGCGGCCCGCGGCTCGTCGCGTGGGACAAGGCCAGCGGCAGGGAACTGGGTTCGGCGGATCTGCCCGGCAACGCCATCGGCACGCCGATGACCTATCAAATCGGCGGCCGCCAGTACATCGCCCTCACCGTGCAGGGCGCCGGACGCAACGCCGTACCTGAGCTGGTCGCCCTGTCGATGCCGTAGGGCATCCAGCGTCCCGGGACCCGAGCCCCGAGACCCGGTATGATCCCCCTATGTCACACGAGCAGAAGCGCCTCACCGAAATGGTGAGCTGCGCTGGTTGAGCGAGCAAACTCGCCGCAGGCGAGCTCGCTCACGTGTTGAGCGACATACCTCCACAAACCGACCCCCGTGTCCTGGTCGACTTCCGGACGGCGGACGATGCCGGTGTGTACGCGTGGGAGGCAGGTCCGGCTCTCGTGCAGACAGTGGATTTCTTCACGCCCATCGTCGATGACCCCTATCTCTACGGGCAGATCGCGGCGGCCAACTCGCTCAGTGACGTCTATGCGATGGGTGGACGGCCCCTCACCGCGCTCGCCATCGCCGCCTTCCCGGAAGTGGGCCTCGACACCGACACGATCCGCCTGATTTTCAAGGGCGGCGTGGACGTCCTGCGCGACGCCGGCGTGGCGCTGCTCGGCGGGCACACGGTGCGCGACCGCGAGATCAAGTTCGGCTATGCCGTGACCGGCGCTGTCGATCCGGCGAAGATGTGGACGAATGCCGGTGCGCGGCCCGGTGACGTGCTGTTCCTCACGAAGCCCATCGGCACGGGCATCGTCGGCACGGCCATCAAGTTCGGCCGTGCGCCGGAGGCGGTCGTGGCCCAGGCCGTGGCGTCGATGCGCCGCCTGAACAAGGCCGCCGCCGAAGCGCTCGCGGACCTGCCCGTGCACGGCTGCACCGACATCACGGGCTTCGGCCTCATCGGTCACGCCGCCGAGATGGCGGTGGCAAGCGGCGCCACCCTTGAACTCGATGCCGCGGCCATACCGGTCTTCGACGGGGTCCGGCCGATGGTTGCGGCCAACCGGTCGGGTGGGCTGTCGAGCAACCGGGCCCATTTCGCGGACCGCGTGCGGCTGGCCAGTCCGGCGGCTGAGGCCCTGGCCGACCTGCTGTTCGACCCGCAGACCTCCGGGGGCCTGCTCGTAGCCGTGGGGCCCGACGCCGTGGATGCAGCCACGAGCCGCTTCGAGGCGGCCGGCGTGCCGGCTGTTCGCATCGGCCGGGTCAGGGCGCCGTCGGAAACGGCACTCGTTATTAGGTGATTAGCCAGAAAATCCCGAACCACGTGTCGGTCCATCACTTCGGTCCCGGCGACGCCTTGTGGCGGGGACCACAGGGATGGTATAAAAGAGCGTTTTGGCCCGCCATACCGTGCGGCGCCATCGGAGGCTTCATCCAGTGATTCCGGACCTGTCGGTCCTTTGGGTCATCGCGCTTTTGATGCTCTGCGTGTTCGTGCTGAACACGTTGATCTTCAAGCCCATCCTCCATGTCATCGAATCGCGCACCGGCGCCGTGCGCGATGCCCGCGAGCTGGCCGCGTCGGCCGCGCAGAAGGCCGCGCAGGCGACCGAGCAGTTCGATCGCACGCTCGGCGCCGCCCGTGCCGACGTTTACAAGCAGATGGACGACGCGCGGCGCACCGCGCTCGACAAGCGCGCCGCCATCATGGCCGACACCAAGCGTGAGGCCGAAACCGCGCTCTCCGACGCCACGTCCCGCCTGACGACTCAGGCTTCAGCCGCCCGCGCGGCGCTCGAAAGCGAGGCGAAGAACCTTGCCAGCGAGATCGTCAACCGGGTGCTCGGCCGTACGGCGTAACCGCATCATGACTGTTGCCGCCATCCGCTCTTTCGCGTCCGCGCCCCGGGCTTGTGAATTAAGGCGCAAGCTCTCGGCGCGGCTGCTCGTCGCCGTCGCGCTCACGGCGTTGCTCTTCACGCGCGGACTCGCGGCCCAGGCGCCCGAAACCCACGCGCAGCCGGCCGCGGCCGAGCAGCACCAGCCGGCCACGGCGGGCCACGAACCGGCCGCCGGCGAACACGGCGCCGCGGCGGAACATGCCGGCGCCGAAGCCGAACACGGCGGACTCGCCGGGCTGCTCTGGCCGGTCGCCAACTTCATCGTGCTCGTCGTGTTGCTCAACAAGTTCCTGCGCGCGCCGATCGCCGAATACCTCGCCGCCCGCTCCTCGCAGATCCGCAAGGATCTCGTGGATGCCGCCGAGCTCAACAAGTCGGCGACGGCGCAGCTCGCCGACGTCGAACGCAAGATGCAGGCGCTGCCCGGTGAACTGGATGCGCTCCGCACGCGCGGCGCCGAAGAGATCGTGGCCGAGGAAGAGCGCATCGCCAGCGCCGCCGCCGCCGACCGCGCCCGCCTGCTCACGCAGACGAAGCGCGAAATCGAGGTGCGCCTCCAGGCCGCCGAGCGCGAACTGAGCGACCATGCCGCGGCCCTCGCGCTGCAGCTCGCCGAACAGCAGCTCGCGAAGGACATGACGGCCGCGGATCACGCGCGCCTCGTCGACCGCTACGTCGCGCAGGTGAAGGAGCGCTAGGCCGATGTCGACCCGCACCTCCGCCACCCGCTACGCCAAGGCACTGCTCGACGTCACTCCTGGTGATGCCGATGCCGCCAAGGTCGACCGCGACCTCGGCGCCTTCGTGGACCTGCTGCAGTCGAACGGCGAACTTCGCCAGGCGCTGCTGTCTCCGTCGGTGCCGGCGAGCGCGAAGCGGAACATCGCGTCGGCCGTGGCCGAACGCCTCGGCATGGCGCCCACGGGTGTGCGCCTGCTGCAGCTGCTCGCCGACCGCGATCGTCTCGGCATGACCGGCGAGCTGCTCGCCGTGTTCCGCGAGCGCCTGCTCGACCGCCGCAAGGTCGTGCGCGCCGAACTCCGTTCGGCCGTCGCGCTCGCGCCCGAGGCCATCAAGACCATCGAGTCGCGGCTCGGCGCCGTGACCGGAAAGAACGTCGCCATCGACGCCACCGTCGATCCGGCACTCATCGGCGGTGTCGTCGCGAAGGTCGGCAGCACCGTGTATGACGGCAGCGTCAAGTCGCAGCTCGAGAAGCTGCGCAAGCAGTTGGTAGGACAAGCCTGAGATAGTTTTCTAGCCGCTAGCCGCGAGCCGGTAGCCGCTGACGAGCCTTTAAGCATGGACATCAGAGCTGACGAAATCTCCAAGATCATCCGCGACCAGATCGGCGGCTTCGCCGCCGACGTCGACGTCGCGGAAGTGGGTACGGTCATCTCGCTCGCCGACGGCGTCGCCCGCGTGCACGGCTGCGAACGCGCCATGGCCGGTGAGATGCTCGAGTTCCCGCACGGGGTGTTCGGCATCGCGCTGAACCTCGAGGAAGACAGCGTCGGCGCGGTGCTCCTCGGCGACTTCCTCGCCATCAAGGAAGGCGATCCGGTGAAGCGCACCGGCCGCATCATCTCGGTGCCCGTCGGCGAAGAGATGCTCGGCCGCGTGGTCAACGCCCTCGGCCAGCCGATCGACGGCAAGGGCCCGATCGTGACCAAGACGTTCGCGCCGATCGAGAAGCTGGCGCCCGGCGTCGTCGACCGTCAGTCGGTGCGCGAGCCGATGCAGACCGGCCTCAAGGCCATCGACGGCATGGTGCCGATCGGCCGCGGCCAGCGCGAGCTCATCATCGGCGACCGCCAGACCGGCA
>JAEUQR010000061.1 GCA_016789705.1 Acidobacteriota bacterium
GGCCGACGAAATGGAGATGATGCGCACCTGGCTGCGCGCCCGCGGGCAGGAGGTGCCGTCGGAGCACGCGCATCACACCCACGAAGGCTTCATGCCCGGCATGCTCACGGCCGAGCAGATGGCGGAACTCGCCGCCGCGAAGGGCCCGGCCTTCGACGAGCTGTTCCTCAAGGGCATGATCCAGCACCACGCCGGCGCGCTGACGATGGTGGAGGAACTCTTCAAGACCCCCGGCGCCGGCCAGGAAGGCGACATCAACGCCTTTGCCGCCGACGTCGATTCGGATCAGCGCATGGAAATCGATCGCATGCGCGCCATGCTCGGCCGCAAGTAGCCGTCACACGCCGTCGAAGGAATCGAGGACATCCCATGAGAGTCGAAGTGAGGTCGTCTGCCGCGCCGCGTCGTGCCGCGTGGACCCTGGTGGCGCTCGTCGCCGTCGGACTCGGCGCCGCCGGCGCCCGGGCCCAGGAGAAGCCGGCCCTGCCGAGCACGACCGATCCGCGCGCCTCGCTCAAGGCCGGCATCAAGGACGCCGGCACGGCCGCGAAGAACATGACGCTCGTCTCGAGCATGGGGAAGCCCAACGGCTTCTTCGACCCGAAGAACCCGGCCGGTGACCCGACGCCGCCCGAACGTGCGGCCGGCTCGCCCCCGCCGGCGGCCCCTGCCGCGCCCGCGGCCGGGGCGGCCGCCGCGGCGCCGCGTCCGGGAGGCGGCGGGCTCGACTTCGCCAACTCCGACCTCGCCTTCAAGGGCGTGAACGTCGTGATGGGCAACTTCCACGGCTTCAACACCTACAACGTCGAGGACGCCCGCAAGCCGAAGCTGGTCGCCTCGATCGCCTGCCCGGGCGGCCAGGGCGACGTCTCGATCTACGGCAACCTGCTCTTCATGTCGGTCGAGCAGACGCGCGGCCGCATCGACTGCGGCACGCAGGGTGTCTCGACGCCGGTGAGCGTCGAGCGGTTCCGCGGCGTGCGCATCTTCGACATCACCGACCTCAAGAACCCGAAGCAGGTCGCCGCGGTGCAGACGTGCCGCGGGTCGCACACGCACACGCTCGTGCCGACGAAGAACGACCCGAACCACATCTACGTCTACGGCTCGGGCACCGGCAACGTGCGCTCGGGCGAGGAACTCGCCGGCTGCTCGGGCCTCGACCCGAAGGAAGATCCGAACACGGCGCTCTTCAGCATCGACGTCATCAAGGTGCCGCTCAAGAACCCCGAGAAGGCGGCCATCGTGGCCCGTCCGCGCATCTTCGCCGACGCCACGACCGGCGCCATCGCCGGCCTCTGGCCCGGCGGCGACCACGGCCCGGGCACGCAGCGCACGAGCACGACCAATCAGTGCCACGACATCACCGTGATGCCCGAGGTCGGCCTCGCCGCCGGCGCCTGCTCGGGCAACGGCATCCTGATGGACATCTCGAACCCCGAGGCGCCCACACGTCTCGACTTCGTGGCCGACAAGAACTTCGCCTACTGGCACTCGGCCACCTTCAACAACACCGGCACCAAGATCGTGTTCACCGACGAATGGGGCGGCGGCACGCGGCCGCGCTGCCGCGCCACCGACTCGCTCACCTGGGGCGCCAACGCGATCTTCGACATCGTCGACAGGAAGCTCGTGTTCAAGGGCTACTACAAGCTGCCGGCGGCGCAGAGCGAGACCGAGAACTGCGTGGCGCACAACGGCTCGCTCGTGCCGGTGCCCGGGCGCGACATCATGGTGCAGGCCTGGTATCAGGGCGGCATCTCGGTGTACGACTTCACCGACTCGGCCCACCCGGTCGAGATCGCCTACTTCGATCGCGGCCCGCTCGACGCGAAGAACCTCATCACCGGCGGCTTCTGGTCGGCCTACTGGTACAACGGCAGCATCTACGGCGCCGAGATCGCCCGCGGCATCGACGTCTTCAAGCTGACGCCGAGCGAGTTCCTCTCCGAGAACGAGCTGGCGGCCGCCAACCTCGTGCGCTTCGAGGAATTCAACTCGCAGAACCAGCCGAAGATCACCTGGCCGCCGAGCTTCATCGTGGCCAAGGCCTACGTCGACCAGCTCGAACGGGCGAAGACGATCGACCCGGCGCGCGCCAAGGCGCTCCGCACGGCGTTCGACAACGGCGACAAGCGCCAGAAGGCGGCGCTCGCCGAGCTCGACCAGGCGGCCGCCGAGTTCGAGAAGGAGGCCGCGGCGCCGGGCGCGAAGGACGCCGCCCGCTACAAGGCGCTCGCCGAGGCCATCAAGGCCCGTACGGCGCGTCTCCGCTAGTCCAGCTCATCGTTTCCATCCGCGCGCGCGGTGTCCCGATCTCCGGGCCCGCGCGCGTGGTATGTACAGGGCCCGGCCGGGCCGGGAACCGGGCACGAGCCCTGGTGTCCCGGCGCCTCAGAGGAGACTCGACGATGACGCGGATGCAGACGGCGCTCGCAGGCGCGATGGCGGTGACGATCGGCGCGATGATCGCGCAGGCGCAACAGGCGCCGCCGGATCCGAAGGACCCGCGGATCGGGCTCAAGGCCGGCATTCACGACGCCGCCTTCGCCGCCCGTCACATGGAGCTGGTGTCGAACCTGCCGAAGCCGGCCGGCTTCTTCGATCCCGAGTTCCCGGCCGGCCAGCCGGCGCCGCCCGAGCCGGCGGAAGGCGCGGCCCCGCCGCCGCCGCGCGATCCCAACGCGCCGCCGCCGCCGGCGCCGCGCGGGTCGGGCTTCACCAACTCGGACCTCGCGTTCAAGGGCGTGCACGCGGTGGTGGGCAACTACCACGGCTTCAACACCTACGACATCGAGAACGCGCGGCGTCCGAAGCTCATCGCGTCGATCGTCTGCCCCGGCGGGCAGGGCGACGTGTCGATCTGGGGCAACCTGCTCTTCATGTCGGTCGAGCAGACGCGCGGACGCCTCGACTGCGGCGTGCAGGGTGTCACGCCGCCGGTGAGCGCCGAGCGCTTCCGCGGCATCCGTATCTTCGACATCAGCAACCTCAAGAACCCGAAGCAGGTCGCCGCCATCCAGACCTGCCGCGGCTCGCACACCCACACACTCGTGCCCGTGAAGGGCGACCCGAACACGCTTTACGTCTACGGCTCGGGCACGAGCAACGTGCGCTCGGGTGAAGAACTCGCGGGCTGCTCGGGCCTCGACGCGAAGGAAGATCCCAACACCTCGCTCTTCAGCATCGACGTCATCAAGGTGCCGCTCAGGAATCCGGAGAAGGCCGCCATCGTGAACCGGCCGCGCCTCTTCGCCGACCCGACCACCGGCGCCATCTCGGGCCTCTGGCAGGGCGGCAACCACGGCGAAGGCACCCAGACCTCGCGCGTGACCAACCAGTGCCACGACATCACGGTGTTCGCCGACATCGGCCTGGCCGCCGGCGCCTGCTCGGGCAACGGCATCCTGATGGACATCGCGGATCCGGAGAACCCGAAGCGCCTCGACGCGGTGACCGACAAGGGCTTCGCCTACTGGCACTCGGCCACCTTCAACAACGACGGCACCAAGGTGGTCTTCACCGACGAGTGGGGCGGCGGCGGCCGTCCGCGCTGCCGCGCCACCGACCCGCTGACGTGGGGCGCCGATGCCATCTACGACATCGTCGACAGGAAGCTGGTGCACCGCGGCTACTACAAGATGCCGGCGCCGCAGACCGAGAACGAGAACTGCGTCGCGCACAACGGCTCGCTCATTCCGGTGCCCGGCCGCGACATCATAGTGCAGTCGTGGTACCAGGGCGGCATCTCGGTCTTCGACTTCACCGACTCCATGAAGCCGGTCGAGATTGCCTTCTTCGACCGCGGGCCGCTCAGCGACAAGGGGATGCTCTCGGGCGGCTACTGGTCGTCCTACTGGTACAACGGCCAGATCTACGGCGCCGAGATCGCCCGCGGCATCGACATCTTCGAACTGCGCCAGAGCGAATTCCTGAGCGAAAACGAGCTCGCGGCCGCGAAGCTCGTCCGCTTCGAGGAGTTCAACTCGCAGAACCAGCCGACGTATGTGTGGCCGCCGAGCTTCATCGTGGCCAAGGCGTACCTCGATCAGCTCGACCGCGCGAAGGCCATCGAACCGGCGCGGTCGAAGGCGCTGCGCGCGGCGCTCGATCAGGGCGACAAGCGCCAGAAGGCCGTGCTCGACGAGCTCGACACGATGGCCGCGGGCCTCGAGCGCGATGCCGCGGCACCGGGCGCCGCGGAGGCAAAACGTTACAGAGCGATGGCCGCTGCCATCCGGGCGCGCACGGCGCGGTTGCGGTAGAGTGATCGCCATGATCAAGCACGTCCGCTCGCGTTGTGCCGCCGGCACGGTGGCTCTCACCCTGCTCGTGACCGCCGCCGTCTGGTCGATCGCCGCCGAAGCGCGGCAGACCGGCGCCCCGACTTTCACCATCGATGCCACCTGGCCCCAGGAGTTCCCGAATCACTGGGTGATGGGGTCGGTCACCGGCGTGTTCGTCGATTCGAAGGACCACACCTGGATCACGAGCCTGCCCGAGACGCTCACCGAAGAAGAGCTCTACGAGGAGCAGACGCCGCCGATGGGCACCTGCTGCAAGGCGGCGCCGGTGGTCATCGAACTCGACCAGAACGGCAAGGTCGTGCAGGGCTGGGGCGAGAAGGCCAAGGAAGACCCGGCCAACTGGCCGCGTAATCCGCACGGCATCTTCGTCGACCACACCGATCACGTGTGGGTGGGCACGCACATGCACCACCGCGTGATGAAGTTCACGCGCCAGGGCAAGCTCGTGCTGACGATCGGCGAGTACGACAAGAACGCCGGCAGCAACGACACGAAGCTGCTCGGCGGCCCGTCGGGCATCTGGGTGGATCCGAAGACGAACGAAGTGTTCATCTCCGACGGCTACCGCAACCGCCGCGTCGTCGTGTTCGACGGCGCGACCGGCGCCTACAGGCGTCACTGGGGCGCCTACGGCAAGGTGCCGGATGACACGGTGAAGTTCGATCCGAAGACGATGATGAGCGGCGAGCTGCCCTCGCAGTTCTCGACGCCGCACGGCCTCACCGGGTCGAACGACGGCAAGATCTACGTGGCCGACCGCCGCGGCAACCGCATCCAGGTCTTCGAGCAGTCGGGCAGGTTCGTGACCGAGAAGATCATCGCGCCGGCGACGCTCTCGTCCGGCTCGTCGTTCGTCATTGTGCTCTCGAGGGACCCGCAGCAGCAGTGGCTGTACCTGGCCGACGGCACCAACCACAAGGTGTGGATCCTGCGCCGCAGCACCATGGAGGTCGTGGGTGAGTTCGGCCGTGGCGGCCGGCAGCTCGGCCAGTTCCTGCGCCCGCACGGCATGAGCATCGACTCGAAGGGCAACCTCATCGTGGGCGAGGCGTCGACCGGGCGCCGCGTGCAGCGCTTCCTCGTGAAGGGCGGCCGCTAGGCGGCCGAGGCCATGACACGTACCCGCAGCGTCCTCCTCGGTCTGCTGATGGTGTTGAGCGCCCGGGGCCTCGCCGCCCCGGGCGACGTGTTGCCCTACTGCGCCGTGGAGACGGCGGGGCGGTCGGTGGAGGTGGTGCGGCCGGGCCCGGGGGACGCGCCGCTCGACGACGTCAACTGGTTCGCCCGGCCCGTGCCCAATCAGGAGGGCCACCGCATCGTCGCCGTGGCCAGCCACAACCTGAACTACCTGTACGACCTCACGACGGGCACCCGCATCCGGATCCCCGACACCTCCGACGCCGTTGCCACACCGGACGGTCGCTTCATCACGGTGCCGTCGCACTACACGACGACGCACACCGTGAACTTCTACGACGCGCCGACGCTGCTGGCGCGTCTGGCTCAAGGCCGCGACGCGAGCGCTGTGCCTCCGGTCTACGCCCACGCGCATGCAGACGTCTACGACGTCTACTACCAGTCGGTGGGCGTCGTGTCGTCGCGCGCCGACGGCGGCCGCGACACCACCGTCTACCGGATGATGTTCTCCGGTTCGACCAAACCGGCGCCGCCCGGGTTCCGCATCGTCGACTACACGGTGACCCGCGAACGCGGCGCCGTCACCGTCGTTCCGACGACGCCGATGCGCCTGTGTCCGCAGATCACGCGCGATTTGGCCACGCCGTTCATCTCGAAGGACGGCCGCTACGTGGCCGCCCACGACGACAGCAGACCCGGCCGCCCCGCCTCGCTCAAAATCTTCGAGATCCTGGCGACCGACCCCGCCGGCCAGACCTCCACCTGTGCTGAACGCGTCGATTTCGGCTTTGCGGCCGGAAAGGCGGATTTCAGCTTCGACGGCCGGCAGCTCACGTTCCACATCAGCAAGTACGACTATCTGACGCCGTTCGTCACCGGTGGCATCGCCGCGCCGGCCATCACCGATGTCGTCGTGGCCGACCTCGTGTACGACGCCGCGGGCACGCTCGTCGGCGCCGGCGGCGTGAGCCGTGTCACCACCTCGACCACCGAAGGCGTCGGCCACTACTTTCCGGCGTTCATGCCCGACGGCGCCGTGTTCTACGTGTCGAACCTCGTGCCGAAGAATCAGGACGGCGCCAGACGTTTCGAGCTCCGCGTGGCGAGCGCGGCGCGCGAGCCGCGTCGGGCGACACTCTTCACCTCGCCGGCGCAGCGTGAAGCGGCCGACGCCATCGGTGAGCTCTGGCGCCAGAGCTGCGCCCCGGCGCTCACGCCATTCCGCCCCCCGGAAGCGGCCTGGGCGGTCGCGAGCCTGACCCCGACGCAGTGCCGGCAGCTCGTCGACGAGCGGTGGAAGCCGACGACCGACCCACGCAAGGCCGCGCTACTGGCCGCCTGCGACGCCCGCTGACAGGCGTCAGCGCTGGCGCAGTGCGCGCTCGATGAACGCGCCGTACTCGCTGTCGGTGTGGAACCCCGGCCACGCGTCGCCGACGATGCGTCCGCGCGCGAACACCAGGATCGAAGGCGCGTGCAGGTGCACGTCGCGGAACCACAGTTCGATGCTGTCGGCCATTCGCAGGGCGTCATCCGGCAGGGCGCCGCGCGCCAGTGACGCACGTGCGAAGGCGCGGTCGGCGCCGGGCGCGAGCACCGGGTGCACGGTCAACCCGCGGGCCCTGGCCGCGGCGACCGCCTGCGCATAGCCATCCACCGAGAGCGGCAGGTGCGGCGACCACACATAGACCAGGCCCGGGCGGCCGGCTGACAGCAGCACCCGCAGGTCCGCGTCGGTGAATCGGGGGGTGTCCGCGACCGGCCGCGGCCTCTCCTCCGACCGCGCGACACAGTCCTCGGTCCACTCGAGACGCGTGAGCCGCGCCGGGGTGACCTGCAGCACCGCGACGGTCGTCGGCGTGCGCACCTCGGTCACCCAGGTGCCGAGGGCGGAGGTCGGCCAGTGCCGCATTCCGGCGTGGGGCTCGTTGCGCGGCGGGCCGGTGGCGTGCCAGGCCCGCAGTTGCCGCGTCACCATCTCGGCGCAGGCTCCAGACAGCGCCTCCTGTGCCGAGGCTGGCGCGGGGCCGCCGGCGGCCGACACCATGAGCACCGCGGCCATTCCGACGGCCGCCAGGCTGACGCTGCTGACGTGCGAAGGGGCCTGGTCGCGCGTGCGCGCGTCCACGCGGACCCGGGGGCGCGCTGGCATGGCGCGCCTAGAATCGCACGCCATAAACATGAGGTCGAGCGATTTGCGCGGCGGGGCTGCCGGGGGCGGCTGCGGGGAATTCCGGCCGCGGATCGCCGCCAGCCTCTGCGTCACCCGGCCATACCTCGCCAACAGGCACCGTGAGCGCGGCACGTGTTTCGCAGTAAGGCCAGCCATCGAGTTCTACAGGAGGCTGACCATGCGGACACTGCTCTTCGGCGCGACACTCGTGACGGCGTTCCTTCTGCCCGTGGGGCAGGCCGCGGCGCAGTGCTGCGGCGGCGGTGGCGCCCCGGCCATGGATCACGCGGCCCACGCCGCCCCTGCCACGCCTGCCGCGCCCATGGCCTGCTGCTCGCACGGCGGCGCGATGGCCCTGCCGGCCGATGACCCCGCCGTCGCGATGGCGGGCCTGGGCCTCGTGCACCCGCTGCCGGTCAAGTACATCGACGTCGTGTTCCGTGATCCCGTGCGCGTCGCGAACACCGTGCTGATGGGCCGCTACGTCATCGAACACGACGACGAGCGCATGGCACGCGGCGAGCCCTGCACCTATGTGTACGAGGCCGACGACCTGCGGGCGCCGGTCGTCACCTTCCACTGCGAACATCTCGAGCGGCCGGCCGCCGGAACGGCGACCATCCTGCTCGGGCCGTCGATCAATCCGTCCATCAAGACGCTCAAGGAATTCCAGTTCGGCGGCGAGACGGCCTCGCACGGCGTGCCCGTCCGCTGAGTTCCACGCACAGCTCGACCCGGAGGCCGGCACGGGCCGGCCCCGGACCTCGCACGTTCCCATGACGACCGGACCCCGCCGCGCTCTTCCCGGGGCGCACCACTGGAGCCGCTCCTGCGGCTCCAGCCCGCATGTACAATGCGCGCTCATCCGGAGGCCCGCATGAGTGCCCGACCCCTCGCATCTGTCCTCGCACTGCTCGCGGTCGTGTCCCTTGGCGCGCAGCAGCGCGCGCCGGGTCTCGACTCGATCCGCCAGGACGACCTGCGCGCCGATCTCTTCTTCCTGGCCGGGGATGCGATGCGCGGGCGCCTCACCGACACGGTCGAGAACGTCGCCACCGGTGACTACATCCGGGCCAGATTCGAACGCGCCGGACTGAAGCCGGCGGCGCCCGGCGGCTCCTACTTCCAGAACTATCACCTGATGACGGCCACGCTTGGTGACGGCAACACGCTCGAGGTCACCGGCGCCGGCGGCGTCGTGCGGCGGTTCGCGCACGGGCAGGAGTTCTATCCGCAGCGCTTCAGCGCCACCGGCACGGTGTCGGGGGCCGTGGTCTTCGCCGGGTTCGGCATCACCGCGCCCACGCTCGGCTACGACGACTACGCCGGCGACGTCAGCGGCAAGGTCGTGCTCATCCTCGATCACGAGCCCGGCGAGCGCGATCCGAAGAGTCCGTTCGACGGCGTGGTCACGTCCGAGCCGTCCACGCCCTGGCGCAAGGCAGTGGCCGCGCAGGCGCGCGGGGCCGTGGGCGTGCTCTTCGTGGCGGATGCGCACAATCACCCGGCGCCTGTGAACTTCGAGCAGGCGGCGCGGAACGTGTGGCCGGCGACGCCGCCCCATCTCAAGACCTACACGCTGGCGGCGTGGGCCGATCGCCTGGACATTCCGGCGGTGCAGATCTCGCCGGCGCTCGCCGAATCGCTCGTGGCCGGTTCGGGGAAGACGCTGGCGGCGCTGGCCGCGTCGGCCGAAACCGCCCGCGGCCTGGCGCCCGTGCCCCTGCCGGGTTCGCGCGTGGCGCTCACCGCGAATGTCGTGCGTCACACGATTCCCGACCGCAACGTGGTGGGGCTCCTCGAGGGCAGCGATCCGGCGCTCAAGGACCAGTGGGTGCTCGTCACCGCCCACTTCGATCACAACGGCGCCGACGGCACGCAGATCTACAACGGCGCTGACGACAACGGCTCGGGCACGGTGGCGCTGCTCGAGATCGCCGACGCCTACGCCGAGGCGGCAAAGGCCGGGCGGCGTCCGAAACGCAGCGTGCTCTTCGCGGCGTGGAACTCGGAAGAACGCGGGCTGCTCGGCGCCTGGGCCTACACCGAAGCGCCGCTCGCGCCGCTTTCGTCGATCGTGGCCGTGCTCAACATGGACATGATCGGCCGCAACGAAGAGGTGCAGGTGGGCGGCGGACCACGCTTCAACGGCCTCGAGGTGCAGACCGCCGAAGCGAACGCCAACACGCTCAACATGATGGGCGCGTCGCGGGCGCCTGAGGTCGCGGCAGCGATGACGGCCGCGAATGCCGGCATCGGCCTGACGCTGCTGCCGCGCTACGAGAACAACGCCTCGAATCTGGTCCGGCGCAGTGACCAGTGGCCGTTCCTGCAGCGCGGTGTGCCGGCCCTCGGCTTCATGACCGGGCTGCATCCCGATTACCACACCGTCTACGACCGCCCCGAGAAGATCAACTATCCAAAGATGGAGAAGATCGCGCGGCTCGTCTACCAGGCGAGCTGGGACCTGGCGAACGCCGCCGGACGGCCGGCGCACGCGAAGGAGATCGTGCGGTAGGCCTCAGTCCACGCGGAGCGCCTGCACTGGATCGAGCCGTGCCGCCCGCCAGGCCGGCGCGGCGCAGGCGGCGAGCGTCGTGGCCGCGAGCAGCACCGTCGTGGCGGCGAAGGCGCCCGGGTCGAGCGCGCTGACGCCGAGGAGCTGACTTTCGAAGAGGCGCGTCACGCCGGCTGCGCCTGCCAGGCCGAGCGTGATGCCGAGTGCGGCAAGGCCGAGGCCCTGCGACACCACCAGGCGCGCGACGTCGGTCTTCGTGGCGCCGAGCGACATCCGCACGCCGATCTCGCGGGTGCGCGCCGCCACACTCTGCGCGATCACACCGTAGAGCCCGAGCGCCGCGAGCAGCGCCGCCGTGGCCCCGAACACCGCCAGCAGCGTGGCGGCCATCTCGAGCAGGAAGAACGCGAACGCGATGTGCTGCGCCAGCGTCTGCACGTCGAAGAGCGGCACGCCCGGGGCGACGCGGGCGATCGTCTGCCGCACGGCCGGCACGATTGCCTCGGGATCGCCGCTCGTGCGCAGGAAGATGCGCATGGACGTGCGATAGGCCTGGTCGACCGGCAGGTACATGAACGGCGTGGCCGGTTCGCTGATGCTCTGATACTTCGCGTCGCCCGCGACGCCCACCACCTCGGCCCAGCGATCGCCGACCCTCACGCGCCCGCCGAGCGCCGATCGGCCCGGCCAGAAGCGGCGGGCCATGGTCGCGTTGATGACGACGGCCGGAGGCGCGTCGGCCGTGTCGCGGTCGGAGACGCCGCGCCCTTCCACGATCGGCAGGCGCAGGGCATCGAAGTAGCCGGCGCCAATCGACGCGTAGTACGTGGTCATGTCCTCGCCTGGCGCCGGGGCATACCCTTCGACGGTGACGGTGCGGTCGCTCGAGTCGAGCGACGTCAGGGGCAGGCGTTGCGCCAGGGCGACGGCCTCGACGCCGGGCAGCTCGCGCAGGGCCGCCGCCACGGCGCGGTAGGTCGCCAGGCCGCGCGCCGGCTCCAGGCTCGCGCTGCCGAGATCGACCACGCCGACCAGACCCTGCCGGGCGGCAAAGCCAAGGTCCACCCGATCGGCCGCAACCAGTGTGCGCAGGAAGAGACCCGCGCTCACGAGCAGCACGAGGGCCAGGGCGACCTGGGCGACGATGAGGCCTTGGCGCAGACGGCCGCGCCGGGCGCTGCCGCCCATCGCGGCGCCGTCCTTGAGCGGCGCCACGAGGTCCGCGCGCGAGGCCTGCAGCCCGGGCAGCAGGCCGAGGAGCAGTCCGGCCGCGAGACTCACGGCCGACGAGAAGAGCAGCACGCGCACGTTCAGGCCGGCATCGATGGCGATCGGGATCGGCAGCGGCGGAATGAACGCGTAGAGCAGGTTGCCGCTCCACACCGTGACCAGGGCGGCAAGCGCGCCCGCGGCCACGGCGAGCAGCGTCGTTTCGGCGACGAGCAGACGCACGACCTGCCAGCGGCTCGCGCCGAGCGACACCCGCACGGCGAGCTCGCGACGGCGGCCGCTGGCCCGGGCCAGCAGCAGGCCGGCCATGTTGGCGCAGACGAGCGCGAGGAGCACGGCGACCACGCCGCCGAGCACGGCCATCACCGGCAGGAGCTGCGCCGTGCCACCCGAGGGCTGGCGCCAGAGCGGGAAGAGGCGCATGCCGCGGTCGCTGTTGGCGTCCGGATACGCCGTGGCGAGCTGCCGCGCCACCACGTTCGAGCCCGGCCTGCGCTTCCGCGATCGAGGCGCCGGGCGCCAGGCGGACGAGCGTGGACATCCAGGCCGAGCCGCGCGCGTTCAGCCGGTCCGCGGGCATGAACGTGCCGAGCATCGACACTGGGATAAAGAGGTCGAGGCCGATGAGGGCCTGCGGACCGTGGAAGCCGGGCGGCGTCACACCGATGACGGTGAAGGGCTGGTCCTTCAGCACGAGCGTCGTGCCGACGATGTCCGTCCGGCCGCCGTACCGGCGTTGCCAGGCGCTGTGGGTGAGGACGGCCACGGGATGCCCGCCCGGCACGCGGTCGTCGTCGGGCGTGAACACACGACCGATCGCGGCGCCGACGCCGAGCGTCTCGAAGAGGTTGCCCGTGACCACCGCGCCCCAGACCCGTTCGGAGCCGTCGTTCGTGCGCACGGCAAGGGCGCCGGTGCTGAATGCGGCGACGCTGCGGACCCCGGGCACCGCCTGATCGCGCAGGTCGACGTAGTTCGGATACGACAGGCTGATGTTGGTCCGCGAACGCTCCGCGCCGTACAGTGCGACGAGCGATCGCGTGTCGGCCACCCCCGGCAGCGGATTGAGCAGGGTGGCGTCGATCCAACTGAAGATCACGCTGTTGGCGCCGATGCCGAGGGCCAGCGTGACGACGGCGATGGCCGTGAAGCCAGGGTGCCCGGCCAGCGCGCGGCCGGCGTGTCTGAGTTCGTGCAGGAACATGCGTCCTCCTCCTCCGCGCAGGCGGAGCCAGACGGCGTGCCAGAGCGCGCCGCCGGCGCGGCCGACGAGTGCGCGGGCCGTGCGTGGGTTCATGAGTCCGGCGCGTTCGAGGGCATCGCACCGGTGCCAGAGATCGGCGTGCCACTGCCGGCGCCACTGATCGCGTGTGGCGGCCGGAGCCATCCACGCACCCACGGCCACGAGCGCGAAGGCGACGCGGCGCAGGAGCGACGGTGTCACGGACGCCGCCCGGCGGGGCGCGGCCCGCGGATACCGAACGCCTCGAGGGAGACCGGCTGGAACGTGCGGTGCTTCCGCAACGCCTCGTCGAGCGCGCGGGCGCCGTCGGCGGTGAGCTGGAAGTAGCGCCGGGCGGGGCGGCCCTCTGCCTGCGCGGTGGCGGCGTGTTCCCAGGACGACTTCAGGTAGCCAAGGTCTTCCAGGCGATCGAGCGCGGGGTAGACGGAGCCCGCCGTGAGGCCCGTGGCGTCCACGACATCGAAGCCGAACCGGTAGCCGGCGGCCACGGCGTGGAGCACGGCGACGGTGCCGAAACTGAGAGTGCCGGTGCCCATGCGCCCATAGACGGCGCCTGGCTATATCGAGTTCCAATATAGCCACCGTTCGTCCCAGGCATCGGGTGGCCGGCCGGACCATTTCGACGCGGCGCCGGCGGCCGGACCCTGTATGCTCTCCCGGTCAGCGCCGCCCGCCCCTTCCCAGTCCCCATGAGCACATCGTCTCCGTCGTCCCGGCCCGCGCCCACCGCCGAAGCCCAGCTCGTGAAGGGCATCGGCCTCTGGGGCGCGACGCTCCTCGTCATCGGCAACGTCATCGGCTCGGGGATCTTCCTGACCACCGGCGGCATGGTGGCCGAGCTCCCGTCCACGACTCTCGTGCTCGCGGCCTGGGTTGCCGGCGGCCTGCTGGCGATGGCCGGCGGGCTCACCTACGCCGAGATGGGCTCGATGTATCCCCGCTC
>JAEUQR010000157.1 GCA_016789705.1 Acidobacteriota bacterium
GCCGGCGTAGCCGGCCAGACTCGCCAGCGACGTGTCCACGCCGTCGAACATCTCGGGGTCGGGACGGTTCACGCCGCCCGCGAGCACCGTGTCGCGCAGGCGGTAGCCGCGCGGACCGCCGGGCGGGCCGAAGCCCTCGGAGACACCCGGCAGCGGCAGGAGCTGTGACATGCCCTGGCACTTGTGCATGCTGCGCGCTTCACCCGCGAGTTCGTTGCACGTGCGGCCCAGGATCGGGTCGTAGGTCTCGCCGCCCGTGAACGCCAGCAGCTTCGATGCGCCCTCGCCCTGCAGCTCGGCGCCGCGGCCACCGGGGCCGCCGAAGCCGGCGGTGTAGTAGAACTTCTTCGGCTGCCACGGACGCAGGCCGGCGGCAATCTGATCGGGGAAGGCGTTCGGGTCGGCGGCGGCGCGGAAGGCCTGCAGCGTGAGACGCGACGAGGTCTGGTGGTGCTGACCGCCGCCCTCGCCGTCGAACACGAAACCGACGATGACATCGGGACGGATCGTGCGGATCATCCGCACGTAGTCGCCCAGAATCACCTGGCCGCCCCACTTCTCGAGCGTTTCCTCGACGCTGAACGAGAAGCCGAAGTCGACCGCGCGCGTGAAGTACTGCTCGGCGCCGTCGAACTTGTGCACGGCCAGCAGTTCCTCGGTGCGGAGCACCGCGAGCGCCTCGAAGATCTCGGGGCCGATCTCGTTCTGGCCGCCTTCACCGCGCGTGGCCGTGACGAGCGACGTGCGGAAGCCCTTGGTGAGGCCGTAGTAGGCGAGCAGCGCGTTGTTCTCGTCGTCGGGATGCGCGGTGGTCATCATCACGTTGCCCACCGTGTCGAGCTTGCGGAGCATGAGCTCGAGGGCCGGCCGGCCCGTCATCGCCGCCACCGGCTGCAACCGGTGCTGGGCGCGCGTGGGCACGAACGAGGAGGTGAGAACGAGGGCAACGAGGGTGGGAACGAGCAGCAATCGGCGCATGGGGAGCAGAGACCTCAGCCTGCAAGCGTACAGGAGACGCGGGGCGGGGAAAAGCGGCATGGCAGTCACTCGACGAATGCGGGGGCCGAATGGCTGCTGGCGCCAATGAATGGCAGCATGGCCGAGCCGGGGCCGCGGATCGCCCCGCCGCGCGCCCCCGCCCGGCCGGTCAGAAGCGGACGACGGCGGTCACCGAAGCAGCGCGGCCGGGGGCCAACACGGCGCGCACGTCCTGACTCGCGTAGTACTCCTGGTCGAGCAGGTTGCGAATGAGACCGCGCACTTCGAGATGCCGTCCGAGCGTGGCACCGCCGCTCAGGTCCACCAGCGTGTAGCCGGGCACGACCCGTTCGGTCGGCCCCGGTCGATCGTCGGCGGCGAACCACGCCGCGCGGGCCTGCGCGAAGGCGCGGGCGCCGATGGCGCGGCGCAGCTGCAGCGATCCGGTGGCGGTCGTAATGCCATCGAGCGCGGTGTCGGTCGTGCCGGCGCGGCCCCGGGCCATCTGCGCTGCCGCCTCGATCGACAGACGCCACGGCAGGTCGAGCTGCGATTCGAACTCGAGGCCACGCAGCGTCGCGCGGCCGCGGTTGCGGAAGAAGAAGTCGTCGGGGGAGCCCTGGTTGAAGCGCTCGATGAGGTCGGTGATGCGGTAGTGGTAGGCGTACATCGCCGCCCGCACACGACGCGCCGTGAAACGCACGCCGCCGTCGAACTGCAGGCTTTGCTCGGGGTCGAGGTCGGGATTCCCGGTGATGAAGCCGCGCCCCGACGGGCCGCGGAAGTAGCGGTCCGAAAGCACCGGATCGCGGAAACCGCGTGCGGCCTGCGCCGTGAGCGTGAAGCCGCGGTAGCTGCCGGCGGTGAGCGCGACGAAGCCCGACGCGGCGCCGTTGCCGGTGTCGCGATCGCCGAAGTAGCCGCCGCGGTTGGTGGTCGTGATGTAGTCCACACGGGCCCCGCCGGCGAGCGACACCGTGGGCAGCACCGTGGCGTCGAGACTCGAGTAGACGGCGCTGTCGACGCGGCGCGCCGCGTCGATGGCCACGTTCTCGGTGGTCGTGAGCGCGCCGGCGAGCGTGTAGCGCTCGAAGATATCGAGCGCGCGCAGCCCGGCGCGGCCGTTCACGTCGAGCCCCAGTTCCCAGCGCGCCTCCCCAAGCGCGCGGCGGGCGTAGCCGCGGAACTGGAAGTCGTGCGCGCTGATCTCGGCGCGGTCGACGCTTCTCGCCGTGGTGGCGGTGGCGAAGCGATCCTGATCGGTGGTCTGGCTGTAGCGGCCGTAGAAGAGGTTCAGCCCGAGTTCCTCGAACGGGCCCACGTCCGGCTTGTCGTATTCCGCCGTCACGCGGTGCGAGTCTTCCTCCGGATAGAAGAAGCGGACCGCGCTCGAGTTGTTGCGGGGCCGTTCGATGTCGCGGCCGAAGTCGCCCTGGTAGCCCACGGAGAGGAAGCCGTCGGCCACGGTGTGCGTCACCTTGGCGAGCAGGCCACCGTCGTCGTAGCCGGAGTTGAGCGTCGGGCCCGACGGGCTCTCCCAGTCGTCCACGTCGCGGGCGTGCGCGGCGATGAGCATGCTGCCTGCCGCAAAGCCCTTCGAGACGTCCGCGCCCACACGGCGTTCTGGCACGCCGGTGCCAAACGTGGTCGAGACGCGGCCCGCCCACGGCGAACTCGGCGCGACCTTGCGGGTGGTGACGGCGATGACGCCGCCGAAGGCATCGGACCCGTAGGCGACCGAGCCGGGGCCGCGCGCCACTTCCACACCCTCGAGCACTTCCGGGTCGAGGAAGGTGGCGCTCGCGCCGGCACGGCGTTCGGAGTTCACGCGCGCGCCGTCGATGAGGATGAGCGTGCGCCCGCCCGAGAGGCCACGCACGGCCGGTACCGCCGCCTGGCCTTCGCTGACCTGGTTGACGCCGGCGACGTTTTCGAGCGCCTGCACGAGGTTCGACGGCAGGCGCGTCTGGATCTCCGCCTGCGAGAGACTGGCGGTGGCCGCCGTGGGCGTCGCCTCGATGTCAGGCGCGGCGCCGGAGACGGTCACGCGCTCGCTCACGAGCGACTCCACGGTGAGCACGAGCACCTGTCCGGCCTCGAGCCGCTCGACGAGGATCGGCTTCATGAACAGGCCGCCCGGCGCCACCACCAGCACTTCGAACGGCACCGGGGGGTCGGGCGTCCAGCTGAAGCGTCCGTCGGCGTCGGTCGTGGCCGTGCCCGGCCGGCCGAGGATGCTGATTTCCGCGCCCGCCACCGGCGCACCATCCGCGTTCACGACGCGACCGGTCAACGCGGCAGCCGGAGAGACCCGGCACAGCAGGATGCAGAGCAGGAAGGGGACGAGCCGTTGGGGCATTGCGCCGTGCGGTGGGTCGGACGGCGGAGGAGGCCACGGCGTCGTGGCCCCCTCCATCGGGATGGTTAGAACTGGAAGCGGAGACCGAACTGGACCTGACGCTGTTCGTAGCCGCCGGTCGGGATGAGCTGGTCGCCGCTCGTCGGCACCGTGCCCGTCGGCAGGCCGGTGGCCGTGTTCACCGCGATCGCCGTGCCCGTCACGCTGCTCCACTGCACCGTGTTGAACACGTTCTTCACTTCCGCGATGACCTCGGCGCGGCGCGAGCCGCCGAGCGACACCTGACGCGACAGGCGCAGGTCGGTGTTGTAGCGCGCCGGCAGGTTGAGCGAGTTGCGCGAGATGCCCGACGGACGGTCGCTGTTGATGCCGTCGTTGTTGATCTCGCCGGGGTTGGCGCGCAGGTTGATCGGAATACCGCTCGCGAACTGCATCGCGACGCCGACGATGGTGCCGTTCACGAGCCCGCGCACGAAGGTGTTGCCGCCGTCGATGTTCGGCCGCGCCACGATGCTGCCGGTGAAGGTGTGACGCTGGTCGAGCACGTTCGGGCCCTTGTCGAAGTCGAGGTCCTCGGGGTTGGTGCGGCCGGCATCACCCTGCACCGACAGCACACCGGTGATGGGCGCGTTGTCCTCCGCCTTGCCGAGCGTGTAGGCGAAGTCGAACTGCAGGCCGTAGAAATTGCGGCCGGTGAGCTGGGCGGTGAAGTTCTTGTAGGTCGACTCGCCGAGCGACTCGATCTGGTTGACGACGTTGTAGCGCGGGTCGAGGCGCGTCTGCGCGTTGACCGCGGTGCTGTAGATCGGGCGGCCGTCCGAGAGGCGGCCGATCGGGTTGATGGCGTTGATGTTGCTGATGATCGGCAGGTTGTAGCCGCGCACGTAGGAGGTGCCGATCGAGGCCGCGAAGCGGTCGCTCAGCTGGCGTTCGATCTGGATGTTGTTCTGCCAGTTGTTGGCGACACGGAAGTCACGCGACACCGTGGTCAGCGTGTTCGGCGTGGCGCCGGCGCCGGCCGAGAGCACCGCCGGAAAGGCCGGGGCGCCGGCGGTGGCGGGCTGGAAGGTGGCGGCGGCGCGGGCGTTCGTGCCGTCGTTGATGAGCGACTGCTCGTAGCTGGCGAGCAGCGCCTGGTCGTACATGATGCCGGTGTTGGCGCGCACGACCGTGCGGCGGTCGCTGCCCACCGTCCACACCACGCCGAGGCGCGGCGCGATGTTGTTCTTGTCGACCACGAAGTCGCGCGAGGTGTCGAACGGCGCGGCGGCATTCGGCTCGGGCACGTCGTAGAGGTCGTAGCGCACGCCGTAGAGCACCTTCAGCGAGTCGTTCACGCGCCAGTCGTCCTGCACGAACATCCCGTAGGTGTTCGACGAGAACTCGAGATTCGGCTCGCCGAAGTACTGCGTGAACGTGTTGTAGCCGAAGCGGTTCGTGCCGTTGGCCGCGGCCTGATAGGCGGCGATCGTCGGGAAGGTGTAGAGCTGGAAGGGCGTGCTCGTGCGGGTGTCGGCGATGTGCTGGATGTCGAAGCCGGCCTTGAACGAGTGGTCGCCGCGCAGCCAGGTGAGGCTGTTGTTCACCTGCGCGACGTCCTGCGTGAAGCCGAAGCCGGCGTCGGTCAGGCTGGCCACCGGGCCGCCGAAGTTGGCCACGTTGGCGATGTTGATGGCCGGGCCGGTGCCGGCCTGCGAGCCGGGTTCACGGCTCTGGGCGCGCGTCGCATACTGCACGCGCAGTTCGTTCAGCAGCGTCGGACGGATGGTGGAGATGAGCTGCGCCGCCGTCGAGTGCTGACGGTCGAAGAAGTCGGTGGCGCGCTGCACCGAGCCGATGCCGCCGCCGACGTTGTTGTTGATGAAGTTGTCGAAGAAGATGTAGCGCACCGAGAGGCGGTTGGCGTCGTTCAGCTGGTGATCGATCTTGCCGATCGCGAACTCGGTGTTGAGGCCGCGCGGCATGTAGCGCGGCTCGCTCAGCCCGAGGGCCGCCGCGTTCGCCGGCGTGATGGTGATGACGGCGCCGCCCGACAGGTCACGCTCGGTGTGCTCGTAGCCGCCGAAGAAGTGGGTCTTGTTCTTTACGATCGGACCGCCCAGGTCGAACGTGTAGACGTTCACTTCGGTAGGCGGCTTGTTGTCGCTCGTCCGCACGCCCTGCGTGAAGAACGGGAAGGCCACCATCGACTTGCGCTGCAGGCGGTAGCTGCCCTGGCCCTTGAAGGTGTTGGTGCCCGACGGCGTGATGGCGTTGTAAATCATGCCCATGGTCTGGCCGAACTCGGGCGCGTAGCCCGTCGTGACGACCTTGACCTCGCGGATCATCACTTCCGACATCGGCATCTGGCGCAGGCCGGCGCGGTCCTTCTGCGTGTTGTTGCTGCCGTCGATCTGATAGTTCACGCGGAGCAGCGCGCCGTTCGAGGTGATGCGCGGCACGCCGAACTCCTGGTTCTCGAAGCCGACGACGCCGGGCTGCAGCAGCGCGAAGTTGTAGGGGTTGCGCGAGGTGAGCGGCAGCGTCTTGATTTCGGCTTCGGTCAGCGTGCGGCCCTGTTCGATCTTGCCGAGGTCGACGAGCGGCGCGTCGGCGGTCACCTGAATGGTCTCGCTCAGCATGCCGACGCCGAGCTTCATGCTGATGACAGCGGTCTGCCCGGCCGAGATGTTGATGCCGGTCTGCTCGAGCTTCTTGAAGCCCTGGAGCTCGGCTTCGACCTTGTACTTGCCGAGCGACAGCAGCGGCGCGCGATAGAGGCCGCTTTCGTTCGTGACGACGACACGGGTGTCGCCGGTGTCGAGGTTGGTGATGGTGACGGTGACGCCCGGAAGGACGGCGCCCGATTCATCGGAGATGACGCCTTCGATCGATCCGTTGATCGCGGTCGACTGGGCGGCCGCGGGAAGCGCGGCGGCGAGGGAAAGAAGAACAGCTAGGAGAAAACGACGCATGGGGTGAGTGCCTCCAACGCAAACACAGTGCAAAGAGGCAGTATAGCGCTCGGCGCGATGCCGACGCCCGGCTCCGGGCCCCGGACCCTCGATCTCTAACGAACAGTGAGCACCACCTCAGCCGAAGCCGGCCCGGGCGTTGCGCCATTGAGCGCCACGACGCGCACGTAGTAGACGCCAGCGGGCACGCCGCCGCCGGCGAGCCCGGTTGCCGAGACCGGAATCTGATACGTGCTGGCGCCGGGCGTGTGACCGGCCAGCAGGCGGTACGACGTGGGCGCGGGCCCGGAGGCCGGCGCGAGCCACGTGATGCTCACCTGCCCGGGGGCAGGAGCGCTGGCCGTGAGGCTGCGCGGTGCCCCGGGCGCGCCGCCGACCACGATGGTGGCCTCGCTCGTCGGGGTGCTCGCGCCCATCGCGTTGGTCGCCACGACGCGGACGTAGTAGACCCCATTCGGCACGCCGGGAACGCTCACGCCCGTGCCGCCGACGGGAATAACGCCGAGATTGGCGGCACCGGGCGCCGTGCCGGCCAGCAGTTGATACCCCGTCGCCGCGCCGCCCGAGGCCGGCGCGCTCCACTGCAGCGTCACGGTGGAGCCCGACACCGTGGCCGTCAGGCCTACGGGCGTACCGGGCGCGTCGTTGGTCGGCGGAGGGGGAGGCGGCAGGGGCGGGGGCGGGGGCACCGCGCCGCCGGGATACACGGAGGCCATGGCCGCCAGGTCGTCGGCGCCGAGCGGAGCCGACACCGCGCGACTGAAGCAGCCCGACGAAATCGACGGATACATGATGGCGGGGCGTGCGGCGGCGTGCCCGAAGCCGATCGCGTGTCCCAGCTCGTGCACCAGCATTTCCTCGTAGCAGCCGGTTGTGAAGCTGGCGAACTTCGACGGCGGATTGTCGACGACCACCATGCCCTTCGTGATCTTCCAGTAGGTCAGGCCGTTGACCGCACGCCGGTCGATCGACGAGTAGTACGCGCCGCCGATGGCGAGCGTCGAACTGGCGTCCGAGATCTCGCCGCAGGGGTCGCCGTAGCTGACCGAGATCCGCTCGTCGTATTCGCTGTTGTAGAAGCAGCGGGCACTGCGGGCCACGCCGTTCTGCAGGCGCAGCGATCCGGCGGCGCTCCACGCGGCGACGGCGTTCGACAGCTGCGCCAGCCCGCCGCCGGCAAACTGCGGATGCCCACCGGTCTGCGAGTCCACGTACACCGGCGTGCCGCTGTCGGCCTCGTGCCAGCGCGCCGGCGTGGACGTCAGCAGCGAAAACGAGGGACCACTGCGGCCATCGAGGGCCGCGGGGGCCGGCGCCGGCACAGCCGGAGCAAGCACCGCGCCGGTCGCGCGCACGTCCGTGCCGGCGAGAGCCGCCAGCGCGTCGAGCGTCACCGTCGAACGATATTCGCGATCGACCACGGTCGCCATGTCGTGGCCCCGCACGTCGCGCGCGGCCGCCGTGGCTGATTCGGCCGATCCCGTGAGCAGCCACTTGCCCTGCTCCAGTCCGGCCACCGACAGGGTGCGGTCGCGCGGGCGCACGTCGAGAAACACCAGCACGTCTTCACCGATCTCGAAGCGGGCTTGTCCGCCGATCACGAGCGCGGTGCCACCAACGATGCCGCCGAGCTGCTTGACGACGACGCGCGCGGGCGATCCCTCGAGCCCCCACGACCGCACGACGTCAATCGTGACGAATGTGTAGATGGTGCCGGCAGCGTCGTCCCAGGCAGCGGTCACATCGACGACGCGTCCCTGCACGGCGCCAGCACTCGAGCGGGCGAGGGCCTCGTCGGCCGCGCCACGCAGCGACGCCTCCGCCGTCAGCGCCGAGCCTGCCAGCAGCAACGCCAACAGGGCCACCCCCATGCCGTATCGAGTGCGTACCCTCATGCCGAACGGAACTGCAAGCAAGGTACCGACGCGGCGAGTGACGATTTTCAGCCTGAATTCACGATGATCCAGCGGATCCGGACCTCATGCGCGCCGTGCGTGTGTTCTGCGCTGAGACACCGCGTACCAGAACGGAAAGCAGTCTGCCGAAATCGTCAGGCGTGTATGGGGCGTGGTCAGCGTGGCACGCGGCGATCGTCGCGCGCGCGACGAGCGTCACGCCGGCGCTCACCGCTGGCGGGTGCGCCAAGATCTGCGGTACGGCGCTCCGCGCCGGCACGGCGATCGCGGGCGCGTCCGCGCCGGTCGGTCCTGGTGGTGACGGCGGCGCCGTCGGCGGCCTTCGACATCTCGCGCTGCAGCCGCACCGCGCGGCGCTTCGGCTCCACCACTTCGAGCAGCGCGTCGTGCACGGCCTTGGCCTTCGTGTCTCCGGGCGTCGCGCCGAAGCGTTCGCGCAGCAGCGTGGCGGCGGCCAGCACGGCCTGACGTTGCCACACGTCGAGCGTGGCGCCCCTGGCGTTAGTCATGGTTCCGCACCACGACGTGGGAGGGCGCCGGCGCGCTGGCGGCGCCCACCGGCGCCCCCGGCCCCGGTGAGAAGTAATCGCGCATCAGGCCGATGCCGGCCGCGCGCTTCGCCTGGCCGCGGCGGTCCGCCTGGCGGTCGTCGCGGCCCGAACGCCGATCGGCCCCGTACGGAGCCCCGAGATCCTGGACGCGGCGGTCGGCGTGGCGGCGGTCAGGACGCGCGCGACGGCGCTCACGTTCGCCCGGCGGGAGGATGGTGACGCGACGTTCGGTGACCACGGCCGGCGCCGGCGGGGGCTGGGACAACCGGGTCGCGGCGTGGGAACGAACCGACAGCACGCCCGCCCCGGATCCGCGGAGCGGATTCGGAAGCGGACGTGGTGCCGGCGTGGGCGCTGGGGGAGGCCCAATCCTGCGTGGATCTTCCAGCCACGATACGGCCGCGCGGGCCGCTTTCTCAATCACAGTCATTCGTCGAGCCGACTCTTGTTCGCGATTTGGATCCCTTTTGGGGCTCAAACCTCGCGAAGGGCCTGAACAACAGGCTCATCAGCAAGAACCGTGCTCAGTGACGCTCCTCCTGGACGCGACTGAAGCCGAATGCCTCGTCGGCGGCGTCGGTCTCGTGCGCCACGGCGCGCGTCAGCATCCGGCTGGCCATCCAGGCGAGCGCTGGATCGCGGTCGGTGCCGAACGAGAAGAGCTGGTGCGGATACTGACGGTGCGGCCCGATGAGCGGGAACCGGTCCGGGCCGGCCACGACCGGCGTGGACCAGCCGAACTCGGGCCTGAGGCCCATGATGACCGGGAAACGCTTGAGCACCTCGTACATCAGCTCGCCCGTGTGGTGCAGTTGCGCGGCCGCCCGCTGCTTGACCGCGGGAATCGGGCCATCGCCGCCCGAGACGAGCAGCCGGCCATCGGCGGTCGCGGTGACAGCGAGCGGCACTGAGGTATCCGCGAGCACGGTCGCACCAAGCTTGACGGCCTTGCGCATCGCGGCCGGCATCGGCGCCGTGAGCACGTGATACCGCTCGAAGCCGCGGGTGTGGCGGTCGAGCGTGGGCGCGAGCGCCCCGGGTGCATCGGTGCAGATGACGACGCGCGGGGTGACGATGGTGTGGCTGCCCACGTGCACGGTGGCATCCACACGCGTGAACGTGATGCGGGTGACCGGGCTCTTCTCGCAGACCTTCACCCGCGCACTGGCGAGTCGCGTGATGGCGCCGGTGACGATGCGTGAGGGCTCGGCGAGGCCCACGCCGCCCAGCCGCATCGCGGCCGGCGCGTCGGCCGTCGTGGCCTTCGCGAACGCCGCGCCCGTGACGGTCGCAGCCGTCAGGCCGGCGGCCGTGCGCGCCGCCACGTCGCGGTCCCAGCCCTTCACGGGCTCCGCGAGCGCGAGGAGCGGCCGCGTGTCGCCGGCGCCCGGAATCTTCGCTTTCGCGAGGCCGCTCGTCAGGGTAGCCGCCGCGGTCGTCACCGCGGACATGAGCGCGCGCGCGATCTTGCGGCCGTGCGTGGCCTCGAGCGTGCGGTAATCGGCGGTCACGAGCATGCCGGTCAATCCGGAGGCGGCGCGGCTGTGGCCGGCGCCCACGCGTCCGGCTTCGAGCAGCACCACGGCATGGCCCGCGGCCTTGAGTGCGGTGGCGGTGAGGATGCCGGTGAGACCGGCGCCCACCACGACGACGTCCGCCGTCTCGACATCCGGCTTCGTGGGGAAGGCCTTCGTGGTGGGCGGCGCGAGCACGGCCCACGGCCCGACGCCGTAGCGAGTGCGGCTCATGCAGCAGCCACGTCGCGCACGGCGCGTTCGAACACGGTCAGATATCCGGTGAGAGGCTGCGCGTCACGCGGCGCTCGAAGGCGCAGCCAGCCCGATGGTCCGGCCACGACGCGTTCGCGGAGCAGCGACTTCGCGAGGTCGCGGCCCGCGGGCGTCAGGCGGACATCGAGGGCATCGCCATCGACCCGGATCGCCACCCGGCGGCCGGCGAACACCGCCGGAGTGCCGAAGAGCGAGCCCAGGCGAAGTCCGCGCCGGCCTTCGACGAAGGCCTGCAGGAGCGCCACGAGCAAACGGGATGGACGAGGCACGACGCGGGATTGTAATGGATCGCCGCCCCGATCCGCCCAGGGGTCAGCCCCCTCACTGCTTCTTGTGAAGGGGTCTGACCCGTCAATCACGAGCGACGCGACTCGCGGTCGAGGAGCGCGGCCTTGCGGTCTGCTCCCCAGCGGTAGCCGCCGGTGCCGCCCGACGACGGCACGACGCGGTGGCACGGCACGACGAGCGCGACCGGGTTGGTGGCACAGGCGCGGGCCACGGCGCGGACCGCCTTCGGGCGGCCGATCGCCGCGGCCACCTCGGCGTACGACCGGGTCTCACCGGCCGGAATCGCCTGCAGTGCCTTCCAGACGCGCCACTGGAACGCCGTGCCGCGCACGTCGAGCGGCACGTCGGGCGTGGTCGCCGGCCGGGCGCCGATGGCGGCGGCAATGACGTTGGCCCACCCCGCCGGCAGCGTGCCGCGGGTGACGGTGGCGCCGGGGAACTCGGCCGTGAGGTCGGCGGTGAGTTCCTCATCCGCCGCGCCGAGCTTCACCGCGCAGACACCGGCCGGGGTGGCCGCCACGAGGAGACGTCCGAGCGCGGACGTCACGACGGCGTAGGTGATGACGGCGCCGGGCGCGCCCTTGCGATACGCCGACGGCGTGAGACCCGTCCCCGTGGGCTTGTTCGCCGAGACGCGGCTCGGCGAGCCGTACCCGGCCTCGTAGGTGGCGGTGGTCACGTCTTCCCCACGACGCAGCGCCGTGCGGAAGTGGTCGGCGCGGCAGGCCGCCTGGAACTCACGCGGCGACACACCCGTGTGCGCTGTGAAGGCGCGCTGCAGGTGCGACGCGCTCAGCCCGACGCGCGCGGCGAGATCCGCCAGCACGACCGTCTCCGTGGCGTGGGCCCGCAGGTACGACGCCGCCTCGGCCACGGCGCGCGCCGCCGCGGACACCGGCCGGGCGCCGGACGGCGCGCAGCGGAGGCACGCCCGGAAGCCGGCGCGTTCCGCCTCGGCCGGCGTCGAGAAGAACGCCACGTGGTCGCGGCGCGGCCGCCGGCTCGGGCACGAGGGCCGGCAGAAGACACCGGTCGTGGTGACGGCATAGACGAAGCGGCCGTCGGCGTCGCGGTCGCGCGTGAGCACGGCAGACCAGCGGCGATCGTCGGAACGTGGCGCGGGCATCGGGTCGGGCGTCGTGTGGGCAAGCATCATGGCACGAGGGTAACGGCGGCCCGCATGCGCCCGCGATCCGACACGTGCGGCCAAACTGGGGACCAGGGGCTGGGCGGGCAAGCGGCCAGTCCCTGTCCTAGAATCCCTCCATGCGTCAGTTCCTCCGCTTTCTCGTCTGGATGGCCGCGATCGTCGTCGTGGGCGCGGGTGTCGTTGCCATCGGCGCGCGGGTGATGGTGGGGCGCAGTCTGCCGGTGCTCGAGGGTTCGCTGACGCTCGGCGGGCTCGGCGCGCCGGTGACCGTGACGCGCGACGCACTCGGCATTCCCACGGTCGCCGCGGGCTCGCGCGTGGATCTCGCGCGCGCGATGGGTTTCCTGCACGGGCAGGAGCGCTTCTTTCAGATGGACCTGCAGCGGCGCCAGCCAGCCGGCGAACTCTCGGCGCTCGTGGGTGCCGCTGCGCTGAACGCCGACCGCGCGCAGCGCGTGCATCGCTTCCGCGCGGTGGCGACGCGTGCCCTGGCGCTCGCACCCGCAGACTATCGCGCCGAACTCGAGGCCTACGCCGCCGGCGTGAATGCGGGGCTCGCCGCGCTCGACGCCGAACCCTTCGAATATCTCGCCCTGCGGCTCACGCCCGAGCCGTGGACGCCGGAAGACTCGATGCTCGTGCTCATCGCCATGTCGGTGACGCTGCAGGGCTCGCAGTGGGAATACGAGCGCACGCTCGGCACGCTCGCAGGCCGCCTGCCGGCGCCGATGTTCGAGTTCCTGGCCGGACGCGCGAGCGACTGGGAAAGCCCGATCGTGGGCGCGCCACATCCGGTGCCGCCAGTGCCCGCGGCGGACACCTTCGAGATTCGCAGCGGGACGGTGTACCTCGGGCCTCAGCAGCCGGGCCTGCCGTCGGCCGCGAAGAAGGTCGCGCGCGCAGCGGTCGCTCCAGCACCCCCCACACCCGATCCCACGGCGTCCCTCCCCTGGTGGGCGCGCCTGCCGCGCGAGGAAGAAGCCACGCTCGGCAGCAACAACTGGGCGGTGTCGGGCGCGCGGTCGAAGACCGGGAGCGCGATCGTGGCCAACGACATGCACCTGCGTCTGGCGGTGCCGAACATCTGGTATCGCGCCACCTTCGTGCTGCCCGATGAGCGGCGGCCGGGGCAGACGCGCACGCTGTCGGGTGTGACGCTGCCGGGCGGCCCGCAGATGGCGGTGGGCACGAACGGCGACATCGCGTGGGGCTTCACGAACTCCGCCGGCGACTGGTCCGACCTCGTCATCGTCGAGCCCGTGCCAGGCGATCCGACGAAGTACCAGACCCCGGATGGTCCGCGCGCCTTCGAGATCGCCACCGAATCGATCGCCGTAAAAGGCTCCCCGCCCGTGCCCTTCGAAGTGCGTTCGACGATCTGGGGGCCGATCGTGGCGCGCGATCACCTGGACCGCGAACTCGCCAGCCGCTGGGTGGCGCACGATGCCGCGGTCATCGCCACCGATCCGGCGCGCATCGCCCACGCGCGCTCGGTGGACGAAGCGCTGCACGCCGCCGTGGGCGCATCGCTCGCCGCGCAGAATCTCGTCGTGGGCGACAGGAGCGGCCGCATCGCCTGGACGATCTACGGCGCCGTTCCGCGCCGCGTGGGTTTTCGCGGTGACGTGCCGACGTCGTGGGCCGACGGCTCACACCGCTGGGACGGCTATCTCGGCTACGACGAACATCCGCGCGTGGTCGACCCGCCGGATGGCCGGCTGTGGACGGCCAACGCGCGCACTGTGGATGGCGCGATGCTCGATGCGATCGGCGACGGCGGCTACACCGATGGCATCCGCGCATGGATGATCCGCGATCGCCTGAACGCGCTCGAGATGGCCGACGAACGCGCGCTCTTCGACATGCAGCTCGACGACCGCTCGCTCTTCCTCGACCGCTGGCGCGACGTGTTCCTGAAGGCACTCGACGCCGGCGCCGTGGCCGCCTCGCCGCTGCGCGCCGAAGCCGCGCGCCTCGTGCGCGACACGTGGACGGGCCGCGCCGCCGCCGAATCCGCCGCCTATCGCCTGGTACGGACGTTCCGCCTGACGGCCTCGCGCATGGCGATGGAAGCGCTGACGGCGCAGGTGCGAACCGCCGCGCCGGACTTCGACTACACGACGATCCGCCGTCTGGAGGGCCCGCTCTGGCGGCTCGTGCACGAACGGCCAGCGCATCTGCTCGATCCGGCGTACGCGACGTGGGACGCGTTCCTGCTCGCCGCCATCGATCGCACGCTGCAGCCGCTGGCCTCCACGGGCGCGCTGGCCGAGCGCACGTGGGGCGAAGCCAACACCGCGGACGTCGCGCATCCACTGGCCGCCGCGGTGCCGCAACTGGCGCGCTGGCTCAACATGCCGCGAGAACCGCTGACCGGCGATGTCTATACGCCGCGCGTCGTCTCGCCGCGGTCGGGTGCGTCCGAACGCTTCGTGGCGTCACCGGGCCACGAAGCCACCGCGATCCTGCACATGCCGGGCGGCCAGAGCGGGCATCCGCTGTCGCCGCACTATGGCGATCAGCAGCGCGCGTGGGTGAGCGGCACGCCGCTGCCGCTCCTGCCCGGCGCGGCGCTGCACACGCTGACACTCACACCGTAACGCCCGGGCTGGCTGCGGCCCGCGCGTCGCCATCCCGCGTGGTAGTCTGCGACACTCCCTCGTCGCGAACTCCGCATGTACCCGATCCAGGTAGGTCTGCTCGGTGCCGAGGCGATCGTGATGGCCGCGCTCGTGCTCGGGCTCTTCCGGAGCCGCACGGTGCTCGGCCTCTCGCCGCTGTACATCGTGATCGGGGGCTTCCAGTACCTCGAGGCGTCGCTCAGCCTGCGCGTGGAAGTGGCACCCGGGTGGGAGGTGTATCCCGCCTCGATGGTGATGTTCACGGCAACGCTGCTCGCCGTGCTGCTCGTCTACATCAAGGAAGACACGCGCGAGGCGCGCAAGCTGGTCTACGGGCTCGTGCTGGCCAACGCCGGCCTGTCGCTCGTCTCGATGCTCATCAGCCAGCACGTGCAGATCCCCGGCAGCGAAGTGCCGGCGGGGGTCACGACCGGCAGCCTGCAGAACAGCGCCTGGGTCGCGCTCGTGGGCACGGTGCTCCTGCCGCTCGACGTCATCGGCATCATCCTGGTCTACGAGTTCGTGAGCCGCTACGTCTGGTTCACGTTCGGCCGCGCGGCCCTCGCGCTGCTGGCCATCGTGGCGGTCGACAACTTCCTGTTCACGCTGTCGGTGCAGTGGAGCAATCCCGGGCTGCCGCGTGTGATGCTGTCGGGGCTCGTCGGAAAGTCGGCAGCGGCCCTGCTCTATGCCGCAGCGCTGTCGCTCTATCTGCGCTACTTCGAACCGGCCACCGCCACGGTGGGCACGGGTGACGTGGCCGACGTCTTCCAGAAACTCACCTACCGTCAGCTCTACGAACAGGCGCGCACGCGGATGACGCGCGATGCCCTCACCGGCCTCTACAACCGCGGCTACTTCGACGAGGCCCTGCCGCGCGCGGTGGCGCAGGCCGAGCGCTACCAGCATCCGCTGAGCGTGCTGCTCGTCGATACCGACCACTTCAAGGAGATCAACGACACGCACAGTCATCTCGTGGGCGACCGCGTGCTCAGGCTCGTGGCGGAACTGCTCGCCGAACACGCCCGCGCTGCCGACACGGTGTGCCGCTACGGCGGCGACGAGTTCGTCGTGATTCTCTCGGGCGCCGACGCGGCGAGCGCCGCCGCCTTCGCCGAACGCTTCCGCCGCCGGCTGCGCGACCGGGCGCAGGTAGCGCTGCCGAGCGGCACCGTGCACATCACCGCCACCGTCGGGATCGCGACCTTCCTCGAGGATGCCGAGGCGCACACGGCCGAGGAACTGCTGCGCCTGGCCGACAATCGGCTCTACGTCGGAAAACGCGGCGGCCGCGATCAGGTAGTGTGGCGCGACCTGCCCGCCACGACCTGAGTGCATTTGTCACGGGGTCTGTCACCGAAGACATCTGGTGACCGTGACAGACCCCGTTACAAATGGTGGTGGTGACAGACCCCGTTACAATTCCCAGCAAGGAGCGTCCCATGCGCCGTGCCGTGCTTGCGTCCCTCGCCGTTGCCGTCTGGATGAGTCCCTCGCCGGCGTTCGCGCAGGCGCCTGACGAACCGCGCTACCTGCTGCCGCCGAAGGCCATCGTCGATGCCCTCGACGCGCCGCCGCCGCCGGATGTCTATCTGAGCCCGGCGCGCGACGTGGTGGCCGTGCTCGATCGCGCGCCGATGCCGTCGATCGCGGATCTGGCGCGGCCGATGCTGCGGCTCGCCGGCCTGCGCATCGACCCGAAGAACAACGGCCGCCACCGCGCCCGCACGGCCCGCGCGCTGACGCTCAAGACGGTGGCCGACGGCGCCGCGCGCACGGTGACGCTACCCGCCTCCCCCGCGCTCACGTGGATCGGCTTCTCCGCCGACGGCCAGCGCTTCGCCTTCACGCACACCGGCGACACGGCCATCCAGTTGTGGCTGGGCACGACGGCCACGGGTCGCGCCCAGGCCGTGGACGCGCTCGCGGTGAACGGCGTCTTCGGCGCCGGCTGCACGTGGGTGGGCACCGGAACGCAGCTGCTCTGCAGCACGATTCCCGCCGGACGCGGCCCGGCGCCAGTGGCGCCGGCGGCGCCGACCGGCCCCAACGTGCAGGAGCATCGCGGCGGCGTCGCGCCGGTGCGCACCTACCAGGACCTGCTGACGTCGGCGCACGACGAGCGGCTGTTCACGTATCACGGCACGAGTCAGCTCGTGCTCGTGAACACCGCCACCCTCGCGCGGACGCCACTCGGACGTCCTGGGCTCTACCCGCAGGCGCAGCCCTCGCCCGACGGCCAGCACGTGCTCGTCACCATGCTCACGGCGCCCTTCTCGCGGCTCGTGCCGTACGACGACTTCGCCAGGACGATTGCGGTGTGGGATCGCAGCGGCGCGGTGACGAAGACGATCGCCACGCTGCCGGTGGCCGACAACATCCCGAACGGCGGCGTGCCCACCGGTCCGCGCGCCGTGCGCTGGCAACCCACGGCCGCGGCCACGCTCACGTGGGCCGAAGCCCTCGACGGCGGCAATCCGAAGCAGGCGGCGCCGCAGCGCGACAGGGTCGTCACGCTCGCCGCGCCCTTCACGGCCGCGCCGGCGGAGCTCGCGCGCACCGAACATCGCTTCGGTTCGCTGCAGTGGACCGACAAGGGTGTCGGCCTGCTCACGGAGAACGATCGCACCACGCGCAGAACCCGCACGTGGGTGCTCGACGGCGCCGGCGCCGAGCCGCGCAAGCTCTGGGACCGCAGTGCCGAAGACAGCTACAGCCATCCCGGCACGCCCATCCGCCGCGAAGGTGCCTCCGGGCTGGATGTCATCCCGCAGACGGGCACCACGATCTTCCTCGCTGGCACCGGCGCCTCGCCGCAGGGCGACAAGCCGTTCCTCGACGCGCTCGACCTCGCGACCCTCAAGGCATCGCGCACGTATCAGATGACCGAAGGCTACGAACCCGTCGTGGGTCTGCTCGCGGATGACGGCTCGCGGGTGCTCACGCGGTTCGAGACGAAGAACACGCCGCCGGCGACACTCGTGCGTTCGACCACCGACGGCCGCCGCGTGACACTCACGACGTCGGTCGATCCGGCGCCCGGCATCTCGGGCGCGCAGAAGCAGCTCATCACCTACGCGCGCGCCGACGGCGTGCAGCTCTCGGCCACGCTCTACACGCCGGCCGGCTGGACGCCCGAGAAGGGCCGCCTGCCCATGATCCTCTGGGCGTATCCGCGCGAGTTCGTCGATCCGAACGCCGCCGGGCAGGTCAGCGGCTCGGCGCAGCGCTTCACCGGCGTGAGCGGCGCTTCGCATCTGCTGCTCCTCACGCAGGGCTACGCCATCCTCGACGATCCGTCGATGCCGATCGTCGGTCCTGGTGAAACGGCCAACAACACCTACGTCGAGCAGCTCGTGGCGAGCGCGAAGGCCGCGGTGGACAAGGTGGTGGCGATGGGTGTGGCCGATCCGAACCGTCTCGTGGCCGGCGGCCACAGCTACGGCGGCTTCATGACGGCGAACCTGCTGGCGCATTCGGATCTCTTCCGCGCCGGCATCGCGCGCAGTGGCGCCTACAACCGCACGCTCACGCCCTTCGGCTTCCAGAACGAACAGCGCACGTTCTGGGAAGTGCCGGAGATCTACAGCCGCATGTCGCCGTTCAACCACGCGCATCTCATCAAGGAGCCGGTGCTGCTGATTCACGGCGAGGCCGACGACAACAGCGGCACCTTCCCGATTCAGTCGGAGCGCTTCTACGCGGCGCTCAAGGGCCACGGCGCCACGGCGCGTTACGTGACGCTGCCGCACGAAGCGCACGGCTACGCCGCGCGCGAGTCGGTGCTGCACACGGTGGCGGAGATGCTGAACTGGGCGAACGAGTGGACCAAGCCGAGTGCGCCTGTGACCGCGCAGCCGCGGCAATGACGATGGTTGGTGCCCCTGACCGACACGCCGAAGCGATCGTCACGATCCGCCGCGCGTCGCTCGACGACGCCGCGGCCGTCGCGGCGTTCGCGGCGAAGACCTTCTACGAGACGTTCGCCGCCGACAACCAGCCGGAAGACATGGCGGTGCACCTGTCGACCGCCTACGGCGTGCCGCAGCAAGCGGCGGAGATCGCCGACCCGGACTACGTGACGCTCCTCGCCTTCGCGGACGATACGCTGGCCGCCTTGGCGCAGGTGCGGCGAAAGGCGCCGCCGCCGTGTGTCACGGGCGAGGCGCCGATCGAGATACACCGCTTCTACGTGGACCAGCGCTGGCACGGCCGGGGCATCGCGCGTCCGCTGATGGACGCGTGTATCGAGGCGGTGCGCGGCTTCGGCGGCCGCACGGCGTGGCTGAGCGTGTGGGAGAAGAACCCGCGCGCACAGGCCTTCTACGCGAAGGCCGGCTTCACGCGGGCCGGCGAAGCCGATTTCTGGGTGGGCCCGGATCGGCAGACCGACCACATATTCGTGCGGCCGATCGCCTGACCCCCGGGGACAGGTTCCTCACGAATACCGAAAGGGGCCTGTCCCCGGAGGGCAGCTATTGCCGCGCGGCCGTGGTCGCCGGCGCCGGCCAGCCCTTGTCGAGCGGCTTGGCCGGGTCGGCCGTGATGGCGATGTCAGCGCAGTGATGGTACGAGTAGCCGCCCGGCTGGTTGTAGGCGTGGTCGGCCATGAACTGAATCACCTGCAGCGTGCACTTCTCGCAGGTGATGTTCGGCAACTGGATGTCGGCCTCGAACGTCTGCGGACTCGCCGGCCGCGTGTAGTGCGGGAAGAGGCCATCGGCGAGCACCGGCAGTTGCGGCGGGCTCTGGATCACGCCCCACACCGAACGCGGGCCCTTCTCCGTCGTGCGTTCGAACGTCTGGGGATCCGGCGGCAGCTCGTAGGGTGAGTTCACGGCGAGCGCCACGCGGTAGTGCCCCGGGTGGTAGATGGTCTCGACGACCTTCAGGTGCAGCTTCGAGCCGCCGACGGCTTTGTTGACCACGCCGCTCAGCGTCATTTTCGGATCGGCGCCGCACGGCGCCGATTTCTGCGGATCGCCACGTTCGCTTTCCACGATCCAGCCGGCCGGCTCGACCATCTTGAAGTGGGCGTGGGCCGACACGGCACCGGCGGCAACCACGAGGGCTCCGGCCGCGTACGGCAGAAGACGATCGGCGAATCTCATCCGTGAATCTCCTTGAGCGAGGCGAGGCCGCGATGATACGCCACCAGGCGCGCGAACACGCATGACACAATCGCCGGCATGCCCGGGCCCTTCCGCATGTACGCCGACCTCGCCGAGTGGTGGCCGCTGCTCTCTCCCGCCGCCGAATACGAAGAAGAGGCCGCGGACCTGCTGCCGGATCTGCTCGCGGCGCCCGACGCGCCGCCAAAGACGCTGCTCGAGCTGGGCGCCGGCGGTGGCAGCCTCGCCTGGCACCTCAAGCGGCACTTCACGCTGACGCTCTCGGATCTGTCACCCGAGATGGTGGCGGTGAGCCGCACGGTGAATCCGGAGTGCGAGCACTTGGTGGGGGACATGCGCACGATCGACGTGGGCCGCACGTTCGACCTCGTGCTCATCCACGACGCCATCATGTACTGCACGACCCCGGCCGACGTGCAGGCAGCACTCGCGAATGCGGCGCGCCACTGCCGGCCCGGCGGCGGCGTGATGGTGATTCCCGACAGCGTCGCCGAGACGCTCGAGCCCGACACGCACACCGGCGGGCACGACGCGGCCGATGGCCGCGGCCTGCGCTACATCGAGTGGTCGTGGGATCCGGACCCGGCCGACGACACCTTCGAGACGGTGTACGCCTTCGTGCTGCGCCACGCCGACGGCACCATCGACGCCACCCACGAAGTGCATCGCAACGGGATCTTTCCGCGCGCGTCGTGGCTCCGATGGCTCGATGAGGCCGGCCTCGACGCCACCGGCCGCATCGACGAGTGGGGACGCGACGTGTTCGTGGGCCGGAAGCGCGCGTGACGCCGCCTGCCGGAACCCCTCGGCGACGGACTCACTTCGCCGGCACGTTCAGCATGGCGTTGAAGATCACGCGGAAGGTACCGAACGGCTGCCCGCGCCACTGCGGGCGGAAGCCGAGCAGCACCACGCGGCCCTTGTCGAGCGGCATCTGCAGGGCGGCCGCTTTGCCGTGCAGGAACTTCTCGCCCACGAGATACCCCGAGAGCAGCGGCGAGCCGGCCGTCTGATACGTCGCGAGCACGGCGCCGGTGAAGCCGTCGAGTGGCTCGAAGGCGGGACTGCCGTCCACGAAGATCGGCGCGCGATCGGGCATGCCGGCCATCACCGGCTGCGCGGGATCGATCTGCACCTCGAGAATCGATCCACCCGTGAAGAAGTCCTGACGCTTCACGCCGGCCACGGCGTTCTTCACCGGCAGATGGAGCTGGTCGATGGCGAAGAGCCCGCCGCGGTTGAAGGTCACGAGCGTGCCACCGCCGCGCACGAACGCGTCGATGGCGCGCACGCCGCTGGCGCCGATGCCGCCGGCGTACTGCGCGGGCACGACACCCTCGGCGAAGCCGTCCATCAGTCCACGCGCCTCGTCGGCGATGAGCAGGACGTCCACGCGGTCCGCGAGCGGCGTCGCGCCTCGGAAGTCCGCCGGGGTGAGGTTGGTGTAGTCGAAGCCGTACTGCTCGAGCACCCAGCGCGTCCAGCCTTCGTCCATGCTGGGCATCCACGGGCGGTAGAGGCCGATGCGCGGCTTCTTCACCTCGACACCGGCGGTGGTGGCGGCGCGTTCGGCCTGCAGGGCCAGGCTGCTCACGAGGTCCGCGAGCGCGCTCTCGGCCAGTCCGCTGATGGCGTAGCGCGCCCCCTTCGCCCCAGCCGGCGGCACGTAGCGCACGGTGCCGCCGGCCTTCCACGCGCGATTGATGGCGCGGAAGCTGTTGTTCTGCGCCGGGTCCACGAAGAGCACAGGGCCCGTACCGGTCGCCTTGCCCGCCGGCGGCACGATGGCCGCCGCTGTGGCATTCGACTCGAAGCCCAGACCGGGCAGGCTGTCGAAAGCGGCGCGATCGGTCGTGCCCGTCACATACGGTGTGGGCGCGGCCGTGAACGACGGCACGCCGCCGAGCGGCTTCAGTGCCGCCTTCGCCTGGGCGTTCAGCGGCGCGGTCGCCGCCGCGACGTTCACGCCCATCTGGTACGGCAGCGTCCAGCCGGCGGCATCGTACGGCTGCTCGAGCGGACCATCGGGTGACTCGCGCAGCTCCGGATATTTCTGCACCTCGAGCACCTGGCGGACGGTCTCGGCGAACTCCTGGTCCATCGGCACCACCCAGGTGCCGGCGGCATACAGCACGCCGTCGACCGTGGCCGCGGCCGTGAGCTGCGACACGCGCACGCCCTGGAAGGCGAGCCGGCGCAGCAGCTCCACGGCCGCCACCGGATCGCGCTGCTGCTGCGGCACGACGAAGGCGTACGGCGGACCGCTGCGGAACTTCTCGATCTGCTGCCTCCCGGCCTTGTAGCGGTTGAGGAGCAGCGACTCCTTGTAGCGTGCCGCCCAGTCGATGACCGAGAGCGACGCCGTCTCCATGTACTCGACCGCGTCACGCAGCCGCCACCAGCCGCCGGGCCACGGGCTGCTGTAGAGGCTCTGCGGACGCAGGTCGCGCATGTCGGCCGGAAAGTCGTTGGGCGTGTAGAAACGCGGCGTCGCGTACTGGTAGAGCGCCGTCTCGGTCCAGAACGACGCGATGTTCTGGAGCATCGGCTTGTAGTCGATGTAGCCCGGGTACCACGCATCGAAGCCGGTGCCCATGTGCGTGGCGCCCACCTGGCCGCGCTCCTCGAGGCCCTTGGCCATCGCCATCCCGATCATGTTCACCTGGCGCGACAGCACGTACGGCACGCGCGTGGCGATCGGCTCGGCGAAGGGCGGCAGCCAGATCCGCGTCGGGAACGGCGCCGTCTGGTGGTGCACGTGGATGATCTGCGGTTCCCACTCGCGCCAGGCGTGTTCCATCACCCGCGACTCGATCATGTTCACCATGTAGCCGTCGCGATTGTTGTCGTGGCCCACGTACTCCTGATAGAGCTTCGGGAGCGGCGCCACCTCGTAGGGCGTGCCGACGTTCGACCGGTACCACTCGGTCACCATCGTCTGCCCGTCGGGATTGATCGTGGGCCAGAGCATCAGCACCACGTTGTCGAGCGCCATCTTCGTGTCGGGCTCGTCGGCCTTGCTGAGGATGTCGTACGCGAGCTGCGGCGTGTGCTGCGGCCCGGCCACTTCGGTGGCGTGCAGGCCGCCGTCGATGTGCACGAACGCCTTGCCCTCGCGCGCCAGCGCCTTCGCGTCGGCCTCGCTCAGTCCGTCCGGATGCGCCAGCCGGCGCGAGATCTCACGGAGCCGGCCGAGGTTCTTGAGATTCGCGGGCGACGAGATGAGCGCCAGGTGGAAGGTGCGGCCCTCGGTCGAGGTGCCGGCCTCGACCATCATCATGTGGTCACTTGCCGCATCCAGCGTCTGGAAGTAGCCGACGACGTCTTCGTAGGTGGCGAGTTTGTAGTCGGCGCCCGGGCGGAAGCCGAGCACCGATTCGGGCGTGGGCAAGGCCGGCTGCGTGTGGACGGCGGGCGTGCCGCCGACGAGCCCGGCCAGCACGAGAAGGACGATCCACGACGCGCGTCTACGCATGATGCGTAGCGTTATAACACGCGGGCCGGCGCGGCCATGGCGCGCCGCAGGGCCTGAATCACAGCCTCCGGGGCTTCTTCGTGCGGCCAGTGTCCGGCGTCGTCGATACGGGTGGCGCGCGCGTGCGGCAGGGCCTGTTCCCAGCGCGCGAGCATCGCCGGCGGGAAGGCCGAATCGCGCGTGCCCCACACGAGATGCACGTCGACATCGGCGAGACGCGCGCGCCGCTGCCATAGGCCATCGAAGAACCCTCGCGAGCCGAGCATCGACTGCGCCAGCGCGAACAGCACACGTTCACGCGAATCGGCGTCGGGGAATACCTGCAGGTACTGCTGATGGACCTGCGGCGTGAGCCGCCGCCGGTCGCCGTAGGCCGACGGCATGATGAGGCGCTGCGATGCGTTGAGGCGCCGGTACATCCAGCGGCCGATGGCGCTGCCGGCGAACCGCGCCTTGCGGGTCATCGACGGATCGTCGTCGAACGACCACATCCACGAATTGACCACCACGAGATGCGCGAGCCGGCCGGGATGGTCGAGCGCCCAGTCGAGCGCGATCGGCCCGCCGAAGTCGTGCACGACGAGCGTCAGCGGTCCTGCCGGGCAGACGGCGTCGATGAAGGCGCGGAAGCGGGCGGCGTGGTCTTCGGGCCGATAACCGGCATCGACGGGGCGGCCGGAGAGCCCGAAGCCCAGGTGGTCGGGCGCGATGAGCCGCGCCTCAGCGCGCAGACCGGCGATGACGTGGCGCCACTCGAAGCTCCACGTCGGCGTGCCGTGCACGAGCACCACGGGCGGGCCGCTACCTTCGTCCACGTAGTGCAGCCGCCCGTTGCCGAGGTCGTGGAATCGCGAAGAGTACGGCCAGGCCGCGCGGTCGAGCCAGGTCGGGGTGGACATGACTGTAGTCAAGCAGACTTGACGATGTATGGTCAAGGCGTCTTGACGAATACCCATCCATGGGGTGACGATGCGTCACGATGCGCTCCCGTCCGCCGTCCACGCCGGGCCTTGGCCCCCTGCTCTTCGAGTGCGCGCGCCTCCTCGACGAGGTGGCGCAGGCCGAGGTCAACCGTGAAGCCGGCGCCCGCGTGCTCACACCGGCGCTCGTGCGCCTGCTGCCACACCTGAGCACCGAGGGCATCCGCCCGACGACCCTCGCCCGCCGTGTCGACGTGAGCAAGCAGGCCGTGGGGCAGGCGATCGGCGATCTGGCATCGCGTGGCTTCGTCGAGATGGTGCCCGACCCGCGAGATGGACGGGCGCGCCTCGTGCGCCTGACGGCGGCCGGGCTCGCCGCCTTCGATCACGGGCGCGGCGTGTTGACGTTCTACGAGGCGGCGCTGGCCGCGCGTGTGGGGCAGACACGCATCGCGTCGCTTCGCGACACGCTCGCGCGGGTGCTGCCGGTGCTGGCGGAGTGGGCGGCGGGCAGCGCCCCCACGGTGTCCAGTCGCTCGAGCAGGCGGCGCGGCCTCGGACCGCGCTAGACGGCGCCGGGGTCGAAGCCCCACGACCGCAGGATCGCGGCCTGGTCCACGTCGCTCGTCGCCTTCTTGAACCGCGCGCCCGAGCGGCCCTTCACGCGCCGTTCGCAGTCGGCCCACGTGGCGTGTTTCATCGGCCGGCCATCCACCACGCTCAGATACGAATAGGCCGGACCCTTCGATCGTCCGTTTCCAGCGGCACCGCCGGCCGGCTTGCTGCGTGCCGGTACACTCGTGTCGTCGGGGATGTCGAGAATGGCGATGCCGTAGTGCGCGAGCGGCCCGTCGTACAGGTCCGCCCGGCCCTTCACGGCAAACGCGTCGGCAATCGCATCCACACGTTCGTTGCCGGGAATGCCCACGTGCCCGCGCACGTAGTGCCACGTCATCGACCGCGGCGGCCGCGCCGCGGTGAGCGCCGCCAGCGCTTCCCACAGTTCGCGGTTCAGCACTTCGCCGCCGGTGGCCGTCCTCCAGCCGCGCCGCTTCCAGTTGTGCACCCAGCTCTCGATACCCTGGATGACATAAGTCGAGTCGGTGTAGACGGCGACCTTCCCGGGCACGTCGCGCAGCCGCGTCAACGCCTCGATGGCGCCGGTGAGCTCCATCTTGTTGTTGGTCGTGAGCGCGGCGCCGCCGCCGAGCTCGGTCACGTGGCCGTCGGGCGTCACGATGACGACACCCCAGCCGCCAGGGCCGGGGTTGCGCTTCGAGGCGCCGTCCGTGAAGACGACGATCGGGTGTGTGGTGGTCACGCGGAGTGTCGGCGGCGGGCCCTAGACGAGCACGTCGCGCGCGGCCAGCACGTGCTGGATGGCCTGCGCGGTCGTGTCGGCCATGGCGGTGAGATGTCCCATCTTGCGACCCGGGCGCGGGTCGGACTTGCCGTAGAGGTGCAGCTTCACGTCGGGCACGGCGAGCGCGGCGTCCCACTTGGGCTCGCCCTTCGCCCAGACATCGCCGAGCAGGTTGGCCATCGCCGCCGGACGCAGGAGCGTGGTGGCGCCGAGCGGCAGGCCGCAGATGGCGCGCACCTGCTGCTCGAACTGGCTCGTGATGCAGGCGTCGAACGTGAGATGCCCCGAGTTGTGCGGCCGGGGCGCGATCTCGTTCACGAGGATCCGGCCGTCGGCCGTGAGGAAGAATTCCACGCAGAGCACGCCCACGTATTCGAGTTCGTCCATGATGGCGCGCGTCACGGCCACCGCCTCGGTCACCGCGGCCTCGGGCATGCGCGCCGGGGCCACCGAGACGTCGAGGATGTGGTGGCGGTGTGCATTTTCGATGGCGCCGTAGTGCGCGAAGCCGCCGTCGAGGCCGCGCGCGGCCACGACCGAGAACTCGAGCGAGAAGTCCACGACCTTCTCGAGGATCGCCGTCTGGTGGCCGACGAGCGCCCACACGGGCTCGACGTCGAGCGGCGAGGTGAGACGGTGCTGCCCCTTGCCGTCGTAGCCGAAGCTGGCCGTCTTGAGAATCGCCGGCAGGCCGATGCGGTCGACGGCGGCGGTGAGCTCGTCGAGCGACTCCACGGCGGCGTGGGGCGTGACCGGGAAGCCCTTGAGCGCGAGGAACGACTTCTCGCGCGCCCGCTGCTGGGTGACGTGCAGCGCGTGGCCGCTCGGCCGCACGGACACGATCTCGGCAGCGGCATCCGCCGCGGCGGTCGAGACGTTCTCGAACTCGAACGTGATGACGTCCACACCGCGGGCGAACGCGCGGATGGCATCGAGGTCGTCGTAGTCGGCCTCGACCTCCGCGTCCGCCACCTGACCCGTGGGCGTGTCGACACCGGGCGAGAGGGTGTGCACGCGGTAGCCCATGCGGCGGGCGGCGATGGCGAACATGCGGCCGAGCTGGCCGCTCCCGAGTACGCCGAGCGTGGCGCCCGGCTGGATGATGCGGTTCACGGCAGCGAGTCTTCGCGCACGGCCCGGGTCTGCGCGTCGCGGAAGGTGTGCAGCTTCGCGCGCAGATCCGGGCGGGACGTGCCGAGAATGGCGGCGGCGAGCAGCCCGGCGTTACGCGCGCCGGCCTTGCCGATGGCGAGCGTGGCCACGGGGACGCCGCCCGGCATCTGCACGATCGACAACAGCGAATCCAGGCCGTTCAGCGCCGCGCTCTGCACCGGCACACCGAGCACCGGCAGGATGGTATGGGCGGCGACCATGCCGGGCAGATGGGCCGCGCCGCCGGCGCCGGCGATGATGACTTCGAGACCGCGGGCTTCGGCGCCCTGGGCGAACTCCGACATCCAGGTGGGCGTGCGATGCGCCGACACGATGTGTTTTTCGTAGGGCACGCCGAGCTCGTCCAGAGCCGCGGTGGCGTGCGCCATCGTCTCCCAGTCGGACTTCGAACCCATGATGACGGCGACGAGCGGTGCGGGCATGGTGGAGGGCAAAGCTTATCAAAACCGGGGCCCGGGACCCGGGGCTCGGAGCTCGGCCGAAGGGCCGTCCCCCGACTCGTCACCGCCAGGCGCCGACGCGGCCGGCCGTGGCCCGGTGAAGCGCTACACTGCCGGTATGACACCGTCGATTCGCCTGCTGCTCGCGGCCGGGCTGCTGGCCGCCCTCGCCTCGCCGGGTGCCGTCATCGCCCAGGGTGCGCCCCGCCTCGCCGTGCCGTACACCGAGTTCACGCTCGGCAACGGCCTGCACGTCATCCTGCACCGCGACACGAGCGTGCCGATCGTCACGGTGAACGTCTGGTACCACGTGGGCTCGGGCAGCGAGAAGCCCGGACGCACCGGCTTCGCGCACCTCTTCGAGCACCTGATGTTCGAGGGCTCGAAGCACGTGCCCGAGGGCGCCTTCGACACGCTGCTCGAAGGCGCCGGCGCGAACAACAACGGCTCGACCACCGTGGACCGCACCAACTACTACATCGACGGGCCGTCGAACGCGCTCGAACTGATGCTCTTCCTCGAGTCGGACCGCATGGCCTACCTGCTCGACACGATGAGCCCCGAGCGCGTGAACGGCCAGCGCGACGTGGTGAAGAACGAACGCCGCCAGAGCATCGAGAACCGTCCCTACGGCATGCCCGAACTCGAACTCGACAGCCTGCTCTTCCCGAAGGGCCATCCGTACAGCTGGTCGACGATCGGCTCGATGGAGGATCTCTCCGCCGCCAGCCACGAAGACGTGCAGGAGTTCTTCCGCCTCTACTACGCGCCGAACAACGCCAGCCTCGTCATTGCCGGCGACATCGAGATCGAGAAGACGAAGGCACTCGTCGAGAAGTGGTTCGGCGAAGTGCCGCGCGGCCGTCCGGTGCCGCCGGTGGCGCCGCCGGCCGCGATGCTCACGGGCGTGACGAAGAAGATCATGACCGACAAGGTGCAGCTGCCGCGGCTGTACCTGGCCTGGCTCACGCCGGCCACCTACAAACCGGGTGACGCCGCCCTCGACATCGTGGCGTCGCTGCTCGCCGGCGGCAAGAACTCGCGCCTCTACAAGCGCCTCGTCTACGACCTGCAGATCGCGCAGGAGGTCTACGCTTACCAGCAGTCGCAGGCGCTCGGCAGCGCGTTCATGCTCGTGGCCACGGCCCGCCCCGGCAAGAGCCTGGACGACATCCAGAAGGTGGTCGATGAAGAGATCGAGCGCCTGGCTTCCACGCCCGCCGAACCGCGCGAGATCGAGCGCGTGCGCAACCAGATCGAAGCCACGTTCCTGCGCCGCGCCGAACGGGTAGGCGGGATGTACGGCAAGGCCGACCAGTTGAATGCGTATTACACGCTCACCGGCACGCCCGACTTCTTCGAGGAAGACCTGGCGCGCTACCGCGCGCTCGACGCCGCGGACCTCTCGTCTGCCGTGCGCACCTTCCTGCCGCGCGACCGCCGCGTGGAACTCATCGTGATGCCGGAGGAGAAGAAGTGAGTGCCCGCCTGACTTTTGCGGCATTGCTCGTCGCCGCGACCTTGCCGCTTGCGGCGCAGCAGCGTCCCGACCGCACGACGCCGCCCGCTCCGGGCCCGGCGCCCGCGCTGACCCTGCCGGCGCCGCAGAAGTTCACGCTCGCGAACGGTCTGCGGGTGTGGCTGCTCGAACAACATGAAGTGCCGCTCGTGCAGGCGAATCTCGTCGTGCTCTCGGGCGCGAGCGCGGATGTGCCCGGGCAGTTCGGCGCCGCGGCGATGACGGCGGCGATGCTCGACGAAGGCGCCGCGGGCAAGGCCGCCCTCGCCATCGCCGACGAAGTGGAGTTCCTCGGCGCGACGCTCTCGACCTCGGCCTCGTTCGACGCGTCGGCCGTGCGGCTCTCGACGCCGGCCGCGAAGCTCGGCGAGGCGCTGGGCCTCATGGCCGCCGTGGCCCTCACGCCCGACTTCCCCGCCGACGAACTCGAGCGCCTGCGCACCGAGCGGCTCACCGGCCTGCTCCAGGCGCGCGACGATCCGGCCTCGCTCGTGGGGCTCGCGTTCCCGCGGCTGCTCTTCGGGCCCGAACATCGCTACGGCACGAGTGCGGGCGGCACGGAAACGTCACTCAAGGCACTCGGCGTGGCGGAGTTGAAGACCTTCCACCGCAGCCACTATCGCCCCGACAACGCCGTGCTCATCGTGGTAGGCGACACGATGCCGGCGGCGCTCAGGCCGCTCGTCGAGGCCCGCTTCGGCGGCTGGAAGGCCGATGGGCCGGCCCCGGCGCCGTTCCCGGTGCGCGCCTCGCCGCAGCCCGGCAAGCGCCAGATCTTCCTCGTGGACAAACCCGGCGCCGCGCAGTCGCAGATCCGCATCGGCCTCGTCGGCGTGCCGCGCTCGACGCCCGACTACATCGCGCTCGACGTGCTCAACACCATCCTCGGCGGCTCGTTCACCTCGCGCCTCAACACCAACCTGCGCGAGACGCACGGCTATTCGTACGGCGCCGCTTCGCGCTTCGATATGCGGCGGGCCGCCGGTCCGTTCTTCGCGACGGCCGGCGTGCAGACCGACAAGACGGCCGAGGCCCTGAAGGAGTTCTTCAACGAACTGAACGCGATTCTGAAGCCCGTGCCGGCCGACGAACTGGCACGTTTCAGGAACTACGCGGCGCTCAGCTTCGCGGGCGAATTCGAGACCAGCAGCCAGCTCGCCGGCAAGCTCGAGGAACTGGCCGTCTACGGTCTGCCCGACGACGTCTTCTCGAAGTACGTGGACGCCGTGCAGGCAGTGACGAGCGCGGACCTCACACGCGTGGCGAAGCAGTACCTGCTGCTCGACCGCATGGCCGTGGTCGTCGTGGGCGATCGCGTCACGATCGAAGCGCCGGTGCGTGCGACCGGACTCGGCCCGGTGACCGTCGTGCCGATCGCGGACGTGATGAAGTAGCGGACGGCGCCGCGCGGACTCACGCCGCGCGGCTACTGCACCGCGCCTACCGGCACGACCGTCAATGTGGCGATCGTAAGTCCGGCGCCGTAGTCGACGATGGGCGGGCTGGTGCCGTCCCAGTCTCCCCAGCAGATCATCCGCACGGTGGCGCCGAGCGTGCCGGCGGACAGCGATCCCTGCATCGAGATCGAGACCGGGCCGCCGGGGCCGGACATCTCGCGGCCAAGCCTCCAGCTCACGCGGCGCGTCGTGCCTGGCAGATCGGTGTAGGGCGTGCCGATGATCGCCGGGAACGACAGCGACTGCAGCTTGCACGAGTAGTTGAAGTAGAGCGCGTTGGTCGTGTCGAGTTCGGCGTCAACGCGCGCCAGATAGGTGCCCGACGTGGGAACCGACTTGGCCACCATCTGGACGGCATTTGCCACGCCGGTCACGGCGATGTTGGCCGGCCCGCCTCGGGCCATGTAGACCGTGACCGCCGCACCGCTCGGACCGGCAGGTCCCTGCGACCCTTGCGGGCCGGTGGCGCCCGTCGCACCGGTCGGACCGACCGGACCCGCGACGCCTTGCGGCCCCTGTGCACCCTGCGGACCGGCCGGACCGGTCGCACCCGCGGGACCCGCCGGGCCCGCCGGGCCGATGGGACCCGTCGCGCCGGGTGCGCCGACAGGGCCGATGGCGCCCGCCGGGCCACTCGGACCGGCCGGACCAGCCGGACCCGCAGTACCCGCCGGACCTGCAGGACCCACGGGGCCCGCGGGACCGGCCGGGCCGGCAGGCCCGGGCGTACCGATGGCGCCGCCCACGACGTCGTTGTTCCGCAGCACCACACTCGCGGAGACGGCAATCGGAATGAACGCCGCCGACGGCGACGTGGCCGCCTGCACGTAGTACCGATCGAGGGTGGAGCCCGCGAACGGCGGCGTGAAGGTCACCGCCACCGAGCCCGTGCCGCCGATCGACCCGAGCGCAAGGATCACCATGTCGCTGCCCACGGCGAGATTCACGCCGCCGTACGCGAGGCCGGCGCCCACGCTGCTGCCGAGCACGGCGAACTGCTGGCCGGGGATGCCGGTCACGGTAAGGGTGACGGCGGCGCCCGGGGTCACCGCCGTGGTCGAAGCCGTGAGCGTCGGCTGCGCCTCGGCGGCGAGCGTGGTGAGAACGAGGGCCGCGATCGCCGTGGCCGCGGTGGGGATGATCCGCATGTGCAGGGGCTCCTTCGCGCCGCGGCCGGAAGGCCGCGCGCGTTCACCCCGATAAGCGGAGGATCCCCGGCGGGTGGGTCAGGCCACCTGCAGCCGCTGCGCGAACCGCCGCCGATAGGCCATCGGCGAGGTGCCCACGCGCTGACGGAAATGGTGCCGCAGCGTTTCGGCGGTGACGAAGCCGGCCAGTTCCGCCACGCGGTCGATCGAGGCGTCGGAGGTCTCGAGCAGCCGCTGCGCCGCGAGCACGCGCTGGTGCGTGAGCCAGTGGTGCGGCGTCGTGCCGGCCTGCGCCTCGAAGCGCCGCGCCAGCGTGCGCAGCGACATCCGGCCCTTCCTGGCGAGCGACTCGGCCGTGAGCGGCTGGTCGAGCCGCGCGCTCGCCCATTCCATGAGTGGCGCGAGCGACCCTTCCACCGGCGGCATCGCCGAGGCGACGAACTGCGCCTGGCCGCCGTCGCGGTGCGGCGCCACCACCATGCGCCGCGCGACCTGATTGGCGATGCCGGCGCCGAAGTCCTGCCGCACGATGTGCAGCCCCAGGTCGATGCCGGCGGCCGACCCCGCCGCGGTGAAGATGCGGCCCGATTCGACGTAGAGCACCGACGGCTCCACCTGCACCTTCGGATACCTCGCCGCCAGTTTCCCGGCGTGCATCCAGTGGGTGGTGGCGCGCCGGCCATCGAGCAGTCCGGCGGCCGCGAGCACGAACGCCCCCGAGCAGATCGAGAGCAGGCGCGCGCCGCGCTTGTGGGCCGCGCGCACGGCCTCGAGCATCGCCGCCGGCGGCGGTTCGTCGAGGCGCGGCCAGTTGGGGATGACGATCGTGCCGGCCCTGGCCAGCATCCGCACGGAGTGTGACGGCAGGATGCGCACGCCGCCGGTGGCCGTGAGGGGCGGCGTGTCGAAGCTCACGGTGACCATGTCGTACCACGGCACGCCGAGCTCGGGGCGCCGCAGGCCGAACACCTCGGCCACGATGCCGAATTCGAAGAGCGCCACGCCGTCGCAGATGAGCACGGCCACGAGGCGGTTGGCGGGGCCGGGCACACGTCTGAGCGTCATGGCAGGATCTTAACGCACTCTGGCATTCCTGCCACTCGACGCCGCACCGGGTCCGGCGGCACGATCCCTCCCATGGCAGACCTTCGTTATCCCGTTGGCCCGTTCGTCGCTCCCACGTCGTTCACCGCCGCCGATCGCACCCGCGCGATGACGACGCTCGCCGAGTTCCCCGCCCGTCTGCGCCTCGCCTGCGCCGGCCTCACCGACGCGCAGCTCGACACGCCCTACCGGCCCGGCGGGTGGACGGTGCGGCAGGTCGTGCACCACACGGCCGACAGCCACATGCACGCCTACGCGCGCCTCAAGTTCGCCGTGAGCGAAGAGAACCCCACCATCAAGCCGTACGACGAGGCCATCTGGGCCGGGATGGCCGACGCGCGGCTGGCGCCGGTCGAGATCTCGCTCGGCCTGCTCGACGGGCTGCACGCGCGGCTCGTCTGGATGCTGCGGTCGCTCGCCGAGGCCGACTTCGCGCGCCGGCTGTTCCACCCGGAACGCGGCGGCATGTCGATTGACGACTACCTCGCGCTCTACGACTGGCACTCGCGCCACCACACGGCGCACGTCACCGCGCTGCGCGACCGCGAGGGCTGGTGACCACTGGCGTCCGGCGCCGCGAAGCGCCGTAGAATCGGACGCGATGGCCAGGGTGCTGCTCGCGAGCTGGGGTTCGGTGGGCGATTTGTTTCCCTCTCTCGCAATCGCCGATCGGCTGCGCGAGCTCGGGCATGCGCCGGTCGTGGCCACGTGTCCGGCATACGGCGAGCTCGTCGCCCGCGAGGGATTCGACGTTCGCCCGCTGCGGCCCGACGTGCAGCCCGACGACCCGGCGCTGCTGGCGCGAATCGTCGACCCGAAGCGGGGCTCCGAGGTGGTCATCCGCGAGCTCCTCGTGCCGGCGCTGCGCGACAGCGTGGCCGATCTCGAGAGCGCGGCGGCGGATGCCGACCTCATCGTGTCGCACCCGGTGACGTTCGCCGCGCGGATCGTCGCCGAGCGGCGCGGGCTGCCGTGGCTCTCGACCGTGCTGGCGCCGATGTCGTTCTTCTCGCCGCACGACTTCCCGGCCCTGCCGAACGCACCGGGGTTGTCGGTGCTGCGGCGCCTCGGTCCGTGGACGGGCCGCGCGATCATGGCGATGGCGCACCGGTCAACTGCCTCGTGGACGGCACCCGTGGCCGCGTATCGCCGCGACCTCGGGCTGCCGGCGGCCGGCGATCCGCTCTACGAAGGTCAGTTCTCGCCGCATGGCACGCTGGCGCTGTTCTCTCAGGCCTTCGGCGCGCCGCAGCCCGACTGGCCGGACAAGACGACCGTCACGGGATTCCCCTTCTTCAACCGGGCGATTCCCATGCCCGAGGCGGTGGCCACCTTCCTCGACGCCGGGGATCCGCCGGTGGTCTTCACGCTCGGCTCCTCGGCCGTGCACACGGCCGGCACGTTCTGGCAGGAAAGCCTCGCCGCCGTGCAGGCGCTCGGCAGGCGCGCGCTGCTGCTCGTCGGGCCAGACCCGGCGCGGGTGCGCGGCACGGTGTCAGCGTCGATCCTGGCCGTCGATCGCGCGCCGCACGATCAGGTGTTCCCGCGCGCGGCGGTCATCGTGCACCAGGGCGGGGTGGGCACGACCGGGCAGGCACTGCGGGCCGGCCGGCCGCAGCTCGTCGTGCCGCACGCGCACGACCAGTTCGACAACGCCCAGCGCGTGCGTGAACGCGGCCTCGGACGGGTGCTCTTCTCGCCGCAGTACACGGCGCCGCGCGTGCTCGACGTGCTGCGCGCGCTCGCCGACGATCCGGCCTGCGGCACGCGTGCCTCGACCGTCGCGATGCAGGTCCGGGCTGAAGACGGCGCCGGACGCGCCGTGGCGGCAATCCTCGAAGCCCTGGGCGTCCGCTGATGGGCGTGCTCTTCGAATCGTGCGTGGACTCGCTCGACGCGGCGCTGGCGTCGGTGGCCGGCGGCGCCCGCCGGCTCGAGCTCTGCGCGCATCTCGACGTGGGCGGCACCACCCCCGATCCGGGCCTCGTGCGCGAGGTCGTCGACGCCGTGCCGGTGCCCGTCTTCACGATGGTGCGCCCGCGCGGCGGCCCGTTCGTCTACGGCGAGGCCGAGGTGGATGCAATGGTGCGCGACATCCGCCTGATGCGCGCGGCCGGCGCGCACGGCCTCGTGTTCGGCGCGCTGCGTGCCGATCGCACGGTGGACGACGCGGTGATGCGGCGGCTGCTCTCACACGCGCGGCCACTGCCGGTCACCTGTCACAAGGCGTTCGACGAGACGCCGGATCTGCTCGCGGCGCTCGACACGCTCGTGACCCTCGGCGTGGACCGCGTACTCACCTCGGGCGGCCGGCCCACGGCGGCCGAAGGCATGGCCATGCTCGCGGCGCTCGTGGCCCGCGCCGGCGACGCACTCACGGTCGTGGCCGGCGGACGCGTCCGCGCCGACACGGTGGCGGCGCTCATCTGGCAGACCGGCGTGCGCGAGGTGCACGCGCGCGTCATCCGCGAGCCGGCGCCGGCCGATGCGCTGATGCGCGAACGCTGGCGTCGGGACGTCGCGGCGCTCACGGCCGCCGCAAAGTCAGCCCCGGGCCAGAATAGGGACAGTCCCTCGGACTAACGGAAGAGACTTTTCGCCACGAAGAGGACGTTCGCGGGGCGTTCGGCCAGGCGGCGCATGTACCACGGGAACCAGTAGCTGCCGTAGGCGATGAGCACGCGGACGTTCTTCCGCTCCTCGGCCAGCCGCCGCTGTTCGCCACGCTGGATGCCGTAGAGCATGTGGATTTCGTAGTCGGTCCTGCCGATGCCGTTCGCATCGCCGTGCCGCTCGAGCGCGTTGATGATGACGGTATCGTGCGTGCCGTACACGGCGCGGAAGCCGTTGGCGCGCGACTCGGGCGCCATCATCACCTTGGCGACCTTCACGTAGTTCGCGTCCACCTCGGCCTTGTCGGGGAACGCGACTGACGCCGGCTCTGCGTAGGCGCCTTTCACGAGGCGGATGCCGATGCCTTCGCGGATCATGCGCGCCGCGTCCGCTTCCGTGCGGCGCAGGTAGGCCTGGAGCGCCACGCCGATCCGCGGCACGTCCTTGCGCAGACGGCTCACGACCTCGAGCGTCGTGTCCACGTAGGACGACTGCTCCATGTCCACCCAGAAGTAGCTGCCGGCCTCGACCGCGCGGCGGCCGATGGCGAGCGCGCTGCGGTAGGCGGCCTCGGGGTCGACGTCGAGGCCGAGCTGCGTGAGCTTGATCGACGGCTCGCAGGCGAGTCCGCGCGCCTGCGCCAGGCTGATGACCTCGAGATAGTGATCGCGCACGGCGTCGGCTTCGCGCATGTCGGTCACGTTCTCGCCGAGGCGCGTGAAGAGCGCGCCCACGCCGAGCCGCGCCTGCGCCTCGGCGGCCGTCAGCATGTCGGCCGGGGTTTCGCCCGGCATGAACGTGGAGACGGCGCGGCGGACGAACGACAACTGCGTGCCGTTCTCGCGCAGCCAGCGATTCTCGGAGGCGGCAAGCAGAAGGGTGCGGGCGAGGGACATGACGTCCACGATACGATGACTCCCGTGATCGACGCGAACCGGGCCCGTCTCGAAGGACGTCCGCGGTGACGCCGCGCGTGGTCGTCGTGGGCGCGGGGGCGGCCGGTCTCATGGCGGCGCTCGCGGCGCGCGAGGCCGGCGCGCACGTGACGCTCGTCGAGAAGACCGCCGACGGCGGCCGCAAGATCCTCATCAGCGGCGGCGGACGCTGCAACGTGCTGCCGGCGGTGGCCACGCCCGAGCGGTTCGTCAGCGAGGCATCGCGCACACTCGTGCGGTCGCTCCTCGGCGCGTGGCCGCTGCGCGCGCAGCACAAGTATTTCGAAGACACCCTGGGCGTGCCGCTGGCGCTCGAAGCGGAAAGCGCGAAGTACTTCCCGGCCTCGAACCGCGCCCGCGACGTGCGCGACGCGCTCGTCTCACGCGCGGCCGCGCTCGGCGTCGAGTGCTGCTTCGGCGCGGAGGTGACCTCGATCGCCCCGGCCGGCGGCGGCTGGCAGGTGGCCCTTGCAGGCGGCACCCTCACGGCCGATCGGGTCGTGCTCGCCACCGGCGGACTCTCGGTGCCGGCCACGGGCAGTAGCGGGTTCGGCTTCGACGTGGCGCGCGCCGTGGGCCACACGGTGCATCCCACCTACGCCGCGCTGACGCCGCTGACGGCCGCGCCACATCCCCTGGCGGATCTGGCCGGCATCTCGCTCGATGTCGCCATCCACGCGCGGTCCGCGCGCGAGGAGGCCGGCTCGACCGGCGGCTTCCTCGTGACGCACCGCGGCTACAGCGGACCGGCGGTGCTCGATGTGTCGCACGTCGCCGTGCGCAGCCTCGACGCGGGCGGCGCCCGCGCCACCGTGCACGTGTGCTGGACGGCGATGGACGCCGCGGCGTGGACGGCGGCGTTTCTCGAGGCGCGCGGACTTGCCGTGAACCTCGTCGCGAAGCACGTGCCGCAGCGCCTCGCGGAGGCGCTCTGCGACGTGGCCGGCGTGACACGCGAGCGGACGTGCGTGCAGCTCAGGCGCGAGGAGCGGGCGCGGCTCGTCGCCGCGCTCACCGCA
>JAEUQR010000164.1 GCA_016789705.1 Acidobacteriota bacterium
TCCGGAGTCGTGCCCGACACGCGAGGCCGCAGGCCGACGCGTGAGCGCTGACGACCAGGCGCTTCGACGCCAGCCGCGCAGCGGCTGGCGAAGCGCGTTCCGGAGTCGTGCCCGACACGCGAGGCCGCAGGCCGACGCGTGAGCGCTGACGACCAGGCGCTTCGACGCCAACCGCGCAGCGGCTGGCGGAAGCGCGTTCCGGAGTCGTGCCCGACACGCGAGGCCGCAGGCCGACGCGTGAGCGCCTGACGACCAGGCGCTTCGACGGCAGCCGCAGAGCGGCTGGCGGAAGCGCGTTCCGGAGTCGTGCCCGACACGCGAGGCCGCAGGCCGACGCGTGAGCGCTGACGACCAGGCGCTTCGACGCCAACCGCGCCGCGAGAAGGCTGGAAGCGCGCTCGGAGTCGTGCCCGGCCAGGCGAGCCCGAAGGGCGATGCCGCCGCGCCTGACTCCCAGGCGCTTCGACGCCAGCCGCGCCGCGGCTGGCGGAAGCGCCTGGGAGTCGAACCCAGCCTGCCCTCAGAGAGCGCAGCGACCGGTTTTGAAGACCGGGAGGGCCACCGGGCCCCGTTCGCTTCCGTCCGCGATCATACCGTGACGCCGGCGCACGGACGACGGGCCGCGCTACGCCCGGTCGACGAAGGCGAGTAGCGCGTCGAGGTCGCGCAGATCGTCGAGTGCGAGATCGGGATCGTAAGCGCGCAGTTCATCGAGGCGGTGGTGGCCGGTGGCCACGGCCACCACACGGGCGCCGGCGGCGCGGGCGCAGGCGATATCGAAGGGCGTATCGCCGATGACGATGGCGTGGGCCGCGTCGGCCAGCGCGATTCCCCGCGCCGCGGCCTCAGCCACCGCCGCGCGGGCGAGTGCATCGCGCTCGGCGTGGTCGTCTCCGAAGGCGCCCCAGGCGAAGTAGTCCCACAGACCGAAGTGCTCGAGCTTGATACGCGCCCCTTCGGCGTAGTTGCCCGTGAGCAGCGCCAGGTGCGCGTCGGCACGCGCCCGCAGCGCCAGCAGCGCCTCGGCCACCCCGGGCATCACGCCGCGGCGGCCGCTGCCCGGCTCGCCAATCGCGGCATCGAGCAGCGCCAGGTAGCGCGCCCGGAACGCGTCGAGCCGTTCGGGCGTGGCCGTCACGCCATGACGTTCGAGCGCCGTCTCGACGAGCCAGCGGTCGGTGCGGCCAGCCATCGAGACTTCGGCGAACGCCTCGGGCACGCCGAAGACCTCTTCGAACGCGCGGTCCATGGACCGCTTGCCGGCGCCGCCCGTGAGCACGAGCGTGCCGTCGATGTCGAAGAAGAGCAGCCGGCGGGTCACTCCGTGGACTCGTGATGGATATCGGTGGCGCGCGGACCGTTCGGCGTGCGTTCGTGCGTGAAGCCGACCCGCGCGCCGACCCACAGGCTCGCGATGCCGCCGGCACGCACGCCCGCGTCGACGAAGAACCAGTCGCCGTGCCGGTCGTCGCGCAGGAAGCCGAATCCGCGCGACGGCTCCAGCCGCACGATCTCGCCGTGGATGGTCATGGCTCCCATTATCCCAGCCCGAGCCGCGCCAGGAGCCCCGGCTTCGACAGCATGCCGTTCTTCGGGTCCAGCGTCAGCGCCTGGCCGCCCAGGGCCCGGATGAATTCGCGGTCGGCGCTCACGGCGAGCAGCGCCGCCTGCCGCGCGGTGACAACGCGGGCGAGGTCGCGCGCGAAGGCCTCGACACCCGGCCTCGGCAACGACGCGGAGGGATGTTCGGCCACGATGAGGCGCGGGTCGAGCGCGATCGCGCGGCCAAGGCGCACCCGCTGCACCACGTCCGGCCCGGCTGCCCGCACCTGGGTCTCGAGCGCCGCGCGGGGAATGCCCACTTCGTCGGCGAGCGCATGCACGCGCGGCACGACCGCCGGGTCGATCGGGTCGATGGTGAGCGTGAGCGGCAGCGCCAGGTTCTGCGCCACCGAACACTGCTCGAGCAGCACCGCGCGTTCGCTCAGCAGGCCCAACCCGTCGAGCATCGCCAGCCACGCATCGTAGTCGGCGATGTCGCCGGTGGGCTGACCGAAGAGCCGCACCTCGCCCTCATCCGGCCGCATGGCCGCCGTCATCAGGTTCACCAGCACTTCGGCGGCGAGCGCGTCGAGGCCCTGCACCGACACGATGGCCCCGGGCGCGATCGACAGCTGCGCCAGCCGCAGCGGGCGCAGGGCCTGGTACTGCTTCACGACCCCGGTGAACTCGACGAGTGCGGCCGTGCTCATGCCGGACGCTCCGCGCGCGCGCCGGCGAGACGCGCGAAGTGTGCCGTCGGCAGCGTGACACCGCCGAGGGCCCGCCGCGTCGAGCGCGATGAGGCCGGATCGTCACCATGGAAGTCCGACCCGCCGCTCACGGCGAGGCCGAGCTGCGCGGCGGCATCGAGATAGCGGGCCTCATCGTCGGCGCCGTGGTCCGAGTGGAACGCCTCGAGCGCGTCCGCGCCGCCACGAGCCCAGCGCTCGAGCCGATCGTCGCGGCGCGTCACGCCGGGATGGGCCAGCGACGCGACGCCGCCGGCACGGTGCACGATCGCGAAGACCTCTTCGGGCGCCACGCCGCTGCGCGGCACGTAGGCCGGACGGCCTTCGGCGAGCAGCCGATCGAACGCGTCCTGCACCGAGGCCGCGTGTCCGGCCTGCACGAGCGCCCGCGCCAGGCCAGGGCGGCCCACGGCGGCGCCGGGCCTCGCGGCGGCGTCGTCGAGGAGCGGCGTGACGTCGATGGGCGCCCCGGCACGCGCGAGCGCGTGGGCGATTCGCTCGACTCGGGCGACCCGGCGGGCCCGCTGCTCCACGAGGAACGCCAGCAAATCGGCGTCGTGTTCGTCGCACCAGTAGCCGAGCACGTGGACATCGCGGGCGTCGCACACGGCCGTGATCTCGATGCCGGGCACGAGCGCGAGCCCATGCCCGCCGGCAAGCTGCCGCGCCTCGGGCAACGCGGCCACGGTGTCGTGATCGGTGACGGCGAAGGTCTCGAGACCGGCGGCCTGCACGCGGGCGACCAGTTCGGCGGGCGTGCACCGACCGTCAGACGCGGTCGTGTGCATGTGCAGGTCGATCACGTTGCCGGACGCAGCTTCCGCGCCGGCTTCGGGCGCGGGCGCGCGGCCGCGGCGGTGGCGCGGGCCGTCTTGCGGCCGCCGTGCGTGCGCGTGATGAGCGCGCGGTATTCGCGGATGAGCAGTTCGAGGTGCTCTCGTTCCTCCTCGGCGAACTCGAGGAACACCTGCTTGCCTTCGGAGTCTTCGAACTTCTCGCCGTAGCGCTTGAAGAAGCGGTGCGAGCCGCGTTCACAGCGGATGCCGATGCGCAGCGCTTCGGCTTCGTCCACGCCGGGCTTGCTGAGCTGTTCGGTGCCTTCGGCGAAGAGGCCGTTGGCGGCGCCCTTGAAGAACAGGAAGGTCGGGCGCGACTCGAGCTGCGGATCACGCTCGAGCAGCATGCGGTAGCGGCCTTCGAGACGCTCGAGGTGATCGACTTCCTCGGCCGCGAGTTTCTCGAACACGTGGCGGCCGCGCGAGTTCTTCACCAGACGGGCGGCCCGCGTATAGAACTCGCGGCCGCTGCGCTCGGTGGCGATGGCGATGCGCAGGGCGTCGCGCGCGAAGAGCAGTTCCGAGTTGCCAGTGTCCGGCGGCGCGCTGCGGCCGGCCTGGCAGGCCTCGCAGGTGCCGTAGATCTGCACCACACTCTGGCGGGCCATGAAATTGCGCGCCGCCGCCACTTCTTCGACCAGCGACTCGATGTCCGAGCTCAGGAACTCGAACGAGCGGTTACAGGTCTTGCAGATGAGGTGATAGTGCCGCGGATGCCGGTAGGAGTGTTCGAAGCGGAAGCGGCCTTCACCGAAGTCGACCTTGCGGGCGATGCCGGCGGTGACCATCCACTGCAGCGTGCGGTAGACGGTGGCGCGGCTGATGCGCTGGTCTTCGCGCTTGATGATGTCGACGAGATCGTCGGCGCTCAGATGCCCTTCCTGCCGCAGGAACGTGTTGACGATCTGATCGCGCTTGCCCGACCGCTTGGTGCCGGCCGGCCGCAGGGTCTCGAGATCGGGCAGGGCGCTCATCGCCATGGGGACGGGCAGGACGGAGACGACGGGCGCGGCACCACGCGGCGCCGCGTCCGTGACCCGGGAACGAGACTACGCGCTGAACGACGACCCGCAGCCGCAGGTCGAAGAAGCGTTCGGGTTCTTGATGGTGAAGCCGCCGCCGGTGATGGTGTCGACGAAGTCGACCTCGGCGCCCTTCAGGTAGCTCAGGCTGACCGGATCGACGAGCAGCTTCACGCCGTTCGACTCGAAGAGCTGGTCGCCCACGCCGGCGCCGGTCTCCTCGATCATCAGGCCGTACTGGAAGCCCGAGCAACCGCCGCCCTGCACGAACACGCGCAGGCCGCTGTCGGTCTTGCCTTCTTCGGCGAGCAGTTCCTGGATCTTGCTGGCCGCGGCCTCGGTGACGTGGATGACGCTCGGCGTCACGACGGGCACGGGCGAATCGAGAGCGGTGGCGGTGTCGGTGTGCATGATGTCCTCAGTGTAGCACCGGATCGAGACGGCGCAAACAGCACCTAAACTGCTGATTCAAAAGACTTTATTGTGCCAATTGGACCAAACGGGTCGGATTTAGCGCCCCGGCGTGGCAAGCTGGGCCAGTTCCTGGGCCGACGCCTGCTCGATGTCCTTGTGCAGGCTGTTGCCGTGCGAGTCCATCGTGACCACGGCCGGGAAGTCCTTGAGCTGCAGATGCCACATCGCTTCGGGCGTGCCGAACTCCTGCAGCGACACGCCGTCCACCCGTTCGATGCAGCGCGCGTAGAACTGCGCCGCGCCGCCGACGGCGTTCAGGTACACGGCGCCGTGCTGCTTGAGACCGGCCAGTGTCTTCGGGCCCATGCCGCCCTTCCCCATCACGGCGCGGATGCCGTAACGGCCGATGATGTCGGCCTGATACGGCTCTTCGCGGATGCTGGTCGTGGGGCCCGCGGCCGTGATCGTCCACGAGCCGTCGTCGAGCTTCTTCACGACCGGACCGCAGTGATAGATGAGGCTGCCGGTGAGGTCCACGGGCGGCTCGTGCGACATCAGGTGATGGTGCACGGCGTCGCGCCCCGTGTACGACCGTCCGCTCAGCAGCACCACGTCGCCCACCTTGAGGCTGCGTACGGTGGCTTCGTCGAGCGGCGTCGTGAGCGCGATTTCGCGGCCGGTGCGGCGGAAGCCGGCCTGGTCCATCATCGCGAGCGCCGGCACGGCCGGATCGCGATAGAGCCAGCGGCGAATCTCGCCGCTGACCGGATCGACGATCACACCGAGGCGGCGGAACGCCCAGCAGTCGTAGGCGACTGACACGAAGAAACTCGCCGGCAGGCGATTGGCGACGCCGATCTTGCAGCCGATGAGCGACGTCTTGCCACCGAACCCCATCGTGCCCACGCCGAGGCGATTCACGGTGCCCATGATCTCGGCCTCGAGCGCGGCGAGGCGTTCGTCGGGGTTCACGTCGTCGAGCGTGCGGAAGAGCTGTTCCTTCGCGAGCACGTAGCCCGACGTGCGGTCGCCGCCGATGCCGACCCCGATGGCGCCCGGCGCGCAGCCCTTGCCCTGCGCGTTCCACACGGCGTGCAGGATGCACTTGCGCACGCCCTCGAGCGTGCGGTCGGCGCGCCCGAGCTGCGGCAGCTCGGTCGGCAGCGAGTACTGGATGTTCATGTTCTCGCAGCCGCCGCCCTTGAGAATCAGCTTCACCTCGATCTCGTCGCGCTCCCACTGCTCGAAGTGCAGGATGGGCATCCCCGGCCCGAGGTTGTTGCCGGAGTTCTCACCCGTGAGCGAGTCCACCGAATTGGGGCGCAGCTTGCCGCGCTTCGTGGCCTCGGCGACGGCCTCGCGGATCTTCTTCTTCAGCTCGATCTGGTTCACGCCGACGGGCGTCTTCACCTCGAAGGTAGGCATGCCGGTGTCCTGGCAGATGGCGCCCTCTCCCGCCGAGGCCAGATCGATGTTCTGGCCGATGATGTTGAGCGCCTGGGTGGCACGCGGCTCCTCCTCGCGGTCCGTGGCCACGCGCATGGCGGCGCGGACGTCGGGCGGGAGGTCGGTGGAAGTCTTGACGATGAGCGAGACCATCGAGTCGAAGAACGCTGAAAGCATGCGGAAAGTATAGGCGGACGGGCGACAATGGGGCCATGGGTGCCGTGACGCGCTGGGCCGCCGCAATTGCCGTTGCCGCCACCTGCCTGACGCTCGACGCGCAGGCGCCGCAGCCGTCACGCAGCCAGCACGGCCGCCTCTTCCCGCCGCAGGATCTGGGCCTGCTCGAAGCACCCGATCGCGACGAATGGCAGCGCCCGCATCAGATCCTCGACGCGCTCGGCGTGGCCGAGGCCTCGGTCGTGGCCGATGTCGGCGCCGGCAGCGGCTGGTTCACCGTGCGGCTGGCGCGCCGCGTCGGGCCGAACGGCCGGGTCTACGCGCAGGACGTGCAGCAGGAGATGCTGGCGGCGACGACGCGACGGGTGCGGCGCGAGGGGCTCGCGAACGTCAGGCCGGTGCTCGGCCGCGGCAGCGACCCGGCGCTGCCGGCCGGCGCGCTCGACGCCGCGCTCGTCGTGGACGTGCTCCACGAAATCGAGGACCGCGTGACGCTGCTCGCCAACCTGCGAAAAGCGCTGAAGCCCGGCGGCCTCATCGGGATCGTGGACTTCAAGCCAGGCGGCGCGGGCCCGGGCCCCGATCCGGCCGAACGCGTGCCGCCCGAGGACGTGGAGCGCGACGCGACGCGCGCCGGCCTCGCGTTGCGGCGGCGCGAGACGTTCCTGCCGTTCCAGTATTTCCTGGTGTTCGGCCGTCAGGAGACGACGGCCACGCCGGACGCGACTAGCGCGCGAACACGCGCCGCAGCGCCGGCACGGCCGCGGCCGTGAGCAGCACCTTCACGGCATCGGCCGCCGCGTAGGGCAGGAACGCGGCGAACGACGCGCCCGGCAGCGTGACCATCGCCCACGCGATGCCGCCTGCGTAGAGGGCCGCCGCACCCGCCAGCATCGCCACGACGGCGCCGGCGTAGCGACGCGTGAAGCCACGCTCGCTGAGCAGCCCGGTCACGAACGCGGCCACCGGGAAGGCCATCAGGAAGCCGCCGGTCGGGCCGAGCAGGCGCGCTGCGCCTGGCAGCAGCACGGGCGACCATGCGAACATCGACGCGCCGACGATGCCGGCGGCGAGATACAGGGCCTGGCTGGCGGCGCCGAGGCGCGCGCCGAGCACCGCGCCGGCCAGCAGCACGGCCACCGGCTGCAGCGTGAAGGGGATCATCGTGCCGGGCAGCGTGACACTGACCTGCGACGCGGCGCCTGTGAGGGCGGTGGCGAAGAGCACCGCACCAGCGGCGGCTCCGGCGCTCGCAAGACGGGCGTCCGGACGGGCGGCGGTGGCGGAAGCGGCGGCGCGAAGGTTCGACATGCGCGGAATGTTATCAACATGCGTACAGCACTGACAATCGCCGGCAGCGATTCGGGGGGCGGGGCCGGCATCCAGGCCGACCTCAAGACCTTCGCCGCCCACGGCGTCTACGGCACCTCGGCCATTACCGCGCTGACGGCGCAGAACACCGTGGCCGTGACGGGCGTGCACCTGGCGCCGCCCGCGTTCGTGACGGCGCAGATCGATGCCGTGGTCACCGACCTCGGCTGCGACGCGGTCAAGACCGGCATGCTCGCCACGGCGGCCATCGTCGAGGCCGTGGTCGAGGCCATCACGCGCCATCACCTGCCGAACGTGGTCGTGGACCCGGTGATGGTGGCGAAGAGCGGCGACCACCTGCTCGCCGCCGAGGCGGTGGACGCGGTGCGCCGCCGGCTCGTGCCGGTCGCGCGGGTCGTGACGCCGAACATCCCCGAAGCGGAGGTGCTCACGGGCCTCACGATCCGCACGCTGGACGAGGCGGCCGCCGCCGGCCGCGCGATCCTCGCCATGGGCGCGGGCGCAGTGGTGGTGAAGGGCGGACACCTCGACCGCGAGGACATCGTGGACGTGCTCGTGGCGCCCGCCGGCGTCGTGCATCTCAGCGGGCCACGCGTGCCCGGCGTGCACACGCACGGCACGGGCTGCACCTTCGCCGCCGCGATGGCCGCGCGGCTGGCGCTCGGCGACGACGTCGAGGCGGCGGCGCGGGCCGCGCAGGCCTACGTGCGCGAGGCGATGCGGGCCGGCGTGCCGCTCGGCGCCGGACATCGCCCGCTGGATCATCAGTGGGCCACGCGGCGCGGCTGATCCGGCCCGAATTCCCGCCACCCGGTATACTTTGAAATTGCCGGGAATGACGTCCGCCACAGCCATCACGAGCGCCCCCCTGTCGGTCGAGGCCGTGCTCCGCGCGGTGGAAGGGCCTGGCGCCGGCGCCGTCGCCACGTTCGTCGGTCTCGTGCGCGACCACAACGTGGGCCGCAAGGTGCTCTGGCTCGACTACGAAGCCTACGAACCGCTGGCCGAGAAGGCGCTCGGCATCATCATCGCGGAGGCGGAAGCCCGCTGGGCGGGCGCGCGGATGGCCATCCACCACCGCACGGGCCGGCTCGAGATCGGCGAGGCCAGCGTGGTCATCGCCGTGGCCACGCCGCATCGGGCCGACGCCTTCGCCGCCTGCCGCTACGCCATCGAACGCATCAAGCAGATCGTGCCGATCTGGAAACACGAACACTTCGAAGGCGGCGAGGTGTGGATCGAAGGCGCCACCGCCGACGCCCACGACGAGGCAGCGCGCGAGGCGGCGCTGAAGATCGCATGCGCGTGAACGTGAAGCTCTTCGCGCGGCTGCGGGAACTGGTGGGCCAGGGCGAGCTGACGCTCGACGCGCCCGGCGCCACGACGGTGGCAGACGTGTGGGCGGCGCTCGTCGCCGCGCACCCGGCCGCCGACGCCTACGCGCGCTCGATGTCGTGCGCCGTGAATCTGAACTACGCGCGGATGACCACCACGGTCGCCGACGGCGATGAGGTCGCGTTCCTGCCCCCCGTGTCGGGCGGCAGCGGCGCGGCCGCGAGGTAAAGGCGAGATGTTCGACAAACTGGCCAGCGTCGAGGGACGCTACGAAGCCATCGCGGCCGCGATGTCGTCGCAGGACGTCCAGAGCGACGCCAACGAGTACCGCAAGCAGGCCAAGGCGCTCGCCGAAATCGAGCCGCTGGTGCTCGCCTACCGCGACTACCGTCAGGTGGAAGCGCAGATCGCCGACGCGACGGAACTCGCCGCGAGCGGCGACGCCGAGATGGCGGAGATGGCGGCCGAAGAGCTGAAGGGTTTGAGCGCGCGCAAGGACACGCTGCTCGCCGAGATCAAGATCCTGCTGCTGCCGAAGGATCCGAACGACGAGAAGAACGTCATCCTCGAAATCCGCGCCGGCACGGGCGGTGAAGAAGCGGCACTCTTCGCCGGCGACCTCTTCCGGATGTACAGCCGCTACGTCGAGAAGCAGGGCTGGAAGATGGACGTGATGTCGCTCAGTGAGATCGGGCACGGCATCCGCGAGGTCATCGTCAACATCGAGGGCCAGAAGGTCTACAGCCGCCTCAAATTCGAAAGCGGCGTGCACCGCGTGCAGCGTGTGCCGGACACGGAAGCCAGCGGCCGCATCCATACCTCCACGGCCACCGTGGCGGTGCTGCCGGAAGCCGAAGAAGTCGACGTGCACATCGAGCAGAAGGACCTGCGCATCGACACGTTCTGCTCGAGCGGCCCTGGCGGGCAGAGCGTCAACACCACCTACTCGGCCATCCGCATCACCCACCTGCCGACGGGCCTCGTCGTGTCGCAGCAGGACGAGAAGTCGCAGATCAAGAACCGCGCGAAGGCCATGAAGGTGCTGCGGGCGCGGCTCTACGAAATCGAGCTGCAGAAACAGCAGGACGCCCAGGCGAAGGAGCGGCGCGGCCAGGTCGGCACCGGCGAGCGCAGCGAGAAGATCCGCACCTACAACTTCCCGCAGAGCCGCATCACCGACCATCGCGTCAACTTCACCACGCACCAGCTGCCGAGCGTGCTGAACGGCGACCTGGCGGAGCTGCTCGACGCCGTCATCACGCACTACCAGGCCGAACGGCTGAAGGAAGCGACCGACGCGAGTCCATCGGCCGACGCCGACGGGTCGAAGAAGTAGCCCCGCCCCATGCGCCTGCGCGAACTGGCCGAAGGCGCGAGACGGCGCCTCGAGGCCGCCGGAATCCCCCGGGCCGAGGCCGCGCTCGACGCCGAGCTGCTGGCCAGAGACGCTCTGGGCTGGGATCGCGCGACGTGGCTCGTGCGGCGCGACGAGGATGAACGCGCCGCCGACGCGCTCACGATCGGCGCCCGCGGCATCGGCGCGTTCAGAGCCGCCTACGACGCGCTGGTCGCGCGCCGCGTGCGGCGGGAACCGATGGCCTACATCCGCGGCACGCAGGAATTCTACGGCCGCGAGTTCCTCGTCGGGCCCGGCGTGCTGATTCCCCGGCCGGAGACCGAGCTCATCGTCGATGAGGCCAAGGCGGCGGCGATGGGCCGCCGCACACCACGCATCGCCGACATCGGCACGGGAAGCGGCTGCCTCGCCGTGACGCTCGCCCTCGAACTGCCGTCGGCGCAGGTGGTGGCAACGGACATCTCGGGCGAGGCGCTGACGATCGCACGCGGCAACGCCGCGGCGCACGAGGTCGGCGGACGCATCACGTTCGTCGAGACGTCGTATCTCACGGGCATCGCCGGCGCGTTCGACGTCATCGTCTCGAACCCGCCCTACGTGCGCGAGACCGACGCGCCGTCGCTGGCCCCGGAGGTCCGCGACCACGAGCCCCGCGAGGCCCTGTACGGCGGCGAAGACGGACTGCGCGACATCCGCGCCATCGCGCAGGCGGCGACCACCGCGCTCAAGCCGGGCGGTGTACTCGTGATGGAGATCGGGATGGGGCAGGCGGAAGCGGTGGCGGGTGTGCTCACCGCGACGGGGCTCGGGGCAGAGCTCACGCTCCGCCACGACCTGCAGGGGATCCCCCGCGTGGCCGTGGCGCAGCGCCCGTAGGACTAGCGGTTCGGAATCACCAGTTCCTGACCGGGGTGGATGAGGTCCGGACTCTTCAGCTTGTCCTTGTTGGCGTTGAAGATGTCCATGTAGCGATTGGCGTCGTCGAGGTGGATCTTGGCGATCTTCGACAGCGACTCGCCGGGCTTCACGACATGGATGCCGTGGATGTCGGTGCGCTCGGCCCTGACGTCGGCCGCCACCTCGTTCTCCCAGCCGGCGTGCTTCTTGATCGCATCCCACAGCAGATCGCGTTCGAGCGCGTAGGTGGTGGTGCCGGCAATCTGCACCTTGCCACCGGCTTCCTTCATCGAGAAATTGCGCACGCCGAGCGTGGCGGCGAGACCTTCGAGCGCCTTGTACTTGTCGATCATGTGAGTTCTCCTTGCGTGCGGCCGCCGTTCCACGGAGGCGGTATGTGCCTGGGGCCAGGGGGAATCGTCCCCCGCATCATGACACGCGGATGCGACGGTTTGTCACACGCTCGACTGCGTGCCTATACTCGCGGCATGAGCTGCCTGTTCTGCCGGATCGTGAGCGGCGAGATTCCCGCGAAGAAAGTGTTCGAGGACGACGACGTCGTTGCCTTCGAGGACATCAACCCCCAGGCGCCGCTGCACGTCCTCGTGGTGCCGCGCGCCCACGTTGCCACGCTCAACGACCTCGGCGGCGATCATGACCGGCTCGTCGGTGTGATGGTGCGGCGGGCGGCGGCGATCGCCGAGGCGCGTGGCGTGTCGGCCCGCGGCTACCGCACGGTGTTCAACTGCAACGGCGACGCCGGCCAGACCGTGTTCCACATCCATCTGCACGTGCTCGGCGGACGGACGCTCGCCTGGCCGCCGGGGTAGCCGGAGCGGGCGCGGTCAGGCGTCCTTCTTCGCGAGCAGATAGCGGCCGCGGTGGTGCGGCCGGTCGAGGTAGAAATCGACCACGCGGTAGCCCCGCCTGAAGTACGTCTCGAAGATCTCGCGCGTCTGCATGCGCCACTCGAGGGCCAGGGCCGGCGCCTCGCGCTGCATGTCGGTGAAGCCCATCGGGATCTCGAGCGTGAGCCGGCGATCGTCGCGGGCCAGGTAGATGTCGGTGTTGGCCAGCCACGCCTGCGCCGGATGTGTCGTGTTGATCGGCGCCGCCTCGGCGATCTCGTTCGTGGTCACCGGGATGAGCTCGCCAGGCGTCAGACGGCGCGCCACATGCGGCCTGGCGATCCACCACTGCGCCACCAGGCGGTCCGTCGGTGTGCCCTTGTGCAGCACGCTCGTCGACTCGCCGTAGACGTTGCGGTGATACTCCTCGGCCACCACGCCGAGCTTCGTGAAGTTCAGGTGGGCGTTCATCGCCTGCAGCGGGTCGTACGTCCACTCGATGAGTTCGTACCCCTGGGCGAGGGCTCGATCGCGCTGCGCAAGTTTGAGCGCGCGGCCGAGGCCGCTGTTGCGGTATTCGGGCAGCACACCGAGCATATGCGACCACTGCAGCACCTGCCCGGGCTTCATGCCGACAATCGAGTAGACGAACCCGACCATGCGGTCGGTCTCGTCGTAGGCGCCGATCAGGATGGCGCCACGCTTCACCGTGATCGTGAAGACAGGCAGCGTCACCATGTCGTTCAGGTCGGTGAAGCCCCAGACCCGGGCCTCCAGGTCCATCACCTGGCGGAATTCGTCGGCGGAGTGCAGATCGCGGAAGCGCAGCTCAGACATCGGAGTGACGAGTGTATCGAGTCGGGTGGCCGGCGGGAAGTCCGGCGAATGGCGCGGCTCAGCGTGCGGGCGGTTCCGGCTGGAGGAGCGGCGGCAGTTCGTGGAGCCGGCGGATGAGCGGCACGTGCCCGGGCCGGGCGTCGGAATCCTCGCCCGACCGCCGCAGCCACACCGCGCGCAGGCCGGCGCCGAGCGCGCCATGCACGTCGGCCTTCAGGCTGTCGCCCACCATGAGCGCCTCGCCGGCGGTGACGCCGGCCGCAGTGAGCGCCGCCTCGAAGATGCTCGGATGCGGCTTCATGTAGCGCGCCGGATGCGCCGACACGTGTGTGCGCACGAAGCGATCGAGGGCGAAATGCGCCGTGAACGCCTCGAGCGATCGGTGCGAGTTGGAGATGACGCCGAGCTCCAGCCCCTGCGCGGCCAGCGCGGGAAGCACCTCGTGGACGTCGTCGTAGAGGTCGAAGTGGTGGTTGGCGGCCCACGCCTCGTAGATCTCGGCGGCGGCGTGGCGCACGCCGTCGCCCGTGCCGCCCATCTGCTCGATGATGGCCGCGGTGTAGTTGATGAACAGGTCGTGGTCGTAAAGGGGATCGGCCGGATCGTCGAGCATCGGCTGCGCAACCGCCACGGCGGCATCGAACCGCGCCGCATCCACGCGAATGCCGTACTCCGCGCAGGTGGCCGCGTACCCCGGACCGTGGAACCGCGGCCCGGGATGGATGAGCGTGAAGTCCACGTCGAAGAACACGGCGCGGACGGGCGCGGCGGCGTGCCTCATGCCGCTGGTCCACTCCACGGACCGGCCACCACCACGACCGCGCGGGCCGGATCGAGCAGCCGGCCGGCCACACGCGCCACATCGTCGTGGGTCACTTCGGCGATCCGCTGCGGCAGGCGGACGTCGTGGTCGATGCCGAGTCCGTACACCTCGGCGGAGAGCAGGAAGCCGGCGATGCCGCCATTGGTCTCCAGTTGCCGTGGCAGCGACCCGATGAGGTAGCGCTTGGCGTCATCCACCTCGGTGGCCGTGAAGCCGGTCGAAAGCACGGCCGTCAATTCGGCGTCGATCGACGCGATCGTGCGTTCGACGTTGTCGCTCGACACACCGGCACGCACCATGAGGGGCCCGGCATCGAGCCCGGCATCCATGCTGCTGAACACGTAATACGCCATGCCCTGCCGTTCGCGGATGCTGTCGCCGAGCCGCCCGCCGAGCGCGTACTGGCCGAGCGCGTTGTTCATGACGAGCGCCGCGTAGTAGTCGGGATCGCGACGCGCCAGCCCCACGTTGCCGTAGGCGACATCGGCCTGCGACTTGTCGGGCATCGCCTTCACGATGAGCGCGCGGTCGGTGCGTGGCGCCGGCGACGGCGGCACCGGAATCGACGTCGGCAGGCCGCTCCAGTCGGCGAACTCGCGGCTGATGCGATCGGCGAGCGCCTCGGCATCGAGGTCGCCGACGGCCACGACGGTGGCGGCACCAGGCACGAAGTAACGCTGATGGAAGGCGACGAGGTCGGTGCGCCCGAGGGCCGCCACGGCACTGGCCGTGCCACGGACCGGACGGCCGAGCGGATGGCCGCCGGGATAGAGCGCCGCGTGGAGCGCGTCCACCGCCACCGCGCCGGGATCGTCGGCGGCCTCCTGGATGCCGGTGATGAGTTCGGCCCGGCGCGTCGCCACTTCCTGCTCGGGGAACGTGGGCTGACGCGCCACCGCGCATGCCACCGGCAACACGGCGCCGATGTCGTCCACGAGACAGGTCGCGCTCACGACGATCTGCTGGCGGCCGGCCCCGACGTGCAACGAGGCGCCTCGCCCTTCGAGTTCGTCGGCAATCGCATCGGCGTCGTAGCGGGTGGTGCCCTTGTCGAGCACCCGTGCGGTCAGGGCGGCCGTGCCTGGCGCCGTGGCGGGATCGGCCGTGGCGCCGGCATTCACGCCGATCGCCATCGACACCGCCGGGATGAGCGGATTGCGCGCCGTGATGACAGTCAGGCCGTTCGGGAGCACGCAGCGGACAGGGGCCAGCGCCATTACCGGGCCTCGCTTTCGCCGTTCGTGGGTTCGAAGATGCCGATGGTGCGGTTGTCGGCCACGAGGTACTTCCGGGCCACGGCGTGGATGGCCTCGGGCGTCACGGCCGCAAGCCGGTCGCCGATCGTGGTCCAGTCGCGCCAGCTCGCGATGGTGGCGAAGTAGCCGAGCTGGTGCGCCAGGTCGGTCACGCTGCCGGCATCGAACACGAAACGTGCGCGCAACTGGGCCAGCACCTTGTCGGTCTCCTGCGGACGCGGCCCGTCGGCCACGAGGCGCGCGCACTCGTCGAGCACGGCGCGCTCGACGGCCGCAATCGGCTGACCGTGCGCGACGGTGGCGGCAATCGAATAGAGGAACGGCTCGGCCGTCGGGGCGAGGAAGCCGCCCACCGAGGAGGCAAGACCCGTGTTCACGAGGCCACGGTAGAGCCGCGCGCTGCGCTGCGGCGTGGCGACGCCGCCGCCCGACCAGATGTTCAGGCCGGACGCGCCGGTCAGCATCGCATCGACGGCGAGCATCGGGAAGAAGTCGGCGTCGGTGAACGCCGGCGCGTGGAAGACGGCGCGCCAGTAGGCCGTGGTGCCCGGCTTGCGCAGGTGCACGCGGCGCTCGCCGCCCTGCGGCGGCTCGACGGTGGTGGGCCGTCGCGCCGGCACGCCCGACACGATGCCGCCGAACTGCTGCTGCACGCGCCGCACGACGTCTGCCGTGTCCACGTCGCCCACGACCACGAGCGTGGCGTTGTTCGGCACGTAGTAGCGGCGATAGTGGCCGTAGAGGTCGTCGCGGGTCATCGTCTTCAGGTCCGACAGCCAGCCGATGGTCGGGTGCCGGTAGGGATGCGCCTTGAAGGCCGTCGCCGTGATCTCAGCGTCGAGGCGCTGCTCCGGATCGTTCTCGCCGCCCTGGAGCTCCGAGATGATGACGGTGCGTTCCGACTCGCAGTCGTCGGCGGCGTACAGGCAGTTCGCCATCCGCTCGGCCTCGATGAAGAGCATGCGATCGAGGGCCGACGCCGAGGCGGTTTCGAGATAGGTGGTCTGGTCGATCCAGGTGTAGCCGTTCCAGCTCCCGCCAAACTGCTCGATGATGCCCTTCACCTGGTCGCGGGGGATGTTGGTCGTCCCCTTGAAGTTCATGTGCTCGACCCAGTGCGACACGCCGGTCACGCCGGGACCCTCGTCGCGCGACCCCACTTTGTACCAGCACCAGACCGACGCCAGGGGCGCGGTGTGCACCTCCTGCACCAGCAGGGTCAGTCCGTTCTCGAGCGTGGTCTCGTGCACCATCTCCCCACTTTACCTTCGGACGGCCGCAGCCGGGGGCGGCCGGCGCCCCCGACAGCCCCGGTTCCCGCAGTACAATGGGCGAATCCCTATGGCTGAGTGGAAAGACACGTGCAACCTGCCGCGCACGGCCTTCTCGATGAAGGCCAACCTGCAGACGGCCGAACCCGAGACGGTGGCGCGCTGGGACGCGATGGACCTCTACGGGCAGATTCGCGCCGCGCGCAAGGGCGCGCCCACCTACCTGCTGCACGACGGGCCGCCGTACGCCAACGGCGAAATTCACATCGGCACGGCGCTCAACAAGATCCTGAAGGACTTCGTCGTCAAGTCGCACAACATGCTCGGCTACGATGCGCCCTACCTGCCCGGATGGGACTGCCACGGCCTGCCGATCGAACTGAAGGTCGACCGCGAGCTCGGGCCGAAGAAGCGCGAGATGTCGGTGGCCGACTTCCGGCGCGAATGCCGCAAGTACGCCGAAAAGTACGTTGGCATCCAGCGTGAGGGCTTCAAGCGGCTCGGCGTCATCGGCAAATGGGACGACCCGTATCTGACGATGGCGTTCCGCTATCAGGCGTCCATCGTGCGGGCCCTCGGGGCGTTCGTCGCCAAGGACATGGTCTACAAGGGCAAGAAGCCGGTGCACTGGTGCACCCACTGCCGCACGGCCCTGGCCGAAGCGGAAGTGGAGTACGAGCCGCACGTCTCGCCGTCGATCACGGTCGAGTTCCCCCTGAGCGACACGAGCCGCGACGAGGCCGCACGCCGCGTCCCGGCACTCGCCGGCCGGCCCGTGTCGGTGCTCATCTGGACGACGACACCCTGGACCATCCCGTCGAACCTGGCCATCGCCTTCCATCCGGACTTCGAGTACGGCGCCTACGACGTGAACGGCACGGCCGTGATCGTGGCGCAGGAACTGGCGGCGTCGGTGGCGGCGAAGACGGGCCGCGGCTTCGACAGGCTGCTCGCCACCTTCCCCGGCGCCACGATGGAACGTCTCGTGTTCCGGCACCCGCTCTACGAACGTGACTCGCTCGCCGTCGTCGGTGACTACGTCACGCTCGAAGCCGGCACAGGCGCCGTGCACACGGCCCCCGGCCACGGCGCCGACGACTATCACACCGGCGTCAAGTACGGCCTCGAGATCTACGCGCCGCTCGATGCCGGCGGCCACTACAACGAGACGGTCGAACAGTTCGCCGGGCAGCAGGTGTGGAAGGCCAATCCCAACGTGGAAGCCGCGCTCCTCGCGGCCGGACGACTGTGGCACCGCGAAGACTTCCATCACTCGTACCCGCACTGCTGGCGGTGCCACCACCCGGTCATCTTCCTGGCGACCGCGCAGTGGTTCATCGCCATGGAGGCGCAGGACCTGCGGCAGAAGGCGCTCACCGCCATCGCCGACACGCGCTGGATCCCGAGCTGGGGCCGCGCCCGCATCGAGGGCATGATCGCCAACCGGCCCGACTGGTGCATCTCGCGTCAGCGCGCCTGGGGCGTGCCGATCCCGGCGATGGACTGCGTGAAGTGTGGCACGGCCGTGCTCACGAAGGAGCTGGTCGAGCAGGCAGCGACCGTGTTCGACACCTACGGCGCCGACGCCTGGTACGAACGGCCGCTCGAGGAGTTCGTCACGCCTGGACTCACCTGCCCGTCGTGTGGCGGCACCGAGTTCGAACGCGAATCGAACATTCTCGACGTCTGGTTCGACTCCGGCTCGAGCCACGAGGCCGTGCTGCCCTTCCGTGAAGACCACCGCTGGCCGGCCGACATCTATCTCGAAGGCAGCGACCAGCACCGCGGCTGGTTCCACAGCTCGCTGCTCGTCGGCATCGGCACGCGCGGCCGCGCGCCCTTCAACCAGGTGCTGACGCACGGCTTCGTGATGGCCGAAGACGGCCGCAAGATGTCCAAGTCGCTCGGCAACAGCGTGTCGCCGCAGGATGTCATCAAGCAGGGCGGCGCCGAGATCCTGCGTCTGTGGGCGTCGATGGTGGACTACCGCGAGGACATCCGCATCGGCAAGGAGATCCTGACGCGCACGACCGAGGCCTACCGGAAGATCCGGAACGTGCTGCGCGTGCTCGTCGCCAATCTCTACGACTTCGATCCGGCGGAGGACAGGGTTGCGGTCGATCGGCTCGAGGAAGTCGACCGCTGGATGCTGGCGAAGTACGCCGACGTGGCGACGAAAATCGTCCAGGCCTACGACGACTACGACTACCCCACCGTCTTCCAGCTCGCCAATCAGTTCATCACGGTGGACGTGAGCGCCTTCTACGTGGACGTCACGAAGGACCGGATGTACACGTTCGGCGCCAAATCGCCGGCGCGGCGGTCTGGCCAGACGGTGATGTTCACGGTGGTGGACGGCCTCGCCCGCCTGCTGGCGCCGATTCTGTCGGTGACGATGGACGAACTCTGGCGCGGCCTGCCCGGAACGCGCGAAGCGTCGGTGCACATGGCGCTCTTCCCGCGCCACCTCGAAGGGCTGCGCGACGACGATCTCGTCGAGCGCTGGGCCCGGCTCGGCGCGGTGCGCGACCTCGTGAACGTGGCGCTCGAACAGAAGCGCCAGGACAAGACCATCGCCGGCAACCTGTCGGCGGCGGTGGAGGTCCAGGCCGCCGGCGCGACGCTCGCGCTGCTCGAGCGCTACAGCTCCTCGCTGCCGATGCTCTTCGGCGTGTCGGCCGTGCGGGTCACCGCGGGCGGCACCGATGACGCACCAGCCGTCGTCGTGACGCGTGCCGACGGCACGAAATGCGAACGCTGCTGGCGCGTCGTGCCCGAGGTGTCAGCCGCGGCCGGCCGCGAGGGCCTCTGCCCACGCTGCGTCGAGGCGCTGGCCGAAGCGGTCAGCCTGTAGCGCCATGCGCCGGCTCGAGCTCATCATCGCCGTGGTGGTCGTGGTCCTCGACCAGTGGACCAAGGCGCTCGTGCGCGGCCGCCTCGAGCTGCACGAGAGCATGGACGTCGTGTCCGGCTGGCTGAGCCTGACCCGCGTGCACAACACCGGCGCGGCGTTCGGCATGCTGAACGGCGTGGACTTCCCCTTCAAGACGGTGGTGCTGATGCTCGTGGCCGGCACGGCGCTCGCCGGCGTGGCGTGGTATGCGGCGAGCCTGCCGGAGGAGCAGAAGCTCGCGAGGTTCGGCCTGGCCGGCGTGCTCGGCGGCGCCATCGGCAATCTCATCGACCGCGCCACGGCGGGCTACGTGCTCGACTTCGTGGACGCCTACTGGGGCACCTGGCACTTCTGGGCGTTCAATATCGCCGACGCCGCCATTTCGGTGGGCGTCGTCTTCCTGCTGCTCGACGTCGTCCTCGACGTCCTGGGATATCGACGTGCACCCAATCCTGCTTGAGGCCGGCCCGGTCACGATCTACACGTACGGCGTGCTGCTGGCTGCCGCCTACCTCCTCGGCCTGTGGATGGCGGTCAGGCGGGCGACGGCTGCCGGCTTCGACGGCAACCGGGTGCTCGACCTCGGCATCTGGGTCATCATCGCTGCCCTCGTCGGCGCCAAGGGCCTGCTCTTCATCGTCGACTTCGAGCACTTCACGAGCAGCCGCGAGGAATTCTTCTCGCTGCTCCGCTCGGGCGGCGTCTTCTACGGCGGCCTCATCGCCGCCTCGCTGACCTGCATCTACCAGCTCCGCAAACACAAGCTGCCGCTCTGGACGTCGGGCGATCTCTTCGCGCCCGGCATCGCGCTCGGCTACATGGTCGGGCGCCTCGGCTGCTTCGCCGCCGGCTGCTGCTACGGCAAGCCCACCCAGGTCGCCTGGGCGGTGACCTTCACCGACCCGGCGGCGGCGCTCAACGTGGGCACACCGCTCAACGTGCCGCTCCACCCGACGCAGCTCTACGAATCGCTCGCCGGGCTCGTCATCCTGGTGGCCGTGCTCACCCTCGAGCGACGCGGCAAGCCGTATCCGGGCCGCACCTTCTGGCAGTTCGTGCTCATTTACGGCGTCTCACGCTTCATCATCGAGTTCTTCCGCGGCGACGATCGCGGCGCCGTGGCGATGTTCTCCACCTCGCAGCTCATCTCGCTCGTGCTCGTGCCGCTCAGCGTCGTGATGCTGGCCTGGTTGTCGAAACGCGCCGGCACCGCCGCCGCGCCGGCCGCCCCGGCCCGGAAACGCGGATCGTTCTGACGGCGCCCGCCGCCGGGCGCCTGACCACATGACCCCATACACGTTCGAGATCGGCCCGGACCACGAGGGCCTGCGCCTCGACAAGTTCCTCGCGAACGAGCTGCCGAACCACTCGCGCGCCCAGGTGCAGCGCCTCATCGACGACGGCCGCGTATCGATGCCGCGCGTGGCCACGCCGAAGGCGAACACGGCCGTGCGGCCGGGCGACGTCGTCACCGTGCAGGTGCCGGCGCCGGCTCCCTCGACGCTCGAACCCGAGGATCTGCCACTGCCGATCCTGCACGACGACGCCGACGTCGTCGTCGTCAACAAGCCCGCGGGCCTCGTCGTCCATCCGGGCGCCGGGCACCCCACCGGCACCCTCGTGCACGCGCTGCTGCACCACGTGCAGGACCTGAGCGGCATCGGCGGCGAGCAGCGTCCCGGCATCGTGCACCGCCTCGACAAGGGCACGTCGGGCGTCATGGTCGTGGCCAAGAACGACACCGCCCACCAGGAGCTGGCCCGCCAGTTCCACGATCGCGAGGTCGAGAAGGAATACGTGGCGCTCGTCTGGGGCACGGTGCACAACCGCAAGCGCATCGACCTGCCGATCGGCCGCGATCCCGTGCACCGCGAGAAGATCTCGACCCGGGCACGCCGGGCCCGTGCCGCGGTGACGCGCGTCACCTGGGCGAAGGCACTACCGGGCCTCACCCTCATCCGCGTCGCCATCGCCACCGGACGCACGCATCAGATCCGCGTGCACCTGAGCGCCATCGGACACCCCATCGTGGGCGATGCCCTCTACGGCGGCCTCCACAAACGGGTGGCCAACGACGTCCGCGCGGTGCAGCGCCTGACCCGCCCGTTTCTGCACGCCGAACGCCTGGCGTTCACGCACCCGCGCACCGGCGAGCGGCTCACGTTCGAAGCGCCGCTGCCCGAGGATCTCGAGTCGGTGCTGCGTGACATCACGCCGCCCGAGAAGCGGGCGGGCGTCTTCATGGAGTCTCAGGATGACCTTCCCGACGACGGTGCATGACCACCGCGAGGTCTATCGCGGACGCATCTTCTCGCTGACTGTCGACCGGGTGACGCTGCCCTCGGGACACACCGCCACGATGGAGGTGGTGCGCCACCCCGGGTCGGTCGTGCTGCTGCCGATGCCGGCGCCCGGACGCCTCATCCTCATCCGTCAGTACCGCTATTCGATCGACCGCTTCATCTGGGAACTGCCCGCCGGCAGCCTGAAGCCCGGCGAGGACCCGCGGCTCGGCGCCGCCCGCGAGTGCGAAGAGGAAGTGGGCCTCGTGCCCGGCACGCTCGACGAAATCGGCGAGCTCTTCCCCACGCCGGGATTCTGCGACGAGTGGATGAAGTTCTACCGCTGTACCAACCTGGCACCGCCGGCGCCCGATTCGACGGCGAAGCAGGACGACGACGAGGTCATCGAGCCGGCCACCTTCGATGTCGACGAGGTGCGCCGCATGATCAGGGCCGGCGACATCGTGGACATGAAGACGGTCGCTGGACTGGCGCTGCTCGGCTGACGCCGGTCGCAGCGAACTAGCGGGCGGCGGCTTCGGCGATCGTCGCGGCGTGGATGGCCACCGTGTCTTCCACCTGCCGCGCGTAGCCGCCGGCGAGTACGACCACCACGGGCACGCCGGCCGCTCTGAGCGCCGTGAACACGCGGCGATCACGCCGCCGCAGGCCGTCGAGCGAGAGGCGCAGGCGCCCGAGCTGGTCGTCCATGTAGGGGTCGGCGCCGGCGAGGTAGAAGACCACATCCGGCAGTTGCTCGAGCAGCCGTGCCAGCACGGCGTCAAGGTGCGACAGGTAGTCGTCGTCGCTCGTGCCCCGCGGCAGGCCCACGTCGAGCGCGCCGGGCGGCTTCACGTAGGGATAGTTCTCGGCCTCGTGGATCGACGCCGTGAACACCCGGCGATCGCCCGCGAAGATCGACGCCGTGCCGTTGCCCTGATGCACGTCCAGGTCGAGCACGGCGGCGGAGCCGGCCTGCCGGTTCGCAAACGCCCGGCGGATGGCGACGGCCACGTCGTTGAAGACGCAGAAGCCCTCGCCGTGACCGGCAAACGCATGATGGAAGCCGCCGCCGATGTGCACGGCCGTGCGGTCGGAGCCGTCGAGCGCGAGGTCCGCGGCCAGGAGCGTGCCGCCGGTCATGAAGCGGAAGCCCTCGACCAGCTCCGGTGTGCAGGGGATCTCGAGCCGCGCGATGTCCTCGGCCGACAGGGTGCCCGCGCACAGGGCCTCGAGATACGCGGGCGTGTGGACCCGCGCGAGGTCCTCCCACGTCGCCGGCACCGGTTCGACGAAGCCGTCGGGCACGAGGCCGGCGCGCAGCACCGCCTCGGCGACGAGCCGGTATTTCGCGGTGGGAAAGACGTGCGGCCCCAGGTCGAGGTGATACCGGGACGAATAGACGACGCGCATGACGCTGCCCCGGCCGGCGGCCGGGACATCGCAGCTTACTGCATCGACGCCTGAGGACGTCGCGCCGGCCGCTTGCCGGCGGCGCCGCGCACCGGAACGAGCGCCAGCAGCAGCACCTCGTCGATGCTGCCCACGAGGTGCAGGGTGAGCCCGGCGCGCAGTTCGTCGTCGAGGTCTTCCTTGACGTTCTTCTCGTTCTGCCGCGGCAGGATGATCTCGCGGATGCCGAGCCGCTTGGCGGCCAGCACCTTCTCCTTGATGCCGCCCACCGGCAGCACGCGGCCTGAGAGCGTGATCTCGCCCGTCATCGCCACGTCGCCACGCACCGGGCGGCGCGTGAGCTCGGAGACGAGCGCGGTGGCCATGGTCACACCGGCCGAAGGGCCGTCCTTCGGAATAGCCCCCGACGGCACATGCAGATGGATCTCAGAGCCCTTGAAGAAGTCGGGATCGATGTTCCACTCGGCCGCATGTGCGCGCACCCATGAGAGCGCGGCTCGCGCCGATTCCTTCATCACGTCGCCGAGCTGCCCGGTCAGCGTGAGGGAGGCGCTGCCGGTCATGCGCGACGCTTCGATGAAGAGCACGTCGCCGCCCACCGGCGTCCACGCGAGGCCGATCGCTACGCCCGGCCGCTTCGTGCGGTCCGCGAGCTCCTCGTCGAGGAACTTGGGGGCGCCGAGGAACTCGTGCACGACCTGCGGCGTGACCTTCACACGGTCGGTCTGACCGTCGGCCCGCCGCCTGGCCACCTTGCGGCAGATGGCGCCGATCTCGCGTTCGAGATTGCGCACACCGGCCTCGCGGGTGTAGCCGCGGATGATCGTGCGCAGGCCGGCATCCGGGAACGTGACCTGTTTCGCCGTCAGCCCGTGATTCGGCACCTGCTTGCCGACGAGGTGCTCGCGGGCAATCGCCAGCTTCTCCTCTTCCGTGTAGCCCGGCAGCTCGAGCACTTCCATGCGGTCGCGCAGCGCGTGCGGGATCGGGTCGAGGACGTTGGCGGTCGTGATGAACAGCACCTCCGACAGATCGAAGGGCACGTCGAGGTAGTGGTCGCGGAACGTCGTGTTCTGTTCCGGATCGAGCACTTCGAGTAGCGCCGAGGCCGGGTCGCCGCGGAAGTCGGAGCCGAGCTTGTCGATTTCGTCGAGGATGAAGACGGGATTCCGCGACTCGGCGCGCCGCAGGCCCTGGATGATCTGGCCGGGCAGGGCGCCGATGTAGGTGCGGCGATGGCCGCGGATCTCGGCTTCGTCACGCATGCCACCGAGCGACACGCGCACGAACTTGCGGCCGAGCGACTGTGCGATGGAACGGGCGAGCGACGTCTTGCCCACGCCCGGAGGCCCGACGAAACAGAGGATCGGGCCCTTCACGCTCGGGTTGAGCTTGCGTACGGCGAGGTACTCGAGGATACGCTCCTTGGCACGGTCGAGACCGGCGTGCTCGACATCGAGGATGCCCCGCGTCTTGGGCAGGTCGATCACCTCCTCGGTGCGCCTGGTCCATGGCAGCGCGACGATCCAGTCGAGGTAGGTGCGCGACACCGTGTACTCGGCGGCGGCCGGCGGCATCTTCGACAGCCGATCGAGCTCGCGCAGCGCTTCCTTCTTCACCGTGTCCGGCAGGCCCGCCGCCTCGATCTTCTGGCGCAGCTCGTCGATTTCCTTCGACTGATCGTCGCCTTCGCCGAGCTCGCGCTGAATCGCCTTGAGTTGTTCGCGCAGGAAGTAGTCGCGCTGGTTCTTGCCGACTTCCGACTGCACCTGCGACTGGATCTTCGAGCCGAGCTCGAGGACTTCGAGCTCCTTTATGAGCAGGCGGTTGAGGTGATCGAGGCGGGCGCGCACGTCGATCGTCTCGAGCACTTCCTGCTTGGTGGCGGTGGACAGACTGCCGAGGCTCGAGGCGATGAAGTCGGCGGCGCGGCCCGGCTCCGCGATGTTCGACGCCAGCGTCTGCAGGTCGTCGGACATCAGCGGCGACAGCGACACGATCTGCTGGAAGTTCGCCTTGATGTTGCGCTGCAGCGCGTCGATCTCGAGCCGGTCGGCGTCGCCGAGCTGTTCCGGCGCCTCGCTGACATTGGCGAGCAGATAGGGGCGGCTGGCGATGAGACCGTCGAGACGGACGCGCGCCAGCCCCTGCACGATGATGCGCAGGCTGCCATCGGGCAGCTTGAACATCTTGTGGATGTGGCTGGCCGTGCCGATGGCGTGCAGGTCGTCCTGCCGCGGGTCTTCCTCGGACGCTTCGCGCTGCGTGAAGACGGCAATCATGCGGCCGGCACTCACCGCCTCGTCGATGAGCCGCACGGAGCTCTCGCGGGCCACGGCCAGCGGCATGAACGAGTTCGGGAAGAGCACCGTGTCGCGCAGCGGCAGCACCGGCAGCTCCGCCGGTACGTGAAACGGCTGCTCGGCAGACGGTTCGTCCGCCTCGAACGGCTTGTCGTGATCGCTCATCGGCGATCCCTCCGGATAGTCGTGTCGTGGAACTGCCCGAGAGCCCGGGCGATTGAGGGACGCAGGCCCCGCACGTGGCGGGGCCTGCGCGTCGAAAGCCCGGACTAGCGCTGCAGGTCGAAGAAGCCCGACGACCCGCGCCGCGCCATTGTACGCTCGCGCTGAATCGCGACTTCACGCTCTTCTTCGCAGTCCTTGCAACGGACGGCGAAGGGGAGGGCCCGGAGACGAGCTTCGGCGATTTCGTCGCCGCACTCGTAGCAGTGGCCGTAACGGCCCTCGTCGAGGCGCGCGAGCGCTTCGTTGATCTTGTTCAGCGTCTCAGCCTTCATCTGGATGAGCGCGAACTCGATGTCTTCCTGGATGTCGACCTCCGCGGTCTCGCCAGGGTCGGCGCTGTCGTGCGGCCGGTCGGCCCCTTCGGCGCGAACGCCACGGATCCTGCCCTGCACTTCCTGCAGGATGACGCGCCGCCGCTCGTCGAGCATCGCCTTGAGCTCATCGTATCGGTTGCTCTTGTCGAGCACCGCGGTGGCTGCCACGTTCTTCTTAACTGCCTTGGCCATGACTACTAGCCGCTCCTTCCGTAATCCTCTTCCAGAGAGGACTTCGCAATACCCTGCTTCGATGCAATCCGCGTACCCAGTTAGACGTCGCGACCTTCGTATATTCTGTGGCGCGACAGTGACAAAAACATGACGATTGTCCGGTATGTGCTGCGTCCACTCAAGCGCCCTGTTGCGGGTCGAGGAGAGCAATTTCGGGGAGACGAAAGCCAGTAAGCTATTGATTTATAAGCAGCTTACTTGTCAATCGACCGATGCGACCAACAGCCTCCGAACAGCGTTCACAGCATTAGACGCCGGGGACCTCATTTGGGTTCTCCCAGTCGACTGTCCTTTCAGGGCGACGGTGTGTCGACACAAAGCGACACAGCAGTCCCGAGCCGGTGGCAATTATTACACGCCGCTGTGGTCTCGGGGCCACGGTAGTCCGAGACGCGCCGCCGCCGCTGCGAGCCCCGGCGCGGTCGGGCTCTACCGCCCTCCCGCCTAGCCGAAGTCGCGCGTGGCGTGGTAGGCTTGGGGTTTGTCACACTCGGATTGGACGAGTCAGTGACGTCTTCCCTGGAAGGTGTTTTCGTCATGGCGAGACGCTGTGAAATCTGCGACAAGGGCCCGGTGGTCGGACGGACGGTGTCCCACGCCCACAATGTCGGCCCGCGCCGCTTCGAAGTGAATCTGCAGACCGTGCGCGCGGTCGTGAATGGCGCGACCAAGCGCATCCGCGTGTGCACGCGCTGCATCCGGTCGAAGAAGGTCGTCAAGGCCGCCTAGCCATGGCCGACCGCGCCAACCCGGGCGAAGGACGCCGCGCGACCACTGCGTCGGGCGGGGCGCCGGCGATCGGTCCGTATTCCGCGGCCCTGACGGTGGGTAAGCTGGTCTTCCTGTCCGGCCAGATCCCGTTGCGGGCCGACGGCACCCTCGTCGAGGGTGGGATCCGTGAACAGGCGACGCAGGTGCTCGAGAACATGGGCGCCCTGCTGACCGCCGCGGGCGCCAGCTTCGCGCAGGTGGCCAAGACCACGATCTACCTGGCCGACATGGGCGACTTCGCGGTCGTGAACGAGATCTACGCCACCTACTTCTCTCAGCCCTATCCGGCGCGCGCCACCGTCCAGGTGGCCCGGCTTCCCCGCGACGTGCGCGTGGAAATCGACGCCATCGCCGTGCTCGACTGACGCCGCGCGCGCACGGGGCGCCTCAGCGCGTCGCGCGCTCGATGTCGAGCACGCCGTCCACGCTCCGCAGTGACTTGATCACCTTCTCCAGGTGCTTCATGTCCTTGATTTCGACGGTTACGTCGATGCGGGCGTGGGTGTCTTCGCCGGTCGTGGCTTCGAGCCCCAGGATGTTGGTGTTGATGTCGGCGATGCTCGCGCTGAGCGCCGCCAGCATGCCCTTCCGGTCTTCGACCTGCATGGTCAGGCGCACCGTGTACGGCGCCGGATCCCCGCCCTTGTCCCACTCGACGTCGATGCGGCGCTGCGGGTCGTACATGAGGTTCAGCACGTTCGGACAGGCGGCCGCGTGCACGGACACGCCCTTGCCGCGCGTCACGTAGCCCACGATCTTCTCGCCCCGAATCGGGTTGCAGCAGCGGGCGCGCGTGACCATCAGGTCGTCGGCGCCGCTCACGGTGATGCGGTCGGCGGCGGCGGCGCCGGGCCGCAGCACCCGCTTCACGGCCGAGACCACGGGGTGGTCCGGCGCCCGCTCCTTGAGCTGCCCTTCCGGCACGAGCGCGTCGAGCACCTGCCGCGCGGCCACCTTCCCGTAGCCCACCTGCGCCAGCAGGTCGTCGGGCTTGCTGAACCCGAGCGCCGAGACCGCCGGAGCCAGGCCGCTGTCTTCGAGCGAAGCCTTCGGCACGTCGAAGCGCTTCGCCTCCTTCTCGAGCAGCTTGCGGCCGACGTCGATGGCGCGGACGTTCTCCTCGGTCTGGATGAACTGGCGGATCTTGGCGCGCGCGCGCGAGGTCTTGACCACGCTCAGCCAGTCGCGGCTCGGCGCGTGGCCGGCGGCGGTCACGATCTCGACGATGTCGCCATTCTTGAGGCGCGTGCGCAGCGGCACCATCCGCCCGTTCACGCGAGCGCCCACGCAGCGATGGCCGACGTCGGTGTGCACGGCGTAGGCGAAATCGATCGGCGTCGCGCCGTCGGGCAGCACCTTCACCTGTCCGGCAGGGGTGAAGGTGTAGACCTCCTCGCGGTAGAGGTCGATCTTCAGATGGTTCAGGAACTCCTGCGAATCGCGCACTTCCTGGTGCGTCTCGAGGAGCTGCCGCATCCACTGGAAATACTGCTCATCGCGGGCGGCGCCCACGCGCCCTTCCTTGTACTTCCAGTGCGCCGCGATGCCGTCCTCGGCGTGATGGTGCATCTCTTCCGTGCGGATCTGGACCTCGAACGGCACGCCGCGATCGGAGATGACCGAGGTGTGCAGCGACTGGTAGCCATTGGGCCGCGGCATCGCGATGAAATCCTTGATGCGGCCGGGCACCGGCGGCCACGCCTGGTGGATGATGCCGAGCGCGGCATAACAGTCCTTCACCGAGGGCGTGACGATGCGGATGGCGACAAAGTCGTAGACCTGGTCGAGGTCGATCTTCTGGCGGCGGAGCTTGAGGAAGATGCTGTAGAGGCGCTTGACGCGGCCGTCCACTGTCAGCACCGGCACGTCGGCCGCGGCGAGCTTGGCGCGAATCGCCGCCGTCAGCTCATCGATGACACCTTCCGTGGCGGCGCGCTTGGCATCGACCCGGGCCCGCAGCGACTCGAACGCCTGCGGCTCGAGGTGCATGAAGGCGAGCTCCTCGAGCTCGTTCTTCATCTTGTTCATGCCGAGGCGGTTGGCGATGGGAGCGTAGATGTCGAGGGTTTCCTGGGCCACGCGAGGACGTTTTTCCTCCGGCATGAACTGGAGGGTGCGCATGTTGTGCAGCCGGTCGGCGAGCTTCACGAAGATGACGCGGATGTCATCCACCATCGCCAGCAGCATCTTGCGGAAGTTCTCGGCCTGCCGTTCCTCGCTCGACGAAAACGGGATGGCGCTGATCTTGGTCAGCCCCTCGACGATATGGGCGACGTCTGGCCCGAAGAGCTCGCGGATACGCTCGACCGTGGTGAGCGTGTCCTCCACCACGTCGTGGAGCAGGCCCGAGGCGACGCAGACGACGTCGAGCCTCTGGTCGGCCAGGATGTCCGAAACCTCAAGCGGGTGAATGAGATACGGCTCCCCTGAGTGCCGCACCTGCCCCTTGTGCGCGAGGGCTGAGAAGACGTACGCCTTGCGCAGCAGCTCGAGGTCGCCCTCGGGGCTGTACGCGCGAACCTTCCCAAGCAGATCCTCGAAGCGGATCATTGAGCCACCCGGCCGGAATCGGTGTCTAACAGATCAGGCGAAACGTCGGCAGAAACGTCTGCGAACGTCATGATACCAGCCGCCTTGCGAGGGGTGGGGGAAGTGGCTATACTTCCCGCCCTGCGACGCAGTAAAGTCCCTGTCGGACACACCCGTGGGCGCACGTTCCGTCGGGGTCTCGACGCAGTCAAGGTTTTGAGGGGGAAACGATGAAGCTCCGTTCTTCGATCTCGGGTCTGGCCCTGGTGGTAGGACTCGGTGTCATGGTTGCCGGGTGCGGCCAGGTCAACCAGGTGCGCGCCCAGAAGGCATTCAAGGACGCCAACAAGCTCTACGCGGCCAGTGACTGGCGCGCGGCGGCGGCGAAGTATGAAGAGGCGATCCAGCTGAACCCCGAGAACGCCTACAGCCACTTCTTCCTTGCCAACTGCTACGACAACATGTACCGGCCCACGCGCGCCGGCGAACCCGCCAACGACGCTCTGCTGGCCAAGGCGATCGACAACTACAAGGTGGCGGGCGAGAAGATTCAGGACCCGCTCTGGAAGCGCCGCTCGCTCGAGTTCCTGGTGAGCGCCTACGGTCCGGACAAGCTGAACGACCCGACCATGGCCGAACCGATCGTCAAGCAGATGATCGAGCTCGACCCCTCCGACCCCGGCAACTACTTCCAGCTCGCCCAGATCTACGAGAACTCGGGTGAATACGAGCTGGCCGAGCAGACCTTCCTGAAGTCGAAGGAAGCCAAGGCCAGCGACCCGAACGTCTACATGCAGATTGCCGGCTACTACAACCGCCAGGGCGACTTCCCCAAGACGATCGAGTTCCTGAACCAGCGTATCGGCATCGAGCCGAACAACCCGGAAGCCCACTACACCGTGGCGACCTACTACTGGGACAAGGCGTATCGCGACTTCCGCCTGAAGGACGCCGAGAAGCTCGACATGGTCGTCAAGGGCATCGAGTCAGTCGACAAGGCCATCGAGATCAAGAGCGACTACATGGAGGCGATTGCCTACAAGAACCTTCTCCTCCGCCTGCAGGCCAATCTGATCAAGAACCCCGCCGAGCAGCAGCGCCTGATCCGCGAGGCCGACCAGCTCCGCGACAAGGCCGAAGAGATGCGCAAGGCCAAGTCCGCCGCGGCCCAGTAAGACCTGATTCCGGCGCGGCCCAGACCGCGCGCGACTCGTTCGACACAAGGCTGTTTCGCCTCATCAGGCGAAACAGCCTTTGTGCTTTTTCAGGGCACGTTCCTGACGCCGATGCACGGGCTTTTTACCGGGGCGACACAACCGATTTGGTAGAGTAGGACGGTTACAGAAAAGTCAAAGGGAGACACATATGAAGCTCGTTGTTCACACGTTGAGATCGCTCGTGGCGCTGGTGGCGCTCGCAGCGTTCGCGCCGTCAGTGGCCAGCGCCCAGGGCGTCACCACCGGATCGCTGACCGGGGTCGTCACCGACCAGGCTGGCGCGCCGGTCGCCGGGGCCAACGTCATCGCGATTCACCTGCCGTCGGGATCGACGTACGAGGCGACGACCCGGGCCGACGGACGCTTCTCGATGCCCGCCATGCGCGTCGGCGGTCCCTACAGTGTGACGGTCGCCTACGGCGGCAGCGGCGGAGCGGCGTTCTCGCCGGTGACCAAGGAAGACGTCACGGTCAACCTCGGTGTCGCCTCGGACCTGGCGTTCACCACGGAAGCCATCTCCGTCCAGGAAACCGTCACGGTGAGCGGCACGGTCGATCCGGTGTTCAGTTCGTCGCGCACGGGCGCCGCGACCTCCGTCGGCCGCGAAGAGATCGCCGTCCTGCCGACCCTCAGCGGCCGCCTGAGCGACGTCACGCGACTGACGCCGCAGGCGAGCAACAACGGCTTTGCGGGCAACGACAACCGCATGAACAACATCACGGTTGACGGTTCGTCATTCAACAACTCGTTCGGCCTTGGCGGCCAGCCCGGCGACCGCACCGGCGTGGCCGCGATTTCACTCGAAGCGCTTGAACAGATTCAGGTGAACGTCGCGCCGTTCGACGTGCGGCAGGGCAGCTTCATCGGCGCCGGCGTGAACTCGGTGACGCGCAGCGGCACCAATCGCCTGGTGGCCTCGGCCTACCATCGGTTCCGGGACCAGGAATGGGTGGGCACCGAAGCGAAGGGCCAGACCGTGAACCCCGGCACGTTCACGTTCCGCAACACCGGCGGATACCTGGCCGGTCCCATCCTCAAGAACAAGCTGTTCGCGTTCGCCAACTACGAAGACCAGTCCGACAAGCGCCCGCTGACCACGTTCCGGGCCAATCAGGGCGGTGAACCCGTCGGCGGCCAGGTCACCCGCGTGCTCGCGTCCGACATGACGACCCTCAGCGCGTTCCTGAAGTCGCGGTTCGACTACGACACCGGCCCCTTCGAGGGCATCGACGACGAAACGCCCGCCAAACGCTTTCTGATTCGCAGCGACTACAACCTCAACAACGCGAACAAGCTCTCGGTCCGCTACACCCACCTGAATTCGTTCACCGACGTCGGCCTCTCGAACTCGGCGTCGGCGCTGCAGGGCCGCACCGGCGGCAGCACGCAGTACCTGAGCTACCAGAACTCGAACTACAAGATTCTCGAGAACATCCGCTCGGGCATTGGGGAGTGGAACACGGTCATCGGCGGCAGCATGTCGAACCAGTTCCAGGCCGGATACACGTACCAGGACGAAAGCCGCGACTCCCGCGGCAAGCTGTTTCCGTTCGTCGACATCTTCGAGGGCGGGTCCAACTACACCTCGTTCGGCTTCGAACCGTTCACCGTCAACAACGAGCTGCGGTACAAGACGTTCCAGGCGCAGAACAACTTCACCAAGTTCGCCACGCGGCACTCGATTACCGCCGGGGCGTACATCGAGAAGTACCACTCGGACAACGTGTTCTTCGGCTGCTGCCCGCAGAGCGCCTACTCCTACAACTCGCTGGCCGACTTCTACGCCGACGCCAACGACGCGGCCGCGAACCCGAATCGCACCGTGTCGCCGGTGACGCTGCGCGCGTTCCAGGTGCGCTGGGCCAACATCCCGGGCCTCGAGAAGCCCGAGCAGCCCCTCGACGTGTGGTACGGCGCCGGCTACCTGCAGGACGAGTGGCGGCCGATGACCAACCTGACCGTCACCGCCGGCGTCCGCGTGGACGTCTCGGCCTTCGAGAACACGGCTTACCCGAACCCGGCGGCCGACGCCCTGACGTTCCGCGACGAAGCCGGCGCGGCCATCCGCTACAACACCGGCGAGATGCCGAGCACCAAGCTGCTCTGGTCCCCGAGGGTCGGTGCCAACTGGGACGTGTTCGGTGACCAGTCGACCCAGCTGCGCGGCGGCGGCGGCTTGTTCAGCGGCCGCCCGGCGTACGTCTGGATTTCGAACCAGATCGGCAACACCGGCGTGCTCATCGGCGAGCGTATCGTGCTCTCGCCCGGCACTGCCTTCCCGTTCAGTTCGGATCCCGACCGCTACAAGCAGGCGGCGACGGGCGCCGGCGCGTCCAGCTATGCGCTGAACGTCACCGACCCAGACTTCAAGTTCCCGCAGGTCTGGCGTGCGAACGTGGCCGTCGATCGCAAGCTGCCGGGCGGCATCGTGAGCACCACCGAATACCTCTACGCGAAGGACGTCAACGGCATCTACTACTTCAACGCCAACCTGCCGGCGGCGCAGTCGGCCTTCGCCGGCGTGGACAGCCGGCCCCGCTGGGTCGGCACGGCGTGCGCCGCCACCGGTCAGGCCGGCGGCTGCGTGAACCGGATCAACAACGACACCGGCAATCAGGTCACGCAGGCGCTCGTGCTGAAGAACGGCAACTCCGGCAGCTCCTGGAACTTCGCGCAGACCCTGTCGCTGAACACCCGGTTCGGTCTGTCGGTGCGCACCGCCTACAGCTACGGCGAGTCGCGCACGATCTCGGACCCGGAATCGACCGCCGCCACGAGCTTCGCGCGCAACAGCCATTCGGCCGATCCGAACAACCCCGGCAACCAGGTCTCGATGTGGTCGCCCGGGCATCGCGTGTTCGCGCTCGTCAACTACAACAAGCGGTACTTCGGCTTCGGCGCCACCTCGGTGTCGCTGTTCTGGGAGGCCCAGCACAGCACCGTGACCAGCTCGTCGCGCTTCAGCTACACGTTCGCCGGCGACATGAACGGCGACGGCGTCGCGGCGAACGACCTCATCTACATTCCGCGCGACACCTCGGAGATGAACTTCTCGCCGTTCACGGTGGGTGGGCGCACGTTCACCGCAGCCGAACAGGCGGCGGCGTTCGAGGCCTACATCGGCCAGGACAAGTACCTGAGCAAGAACCGCGGCCGTTATGCCTCGCGCAACGGCGGCGTGATGCCGATCTTCCGCCGCATGGACCTGTCGCTCACGCAGGATCTCTTCAAGGACATCCGCGGACAGCGCAACGGGCTCCAGTTCCGTGCCGATATCCTCAACGTCGGCAATCTGCTCAACAGCAACTGGGGCGTGTCGCAGCGTCCGGTGGCCTCGATCAACAACAACAACCAGCTCCAGATTCTCACCAACCCGGCGGTCGACGCCTCCGGCCGCGCCACTTACCGCCTGGCGGTCGTCAACAACGAGCTGATTCGCCGGTCGTTCCAGACCTCGGCGGGCACCGGCGACGTCTGGCAGTTCATGTTGAGCCTGCGCTACAGCTTCAACTGACTCGAAGGCCCCGCGAGTCGGGGCTTCCGTTCTCCGACCAACACGGCCGGGCAGCCATCGGGCAGCCCGGCCGTTCTTGTCTGGGCGGCGTGGCCGGGGCGGTGGGCCGGCACGACAGCGCCGCCGCACGGCCCCGCCGCTATGCCTGCGAGTTCCTGAAGGCGACGGCGATGGCTTCCTTGAGCAGCTTGGCTGCCACCCGGGCCGTCAGGTCGCGGTGGTCGTTGCCAGGGTGGTATTCGACGATGTCGATCCCGGCGATGGGCGCTCGGATCCGGTGCAGTAACTCCACGACGTCGCGCGTCGAGAGCCCTCCCGGCTCAGGATGGGCCACGCCGGGCGCGAACGCGGGGTCGAGGCCGTCGAGGTCGAGCGAGACGTAGAGCGGGCCTTCCAGAGCCTCCACCGGCGCCGAGCGCCACCGGTCCATCCCGTAGGTCTCCACGCCAAATCGGGCGGCCTGCGCCACCAGATGCGGGGTGGCGGTCCGCACACCGACCTGCACGAGCCGGTTCGTCAGGCGGTCCTCCATGATGCGCGCGAACGGACAGGCGTGCGAATAGCGGTCGCCAAGGCCGACGGGTTGGCCGGGCCCCGGCAGGGGATACTCGTCGTAGAGATCGCCGTGGGCGTCGATGTGCAGGATGGCCGCGACCGGCGTGCCCCGCCACGCCCGCAGCACGGGATAACTGATGCTGTGGTCGCCGCCCAGCACCACGGGCAGCCCCTGGTTCGTCAGGATGGCGCGTACGCCGGCTTCGATGGCAGCTCGGGCCCCGGCGGCATCCTCGCCAGGCTCGAGGTCGCCAGCGTCGTCCAGAGCCCCCGGTTCCACGGCGATACCCACTTCCGTGGCGCTGTTGGTAGAAGGAGACCAGAGGGCGCACCGGATGAGCGGTGGGGCCGCGGCCGCACCACGTTCATAGGACGACGACCGGTCCCACGGCACGCCGAGGAGACAGGGACGGGGCGAAACGCGCATCGCAGTGCCCTCAAAAAGAAAACGGGCCGTCCCCGAAGGAACGGCCCGCTCGAATCCGGCGCGAACCGGTCGGCGTCAGTTGCCGGCCTGAGCGGCCTTTCGCATGCCCTCGGTGATGATGCCGACCTTTTCGACACCCGCACCCTTGGCCGCGTCGATCACTTCCACGATGTCGCCGTAGCGCAGACCGCCGTCGGCGGCGATGAACATCGTCTTGTCCTTGCGCTCCTCGTAGATCTTGCGAAGCATCTCGCCGAGGTCGCGGATCGTGACGTCCTGCTTGTTGACCGAGATCTTCCGGTCGTTCGAATACTCCAGCACGATCTGGGAGATATCGAGCGTCTTCTGATCCTTGGTCTTCGTCTCCGCAGGCAGATTGACGTCGATGCCCTTCTGGGACAGCGGAAGCGCGGCCATGAAGATGACGAGCAGCACGAGCAGCACGTCGATCATCGGCGTGATGTTCATATCGCCGTTGGCTTCGAGCTTCTTGGCGGTAACGATCTTGTCCGCCCCCATGTGGTTATGGTGCGACATCAGTTGCCTCCCGTGGGCGCGCCGCCCTTGCGTTCGGTGATGAGCCCCATGTCCTCGATACCCACCTGGCGGAGCGTATCCATCATCTCCATCACGCGGCCGTAAGAGGCATCTTCATCGGCCTTGATGAGAACGATGCGTTCCTTCTTGCCCTCGAGGATGTCGTCCACGCGGGCACGCACGTCGGCATCAGGCACCTGCACGCCGTTCACCCAGAACTGACCATCGGGGGTGATGCCCACGACGGTCTGGTCCTGTGTCTCCGGCTTGTCAGCGCTGTTGGTCGCCGTGGGCAGCGTGACGGGAACGCCCTTCTGCAAGAGCGGCGCGATGATCATCATGATGATGAGCAGCACGAGCATGACGTCCACGAGCGGCGTCACGTTGATGTCCGACTTGACGCCGCCTTTGGCGCCGCCGACATCCATTGCCATGGTGCACTCTCCTGGCTAAGTGAAACCCGGTTGCGGACTAGTTCGACGTCTTGCGGATGAAGTAGTCGAGCAGTTCCGACGACGAGTTGTCCATCTCGACGTTGAAGTACTCGAGACGGCCGGTGAGGTAGTTGTAGAACCACACCGCCGGGATGGCCACGAAGAGGCCGAGCGCCGTTTCGACGAGCGCTTCCGCGATACCGGCCGAGACGGCGCCGATGCCGCCCGAGCCCGACGACGCGATACCGACGAACGCGTTGATGACGCCGACGACCGTGCCGAGCAGACCGACGAACGGGGCCGTGGCGCCGATGGTCGCGAGGCTCGACACGCCCTTCTTCAGGTCGTTCGAGGTGAGCGCGGTGGCGCGCTGAATCGAACGGCGCACCGTGTCCAGAAGGTCGTCGCGGTTCAGCGTGGCACCGCCGGCGCTGTCCTGCTGGAACTGGTATTCCTGGAGGCCGGCGAGCACGACCTTGGCCAGGTGGCTGTAGCGGTAGTCCTTGTTGGACGACAGGGCGATGGCTTCCTTCAGTCGGCCGTCCTTGAGGTGCTTCGCGACGAGCGGCGCGAACATCTTGGACTGCTTCTTCGCCTGGCTGAACGTGTAGATGCGCTCGATAGCGATACCCACCGACCAGAACGACATGATGAAGAGCACGACGGCGATGGCCATGGCCACGAAGCCCATCTGCTCGAACATCTCGATGAAGTCGATGCCGCCGCCGGCTTCCTGCGCGAACGCGGGCGAGCTGAGGAGCAGTGCGCCAACGGCAACCGCTGCAATCTGACCAATCTTCCGAACGTTCATCGCATTCCTCCGGAAAAGAACCTGATTCGAGTTCATTACGAAATCGCCTGACCTACTGCAGCGTGAACTGCACCGTAACCGTCATGATGACCGGCACTGGCACGCCGTTCAGCAAGGTCGGCGTGAACTGCCACTGACGCACCGCGTCGAGTGCCGCCTGGTCCAGCAGCGGAATCGACCGCAGGACCTTTGCATCCTGCACCGCACCGCTCGGGCCAATCGTGGCCTCGATGATGACGATGCCCTGAACGCGCGCCGACTGCGCGATCGGAGGATACACGGGATTGACGTGCTTGACCTTCTGCGGGGGCTTGATGTTGCCGCCCACGCGAACCGGCTGCGTGGGGGGCGGCGGCGGCGGCGGCGGCGGCTCAGGAATGCCTCCGGTGATACCGCCAACGACGCCGCCGGCGAGACCGCCGTCGACACCGCCGACCTGCCCTTCGAAGCCGGCCTCGATGCCGGTCTCCGGCTTGATTTCCGTCGGAGCCTCCACGGGAGCCGCCGTCGGGTTGACTTCAACCTCGGGAGGCGGAGCCGCCGCCTGCGGAGGCGGAGGCGGGGGAGGCGGCGGAGGCGGCGGGGGTGGTGCCGCCACGAACGCCATCATCGACGGCGGCGTCGGAAGAATATCCGCTGCCATGAGCGGGACGATGACGATCGCCCCGAGCAGCGCAACTTCCGCGATCATCGTCAGAGCGACGGTGTATCCCGACTTGTTGCCCATCTTGATCGATGGGTCGACCACATCACCAAACAGGTCGCGTGGCACTGACTGTCCTCCTGACCTAGCGCGCTGCGTCACCGCAGCGCTTTGCCGCAAGGCCGCCGATTATATCGGTGAGATTTTTTGCGTGTCAACGACGAGCCGCCGGGCCGTGGAGGGCTGGCAGACCGCCGCTGAAAATCACCGTACCCTGCTTTGACACCGGTTCCGGGAAAGTGGCACCAATGGCTGGTGGCTCGCCCGAAGTTCCGTATTTCGCGGGCCACCCCGTCACCAGGGGAGCATCGAAACCCGGGGCATTCTAGCCGTGCCCCGGAGCCCCGTCAATGCACAAGGGCACGATTCCGAGGTTAATTCTTCGCGAGACATCCGGAGAAAAGACAAACGGCGCGACGCCCGCGGAACGTCGCGCCGTGTCCAGACTTCTGTCAGGCCTCAGCCTTCGATGCGCATGCCGTAGAACGAGCGGTAGACGAAGTACATGCTCACGACGAAGAACACCGCGGCGAGCGCGTGCGTCAGGCCGGCGCCGCTCTGCGCCGTGAGGTAGACGCCGAGCTCGACGGCGAGCAGGCCGAAGAGCGTCGTGAACTTGATGACCGGGTTCATGGCCACCGAGGAGGTGTCCTTGAAGGGGTCGCCCACCGTGTCGCCGACGACCGAGGCCGCGTGCAGCTCGGTGCCCTTGGCCTTCAGTTCGGTTTCGACGATCTTCTTGGCGTTGTCCCACGCGCCGCCCGCGTTGGCCATGAAGATCGCCTGGTAGAGGCCGAAGAGCGCGATCGAGATGAGGTAGCCGATGAAGAAGAACGGCTCGACGAACGCGAAGGCCAGCGTCGAGAAGAAGACGCCGAGGAAGATGTTGAACATGCCCTTCTGCGCGTAGACCGTGCAGATCTCGACGACCTTCTTGCTGTCTTCGACCGAGGCCTTCTCGGCGCCGTCGAGCTTGATGTTC
>JAEUQR010000180.1 GCA_016789705.1 Acidobacteriota bacterium
CGCCAGACCGAGCGTGCCAATCACGTGACCGGCGGTTGGCGCGGCCACGTCTGCGGTGGTATGCGACTGCACGGGCGCATCGCTCGAGATGCGCACGACATCCGGGCGCTCGGCCAACGCAGCGAGTTCGCTGGTCGGGGCGGTGAGGGTCAGAAGATCCGACTGCGTGCCAACGCTATCGGCGCGCCGGCCCTTCTTGCCCTGCGCCTTGGCCACGTCGCTGCCGGCGCCGGGCGCGGTCTGCACGATGACGCGCTGCGGCGGTCCCCCAGCGTCCACGACGGCCTGCAGTTGCCGGTCGAGCTTCGATCGACCACCGGCGGCGTGCGCGGGGGTGGTCATCAGGGTGGCGGCGCCGACGAGCAGCGCGGCCAGGAATCCGCTCCGACCGGCGGCGAGCCAGTACGGGCGGGAATTCGAGGGGGACATAGAATCGCCTCGGAAGAAACGGTGCATCTGGCTCACGGTTGAGCATGGGCCATGCCACAGGTGGCCGGCGTGGCGGCTCTTCGTGCGAAAGTCGAGTCTCCACAGTGGCTTAGGGCCATACAAGCGGTCGATCCGGCACCGTCATGTCGAACTCGACACCCCCGAAGTTTCGGCGCATCACGCCGAAATGGCTGGGTTTGCGCCGCGAGCCTCTCGTGGTCGCACAACGTGGCGGCAGGAAGCCGTCGCTTGACGCTCGTCGCCCTCGACCACCACCTATCCGTGCTCCTCGTCACCAGCGAAGGGCGTCTGCAAAATGGTGGCTGGACGGCCAGCCGGGGCAGCCGATATTTCAGCTTGCAGGTCGCCACTCAAGAGAAACGTTGCTCTGACCCTCTGCGCTCGTATTCGAGCAAGTCACTGACAAATAAGCTGCTTAGTCGATTGCCCGTAAATCCCTTCCGGCTCTGGCATTGCCTCTGCAGTCCAGCGGGGCATGAGAACTCAGAAAGAGCATTGGTCTTCCGGCTGGGCGGCAGCGGCGATCGCGCTGCTGGTGGCCGCCGGTGCGGTGGCGCCGAGTGCCCAGGGACGCAGTGCCCAGGGGCCGCAGCGCCGCGCGGATCGCGCCGACCGGCAGCTGGCCGAACGGCTGAATCAGGGCGACGGCAGTGACCGCGAGCGCGTGATCATCACGCTCAAGCCCGGCGCCAAGCGCTGGCTGCTGCAGGAGCTGCAGGCGCACGGAGAGCGCGCCGACGCCGACTTCGGCGTCATCGACGCCTTCGCGGGCCGGCTGCCGCGCCGCCTGCTCCGCCAGTTGCGCACCCATCCCGACGTGGTCGCGATGTCGGTCGACGCCGACGTGACCCCGATGAGCGTCGCCGGCGCCACCGGCGCCGCCCAAGGCACGCCCTATACGCTGCGTGACACGCTCGGTCTCGAGACACCGGTCTACGGTCCGTCCACCATCAGCGCTGCGACGACGACGGCGGCCGCGATCGCCAAGAAGTCCAGCCTGACCTTCACGCACACGGTCGCGCCGGGCGCCAACCGCCTCCTCGTCGTGACGGTGGCTCATCGTGACGCCACCAAGCGCGTGACCGGGGTCACCTACAACGGTGTGCCGCTCACCATCCGCATCTCGGCGTCGAATGCGGCCAACAACACCTCGTCAATCTATTACCTGGTGAATCCGCCCCAGGGCTCGGCCTCTGTCGTGGTCTCGCTGAGCGGCTCGGTCGATGTCGCGGCCACCGCTACGACGTTCACCGGCGTTGACCAGTTCTCGCCGTTCGGTCTCGGCACGACCGCCGGAGCCGTGAGCGCCACGGCGTCGCTGTCGATGAGCACGACCGGCGGGTTCATCGTGGATGCCGTCGTCGCGGCCGGCGATGCGGGAACGCTGGCCGTGAGCGGCGCGGGCTCGGCGCTGTGGAACGGCGGCACCGGCACTGGTTCCGGCAACATCCGCGCAGCCGCGGCGGTTCGACCCAACGCGAGTACCCTCACGGCGTCGTGGACGTTGGGCGCGAGCAAGGCCTGGACCCTCGTGGCCGTGCACCTGGCCCCGGCCCAGGTCGCGGTGTCGACCCCGACGACGCCGCGCACCGGTGCCGGCGTGACCGTGGCGGTCATCGATTCCGGCCTGCTTCAGGACGGCGGCGGCACGGCCCGCATCAAGACGACGCGCGACTTCACGACGGGCAACGCCAATCCCCCGGCCGTGTCGCCGCTCGACGGCTACGGCCACGGCACGCACGTGGCGGGTCTCATCGGCGGTGACAAGGCGGAAGCCAAGGGCGTCGCCCCCGGCGTCTCGTATGTCAGCCTGCGCGTGCTCGACAACTACGGTGTGGGCGTGACCAGCAACGTGATCAACGCGATTCAGTGGGCGGTGGCGAACAAGGCCACCTACGGCATCGACGTCATCAACCTCTCGCTCGGCCATCCGATCTTCGAACCGGCCGCGACCGACCCGCTGGTGCAGGCGGTGGAAGCGGCGGTGCGCGCCGGCATCGTGGTGGTGAGCTCGGCCGGCAACATGGGCATGAACCCGGTGACGGGGCAGGTGGGCTTCGCCGGCATCACTTCGCCGGGCAACGCGCCGTCGGCCATCACGGCTGGCGCGGTGAAGACCTTCGACACGACGGCGCGCGCCGACGACCTCGTGGCCGACTACAGCTCGCGCGGGCCGACGTGGTACGACGGCTACGCCAAGCCCGACGTGGTTGCGCCGGGGCACCGACTGGTGGGCCCGGCCGCCACGACCCAGACGCTGTACACGCTGTTCCCGGCCAATCGGGTGACCCTCGGCGGACGGCCGTATCTGAAGCTGAGCGGCACGAGCATGGCGGCGGCGGTGACGAGCGGGTCAGTGGCCCTGATGCTCGAGGGCAGCAAAGCCACGTTCGGCGCCAGTCCGACGCCGAACGCCGTGAAGGCGATGCTCATGCACACGGCGTTTGCCATGCGCGACCTCACCAACACGCCCTATCACGTGCTGGCGCAGGGCGCCGGCGTCGTGAACACCGCCGGTGCCGTCGTCCTCACCGAGGCCATCAACCCCGCCGCGTCCAATAACAACTGGTTGACGGCAGGCGTGAGCGAGTCGACGACCGTCGACGGCCAGAACATCGTCTGGGGCGAAAACATCGTCTGGGGCGAGAACATCGTCTGGGGCGAAGCCATCTACAAGAAGAACACGGCCTGGGCCAACAACATCGTGTGGGGCGAGAACATCGTGTGGGGCGAGAACATCGTCTGGGGCGAAAACATCGTCTGGGGCGAGAACGTCGTCTGGGGGAACAACATCGTCTGGGGCGAGAACATCGTGTGGGGTGAGAACATCGTGTGGGGCGAAAACATCGTCTGGGGCGAGGACATCGTCTGGGGCGACACCCTGCCGCGCGGCGAAGTGCTGGGCTCGCAGCCCTGAGAGGCCGACGTGCGACACCCGATGGAGCATTCCTCATGGAAATGATGCCCTATCGCCCCATCGACGGCTGCCACGTGCAGTCGTCCCTGGCGCCGCTGCTCCCCACCTCGGGACCGGTCGCACCCTCACTGCACGCCCAGCTGACAACCGACCAGGTGAGCCGCTTCATCTCGCCGCCGCCGGCGAGCGTGGCCAGCTTCGAACGCTTCATCACGTGGACGCACGGCGAACGCGCGGCCGGCCGCTACGCCTGCTTCGCCGTTGTACCCGAGGGGGAACAGTCGGCGGTGGGCATCTTCCAGGTGCGCCTGCTCGACGGCCGCGACGGCGTGGCCGAGTGGGGCTTCATTCTCGGCGCCGCCTACTGGGGCACCGGGCTCTTCCGCGCCGGCGCTCACGACGTCGTGACCTTCGCGTTCACCCACATGGGGCTCGATCGTCTCGAGGCGCGGGCCTCGGCCGGAATCCCTGCTTCGACCGAACCATCGGATTCTGAAGCACACCCGAGCCCGAGGATGGGCCCTCGCGTGATGGCCCAGGCCGAGGATGCGGCTGGTCGGTCGTCAGCTGCGCAGTTTCCACGCCGCCTGCCGGTCGCGTGCTGCGTCATGCACTAACGGCTGAAGTAGAATCCCGAGGTCTTATCCTAAGGGAGAGTCGAAGTACCGGGGAGGCCTGTCCGGGCCTGTCCCGAGGCGCCGCATTCAGCCGCCATCCACCAGGCATGTCCAGACGCGAGACGAACGCTGCACCTGAGCCCGACGCGTCTCGCACGTTTTGGCAGCGGCTGGTCGATCCGTCGCCGCGAGTGCTCGATGTTGGAGATCGCCAGTCGGCGCGGCTCCTCGCGTCGCTGTTGCTGCTCGTCATTCCACTTGGCCTGATCTCGGCGGTTGGCCAGCTACTTCGGCGGCAGGACTTCGATGGCACCTTCGCGATCATCCTGAGCGCTCTTCTGGCCCTCGGCGCGGCGTACGGTTTCAGCCGGACGGCACGCTTCCGCTTGGCGGGGATCACGGCGGCAAGCGTGCCCGTTCTGGCAGGCGCCGCCGTCGGATGGTCGGTGCCCGACGATCCCGTGTGGTTCGGCTTCATGGTGTTGGGCCCGTTGCTCGCCAGCGCGTTTCTGCCTGCGACGTGGGTCGCGGCGCTGGCCGGGCTGACGGTGGCCGGCATCGCCACTGTGCTGGCAGCCGCCGGGCACGTACTGACGGACGGCGCCGTCATTCCAATCCTGTCGTTCAGCATCGTCGTCTCGGCGCTCGTAGCGGTGGTCGCTGTTCACCGCACCAGCGTGGAAGCCTCGCGCCGGCAGGACGCGCTGGAGCGTCAGGCCCTGCACGCACAGGATCTGCTGTTGCAGCAGCGGCGATTCGAGGCCCTGCTCGAACACTCAGCCGACCTCATCGTGCTGCTCGGCCCCGACGGCGCGTTGCAGTACGTCAACGCGTCATTCGTCGCCATATTGGGCTACGCCATCGACGACTGGCGCGGGCGCAGCGTGATGGAGCTCGTGCACCCCGACGACCTGGCCCAGGCGGGGGAGGCCTTCGCGCGTAGTCTGGCGCAGCCCGGCCAGGTCATCACCGGCCACCTGCGCCTGCGCCACGCCAACGGGTCGTTCCGGCTGCTCGAGGGCGTCGGGGCGAACCATCTCGACGACCCCGCCACGAGCGGCATCGTCATCAACGCGCGAGATGTGACCGAGCGCCGCCGGGCCGAAGAGACGACCCGCGAGAATCTGCAGCGGCTGCGCGTGGCCATGGAGGTGGCCGAACTGCAGGTGTTCGAACACGACGTCCACCTGCGGTACACGTGGATTCACAGTCCTGGCCGCGGTGAGGCGCCCGCCGACATCATCGGCCGGACCGACCTCGAACTGCTTGGCGACGAAGGCCGGCCACTCACGGCGATCAAGCGCCGCGTGCTGGAAACAGGACACCGTGAACGTCAGGACGTGCACGTGCGGGTCGACGAGCGCGACGTCTGGTACGACCTCACAGTGGAGCCGATCCTATCGGCCGCCGGCGCCGTGGTCGGCTTGCGAGGCGCCGCGCTCAACGTGTCGCAGGCGCGCTCGCTGCAGACTCAGTTGCAGCACGCGCAGAAGATGGAAACGCTTGGCCGTCTGGCCGGGGGCGTCGCGCACGACTTCAACAACCTGCTGACCGTCATCGGCGGCGCGGCGTCGATGGCCGCGGCCGGGTTGTCGAAGACCGACCCGCGGTGGCACGATCTCGAGACGATCGAGCGGACCGTGGAGCGCGCCGCGGCGCTCACGCACCAGCTGCTCGCCTTCAGCCGCCGTCAGGTGCTGCAGCCTGCGGTGCTCGATCTCGACGAGGTGGTGGCCGCCGTGGCGGTGATGTTGCGCCGGCTGCTCGGCGCCGGCATCGAGCTCATCACGTCTCGCACCGAGAGCCTGCGCGCCGTGCGCGCCGATGCCGGGCAGATCGAACAGGTGCTGGTGAATCTCGCCGTGAACGCCAGGGATGCCACGCCCGACGGCGGCACGCTCACGATTCGCACGGCCAACGAGGATCTCGACGACAGCCGGGCCGCGCGGCTCGATGTCAGACCGGGGCCGTACGTCTGCCTGACGGTGCAGGATTCCGGTGTCGGGATGGATCGGGCCACCCTGGACCGGATCTTCGAGCCCTTCTTCACCACCAAGCCCACGGGCCAGGGCACGGGTCTGGGGCTGCCGACGGTGTATGGCATCGTGCGGCAGAGCGGGGGAGCGATCGACGTCTCGTCGACGCCCGGCCAGGGCAGTACGTTTCGCGTCTACCTGCCGCCGACCGACAGCGTACCCGAGGCCCTCGTCGACGCGCGCACCGCGCCGGCGCCGCGCGGCGCCGGCATTGTCCTGGTGGTCGAGGACGAGCCCTCGATCCGGGCCCTCGCGCAGCGACAGCTCGCTGGCCAGGGGTATACGGTCTTCTCCGCCGGTGACGGGATCGAAGCGCTGCGATTCGCCGACACTCACGAGGGCGCCGTCGATCTCGTGGTCGCCGACGTGCTCATGCCCGGCATGCACGGCCCTGATCTCGTGCGGCAACTGCGGCTTCGGTATCCGGACATCGCCGTGCTCTACATGTCCGGCTTCACGAACGAGAGCGCCCAGTCATTCGAAAGCGGCGCGGCCTTCATCGCCAAGCCGTTCCCGATGCAGGAGCTGGTGCAGCGCGTCCACGCCATCCTGCACGATCGCCGCGCACACTGACTGGCGAGCCTGCGCGCTGTGCGCCGGGTGACCGGGCGCAGACGACGGGCGTCGCGTCCTGGCGTGCTGCAGGAGCATTGTTGTACCCAGCCGGTGATGACGGCGGTGACGCCCGGATCGGCTAGGGCGCCTTCACGAACGCGCCGAAATCGGCCAGCGTCCAGACGCCTGGGTCGAGCACGACGGCGGCAGGCGCGGTCGCGGCGGGAATACGCATCGTGGTCTCGCCGCCGTCGATGGCCATCTGGTGCACCGCCGGCAGCGCGCCCTCCGAGGCGACGACGCCCACGGCGAGTGACAACCGAAACGGATCGGCGGCCTGCGTCTGGCGCACCGTCACCACGACCTCCCGCGCCGCGGCGTCGAAGCGCCACGTGCCCGAGAGAGCGGGCACGCCGGCGCGGTTCAGCCACTGCCGGAAGAACCAGCCGAGGTCCTGACCCGAGACGCGTTCCATCACCTGGCGGAACTGGTCCGTGGACGTCGTCGAGTTCATGTACTCGCGGTAGTAGTCGCGAATACCACGCCAGAAGGTCGCCGTGCCCACCTGCGCGCGCAGCATGTGCAGCATCCACGCGCCCTTCTGGTACACGAGTTGGTTCGTGGGCTCGCGCACGGCGTCGTCGTGGCTCACGTGGACGACCGGCGTGTTCGGCAGCTTCGTCTCGAGCGACAGCACGGTGCCGCGGCTGCGGCGCAGGCCGTCGACGAACGCGTCGCGGCCCTCGGCGTGTTCGGTGTAGAGCAGCGTGAAGTAGGTCGCGAAACCTTCACTGAGCCAGATGTCATTCCAGTCGTGTTCGGTCACGGCGTTGCCGAACCACTGGTGCGCCACCTCGTGAACCACGGGGCCGCTGCCGGTGGTGATGCCCTTCTCACCGTAGAAGATGCTGCTGGCGTGTTCGGTGCCGCCGCCCATGCCGGCGGCTTCCACGTGCGCGAGCTTCTGGTAGGCGAACGGGCCTACCCAGTCGGCGTAGAACTCGAACGACCGGCGCGCGTCCTTCTCGAAGAGCGCGAAACCCTTCTCGGCGTCCTGCGGGAACACCCAGTACTCGAGCGGCACGCCGCGCACGAGTCCGGCATGGCGCACGGCGAAACGCGCGATGCCCACGGCGTAGAGCCACGACGAAATCGGCACGTCCTGCCGCCAGTGCGTGCGACGGCGGCCGCCCTCGAGGTCCACCTGCTCCACGAGGGTGCCGTTGGCGATCACCTGATAGTCGGCCCGCGTCGTGATGATGAACTCACCGGTGGCCTTGTCGGCCACGTGGTCGATCATCGGCAGCCAGTGCCGGGCACGGTTGTACCAGTTCTCGCTGAAAGCGGTGCGCTCGCCGTGGATGTTGTCGATGAGACGCAGCCCGTCTGCCGGCACGCCGCGGTAGGCGATCGTGACGGTCACGTCCTGACCGGCCGCGAGCCCCGGCGGCAGCGTGAGCCGCAGGCGGTTGTCGCGATGGGTGAAGGGCACGGGGCCCGTGGCTGACGTGACGGCGGCCACCGTCATGCCCTTCCCGTCGGCGCGTGGCGTGGCCAGATCGAGCGCAGCCTCGCGCAGCCCGGCGGTCACGACGCGCAGCGTCACGGCGGCTTCGCCTTCGATCTCGTTTGCGGCACTCGTCAGCAGCGTGAGGCGGAACACGTAGTGCCGCGCGTCCACGCCCGGCTGCCGGGGATAGGTGTCGGCGCCGGCACGGCTCACGGTCACGAGCATCAGCACGGCAAGCGGCAGGAGTGCGCGGAACAGGCAAGGCATCGGGCGATCATATGCCGGCCGGGCACGCGGTGTTTCCTCTACAATCGCGCGCATGAGGCACAGACTATTCGTCATCGCCACGGCCCTCGTGCTCACAGCCACGCTCGCCCTGGCGCAGGCGCCGCGCCGCGCGCCTGACCCGCGCTCGATGGGCGGCGGCGACTGCCGCGACAATCCCTACAACTGCAAAGACACACCCAATCCGTTGCCGAAGGCCTCCACGGTGTGGCTCGAAGAGATGACGTGGATGGACGTGCGCGACGCGCTCGCGGCCGGCACGACCACCGCCATCATTCCCACCGGCGGCATCGAGCCGAACGGCCCGTGGCTGGTGCTCGGCAAACACAACTACGTGCTCAGGACCAACTGCGACGTTATCGCCCGCAAACTCGGCAATGCGCTCTGCGCGCCGATTTTTCCGCTCGTGCCCGAGGGCCGCATCGACCCGCCGAGTGGGCACATGCGCAGCCCCGGCACGATCAGCCTGCGCGAGGAGACCTTCCAGGCCGTGCTCGAAGACGTGGTGCGCAGCCTGCGCGCGCACGGCTTCCAGAGCGTGATCCTCATCGGCGACAGCGGCGGCAATCAGGCCGGACAGAAGGCGGTGGCCGAGAAGCTCAACACCGAATGGAATGGCAGCCCGGTCGTGGCGCACATCGGCGAGTACTACACCGCGCCGCCCGGCACGCCGAACGTGCTGCGCCAGCTCGGGGTCGTGAAGGACGGGCAGCCCGACGACGGCCTGCACGACAGCCCCGGCATCACGCTGAACATGATGCTGACCGACCCGGCCTCGGTGCGCTGGGCCGAACGTGTGAAGGCGGGGAAGGCCACAATCAACGGCGTCTCGATCGAGAACAAGGAGCGCGCGCTCGCGCTCGCCAGGCAGATCGTCGATGCCCGCGCCGAACGCACCGTTGCCCTCATCCGAACGGCCATCGCCAGCAAGGGCAGGGTCACGACCAGCGCCAGGCAGTGACGCCTGTCAGAATAGGCGGCGATGCGCACGGCCAGTCAGCAGTCGATACGCCCGGGGGCGCGCGGCCGGAGCCCGCTCGCTCCGGCGCTCCTCGCCGTAGCCTTTCTCGCCGCGGGCGCCGGTCTCGTGTTCTGGTCGATGTCGGCCAGGCAGAGCCTCGGGGCCCTCGAGCACGAGGAGGTGTCGGCGTATTCCACCATTCGTGTGCGGCGCGACGGCGATGTGCGCGTGCTGACCTTCGTGCGTGACGATGGCCGGGAGCTCGTGCAGAGCCGGATCGACCTCACCGCGCCCGAGACCCTGGCCTCGCCCTACGCGCGCAGCATGTTCGCCAGTTATCTCTACCAGCCCCAGCCCCGGCGCGTGCTCGTCGTGGGGCTGGGCGGTGGGGCGATGGTGCGCTTCCTCACCCATCACGTGCCCGACGTGCGCATCGATGCGGTGGAGATCGACCCGGCCGTCGTGCGGCTGGCCGATCAGTACTTCGGCGTGCGCTCCGCGGGCCCCGTGCGCATCGTCACCGGCGACGGCGTGGCGTTCATCGAAGCCACGAGCGAGCGCTACGACCTCATCTTCATGGACGCGTTCCTGCGCCCGTCGAGCGACACCGACGACACCGGCGTGCCCACGCGCATGAAGACAGTGGCCTTCCTCGGCCGCGTGAAGCAGGCGCTGGCTCCGGGCGGCGTCGTGGCGTTCAACATGAACCAGCACGCCGGCCTGGCCGGCGACATCGCGGCGGTGGCCGAAGCGTTCGGCGCCGTGGCCGTCTATCGCAGCACGTCCGCCGAGAACGACGTGGTCGTCGCCACGGAAGGTGCCATGCCGGCCGACGACGTACTTCGCGCCCGGACAGGTGCGCTCGACGCGCGGTTCCACGGCGCGTTGTCGTTCGCCGACGTGCTGAGCCTGCGCCGCCCGGAGGGGGCGCCGCCACGGCCGTAGGCGCGCGCCCCGCCACATGAGGGGCGCGGGCGCCACAATCCGCATACCCCGGCACGCCCCCTCGCGCCGCCAGGCCCCGGTGGGATACTGGCGGTGACCTCAGGAGAACCGATGGACAACAAGACCCTCACGCGCAACTTCTACGAGGCACTCACCGAGGGCCGGCTGGAGGCCATCGACGAACTCGTGGCCGAAGACTTCGTCGAGCACGAGGTCACGCCCGCCGACGCCGAAGGGCGGGACGGGATGCGCGAGCTCTTCACGGCCCTGCACGCCGCGTTCAGCGACTTCGCGATGAACATCGAGGACATGGTGGCCGAGGGAGACAAGGTGTTCGTGCGCGCCACCATGCAGGGCATCCAGCGCGCCGAGTTCATGGGCATCCCGTCGAAGGGAAAGCCCATGCTCGTGCCAGTGGCCGACGTCATGCGGTTCGAGCACGGCCGGATTGCGGAGCACTGGGGTGTCATGGACACGGGCCAGCTGATGGAGCAGCTTCTGTAGCGGCTCAGTGGACGCCCCGCCGGGGCACGAGCGCCTGCACGGCCTCGTACACCGCGTCGGGCGAGGCGTGAGCGAGCGCCCGCACCGTGTCGGGATGGGCGGCCGGTGCCGTGGCGGCCTTGCACACGGCCCGCCGCAGCAGCTGCTTGTCGCGTTCCGCGGCCAGCCATCCGGCGGTGACGAAGCCGATCCAGAAGAACGCGAGTGCGGCCGGGAAGGCCCGCGCGCCGATCCAGAGCGTGGGCGCGTCGGTCGGGGCAATCATCCAGGCGGTGGCGGCCGCCGTGCCGGCGGCAATCGCCGCGGCGACGGCGAAGTGATTGAGGCGGCCGAATCCCTGCGGCCTGACCAGCCAGGCGTTCGCCACTCCGCCCGCTCCACCCAGTGCGGCCACCCACGTCCAGGTGCTCAGTGTCAGGTCCATGTGAACAAGAACGCCGGAGGTCCCGTTTTCGTACGCCGTTGCCCCGGAGGGCTTGCGCCGGCGAAATCCGGAGAGGAGAATCCAAGGGCCGCCTCGCCACCGCACAGGATCAGCACGAGCCTCTCATGGACTCCGGCAGACTGCCGCCCGGCGGCCCACCGTCGAACCCCGCGTCGGATGAGTTGCTCGTCCGCGCGCGCGCGGGTAACGATCACGCGCTCGACGAGCTGTTCGCTCGCTATGTGCCCCGCCTGCACCGCTGGGCGCACCGCCGCGTGCCCACCTGGGCCCGCAACGCCGCCGACACGGCCGACTACGTGCAGGACACGGTGCTGCATACGCTCACGCACCTCGGCACCTTCCAGCCGCAGCGTGAAGGCGCGCTGCTCGGCTACCTGCGCCGTTCACTCGTGAACCGCGTGCGGGATCAGTTCCGCCATGCCGCGCGTCATCCCGCGCCGGGCGAACTCGACGAGCGCCTCGTGGACGGCGCCCGGTCGCCACTCGAACTCGCCATCGGCACGGCCGATCGCGAACGCTACGAAGCCGGACTGAAGCGCCTGCGCCGCGCCGATCGGCAGGCGATTCTCGCCAGCATCGAACTCGGTTACAGCTACGAGCAGATCGCTCTCGTGCTCAAGAAGCCCTCGGCCGAAGCGGCGCGCCTGGCGGTGCGCCGCGCGCTGCTGCGTCTGGGCGAGGAGATGGCGCGTGGAGCCTAGCCGCAAGGGCGCCCCCGACGCGCTTGCCGCGGCGCTGGCCGATGGCGCCGCGATCGACTGGCGCGCCGCGGAAGGCGGGGCCCGGGGCGCGGCCGACGCCAATCTCATCCATCAGCTGCGGGTGATTGCGGCGATGCGCGGTCGCCACGGGGCCGCCCCGGCGGCTCGCCGTCCCTGGCGGCGTCAGGCGGTCGCGGCCGCGTACGTCTTCGGCGTGACGCTTGCGGCGATCAAGGTCATCGTGGCGCTGGCGGGCGTGCCGGCGGCACTCGCGCACGCGCCATCGCCGGTGGGCGTCTTCGCGCTGAACCTCGTCATCTTCGGCGTGGGGGGACTGTTGCTCGTCTTCGGCGGCACCCGCGATCGCCGCCTGCAACTGCTCGGCGGGTTCTACATCACGATCGCTGCCTCCTTCGTCGACCCGTTCTTCGCCGGCATTACCGGGCCCGCCGGCATGGTCGTGGCGGCGCTCGCCGTGCTGCGGCCCGAGTCGATGTTCGCGCTCGGCGTGTGGCTCTTCGCCTGGAGTTTCCCCGCCGAGCCGCTCACCCGTCGCACCCGGCGGTGGGCCGGCGCCTTCATCGCCGCCGCCGCCGTCGTCGCGTGGGGGCTGTTCGTGCTGCACCTCATCGGCGCCGGGACGTTCGGGGCCCCGACCGGCACGCGCGTGCGGACGCTCCTCACCCTGTTCGACCGCCAGGCGCCGCGGTCGATGTACTGGCCGGTCCTGTGCCTGCTGTCAGCGCCGGCCGTCGCCTTCCTCGTGGTGCGCTATCGCATCGAGACGGCGGAGCGGCGGCGCCGGGTGGCCTGGTTCCTCGGGGCGCTGGCCGTCGGGTTCACGCCGCTCATCGTGGCCGTCGTCGCCACGCCGTTCGTTCCGGCCCTGCAGGACGAAGCCGTCCGGCGCCGCGTCGGCCTGGTCGTGTACGTCGCGCTCGGCTCGACCGTGCCGATGACCGCCTACGCCGTTGCCGTGAACCGCGTGATGGATCTGCAGTTCGTGATTCGCACCACGCTGCAGTACGCGCTCGCGCGCTACGCGATCTGGGCGGCGATCTTCGGCCCCATCACGTATCTCGTGCTCGACGTCGTCGTGAATCGCGGCCTCACGTTCGTGCAGTACGTGAATACGCGGCACCCGGGCGGCCTCATCGCCTTCTCGGGCCTGGGCCTGCTGACGCTGACATTCCGCTCGCAGCTCATCGGCGTCGTCGATCGCTGGTTCCTTCGCGAGCCGCTCGACCCGGCCGAAGTCCTGGCGCGTCTCGAGCGCCGCTTCCGCGCCTGTGACAGCCTGCGAGGGATCAGCGGGGCGCTCACCGAGGAACTGGCGACGGCGCTGCACGCCGGCCGGGTCACGGTGCTGCTGCTCGGCGAAGACGCCACGACGCTCGTGGCGCTCGACGCCTCGGCGCCGCCGGTGCCGCGCCAGTCGGTGCTGTGTGATCTGCTGCAGGCCACGCGCGGCGAAGTGGTCATCGATGCGCGCGCGGCGCTCGCGCGCCTGTTGCCTGAGGCCGATCAGGACTGGCTCACCGCCACCGGCGCCCACGTCCTCCTGCCGCTCGTCGGCGCGTCGGGCGAGCTGCTGGGCGTCGTGGCCGTCGGCGCGGCCACGAGCGACCTGCCGTACACCGAGCGCCACGTCGCGCTCGCCACGGCGATGTGCGGCCAGGCGGCGATGCAGCTCGAGAACCGCTGGCTGCGTGAGACGCGTCCATCGCCCGCCGGCGCCCCGGGGCCGCGCGCCGGTGGTGTGGCGTGGCAGGACGAGCCGGCGGCTTCGTGCCCCAACTGCTCCGAGACGTGGAGCCCCGACACGCGCCGCTGCCGCTGCGGTACGGCCACGCGGCCGGCCGTGCTGCCGCTCTTCGTCAACGCCAAGTTCCGCCTGCAGCGCTTCCTCGGCGCCGGCGGCACCGGCGTGGTCTATCTCGCCACCGACATGGCCCTCGACCGGAAGGTGGCCATCAAGACCCTGCCGCCGATGCGCCGCGAGTACGCCGAACGCCTGCGCCGCGAAGCGCGGGCGATGGCCTCGGTGCGGCATCCGAACCTGGCGACGATCTACGGGGCCGAGGAGTGGCACGACACGCCGCTCCTCATCGTCGAGTATCTCGAGGGCGGCACGCTGCTCGACTGGCTGGCCCGTGGCGCCATGCCGGTCGACGAGACGCTCGACCTCGGCATCATACTGGCCGACGTGCTCGACCGCGTGCATGGTTCGGGCGTGCTGCATCGCGACATCAAGCCGAGCAACATCGGCTACACCGCCGACGGCGTGCCGAAGCTGCTCGATTTCGGCCTTGCCGCCATGCTCGACCGCTCGAAGGGGCCGGATGCGGCCGCCGCGGTCGTGCCCGCCGACCCGGCCGAACGCGCCGCGCGGTTCCACGACCTGGAGGCCTCGTCCACGCTGACCATCACGCACCAGGTGGTGGGCACGCCGCTCTACCTGTCACCCGAAGCGCTGGCGGGCGCCCCGCCGCGCGAGGCGTTCGATCTGTGGAGCCTGCACATGGTGCTCTACGAGGCGATCGCCGGCCGGCACCCGTTCGCCGGACGTTCCGTGCCCGACGTCGTCGAGGCCATCCAGCGCACCACCGTCAGTGACATCCGTGACGTCCGCCGCGACTGTCCGGCCCCGGTGGCCGCGTATCTGAACGATGCGCTGTCGCGGGTGGCCGACCGGCGCCCGGCCGCCGCCGCCGACGTCCGCACGGCGCTTCGCGCCCTGCGCGGCGTTGTTGCACGGGCTGGCCGCCGGCACCGTGCATGACGTCAACAACCTGCTGACGCTCGTCATCGGCTGTGCCGACATGGCGCTCGACGACGAGACGCTGCACCCGCGTACGCGGCCGCTCCTGCAGGCCGAGGCGTTCTTCGCGACGAAGTCCGAGGGTCTGGGCTTCGGACTCGGGCCCGCCGTGGTGCGTGCCATCGTCGACGAACTGGGCGGCCGCATCGATGTGACGACGGTGACGGGGCAGCGCACGATGTTCACGATCGACCTGCCGCAGGCGGCGCCCTGAGCGCCAGGCCGTCCGCATTGAGTCTGGCGGGCCTCTCCGCGTATCCTAGCGGCCCCGGTGCGCGCTGCCGGCGTCCGGGCCACGCGCCGTCCCGGATCGCCCGAGGTGGCTCGCCCCGTGACGTCCCTCAGGGAGCGAGCATGAAGAGCACGATCGGCCGACTGGCTCAGGCACGCCGCATCGCCGTGGCGCTGTGCGCCGGGGCCATCATGGCCACGACCGTGGACTCCACCCCTCGTTTGCGCGCGCAGGCCGCCCAGGCGGCGGCGCCCGTGCCGAACCTCGCCGGCGTCTGGGACGGCACCGGCCGCGCCCACCCGATCAACTCCGAGACCATTCCGTGGGCGAAGACCATGGCCGTGGGCCGCACGCTGCCCGATGGCACCAAGGCCGACGCCAACTACGTGTCGAACTTCCCGGTGCTCAACGAACGCGGCCTCGCCTTCCAGCAGATCTTCGACGAACCGCTCTCGCCCAAGTACGACTGCCAGCCGGCCACGCCGCCGGCCATCGAGTTCGATCCGTATTACATGGAAGTCGTGCAGTGGCCCGACCGCGTGCTGCTGCGCTACGAGAAGGACGATCAGCTCCGCACGGTGTGGCTCGACGGCCGTGAGCCCAGGGTGAGCGACTACGGCATCCAGGGGCTCTCGGTGGGCCGGTACGAAGGCGACGCGCTCATCGTGACCACGACCCACTTCGTGTTCGACATCACCGGCTTCGACGACTACAACGGCATCCCGTCGTCGCCGCAGAAGAAGGTGACCGAGCGTTACTGGCGCGAGGGCGAGCAGCTCAAGGCCACCGTCACCGTGGAAGACCCGATGTTCCTGCGCCAGCCGGCGTCGTACACGATGCGCTGGCTGCCGGCGGCCGCCGGCTACAAGCTGAAGCCATTCGAATGTGATCCGGAAACGGCCCGCATGTCGGTGCAGTTCATTCCGGCCCGGTACAAGTAGCGCGAGGTTCCCATGACTGTTGCATCCTGCAGAGGTATCGTGACGGCGGCCGTGGCCGTGGCCGTGCTCGTGAGCGCCGGTCCCGTGGCCGCGCATCATTCCGCCGCCGCGGCCTACGACGAATCGAAGAAGGTCGAGGCGCAGGGCACGGTGACGCGCGTGCTCCTGAAGAATCCGCACTCGTGGGTGTTCATGGAATCCACCGACGAGAAGGGCCAGAAGATCGAGTGGCAGATCGAGATGGCGGCTGCCGCCTCGCTCGGCTGGACGCCGGCGACGCTGCCCGTGGGCACAGTGGTGAAGGTCGTGGGCAGCCCCTCGCGCGCCCCGGGCTCGCACGGCATGACCGGCGCCCGCTTCACGCTGCTCGACGGCACGCCGGTGGGCCGCCGCGGTTAGGCGCCGCCGGTCCGCACGCGCCTAACCCCTGGTTGCGGTTGAGTCGGCGGGGATCCCTTCGCCGGCTTCGCCACCATCCCAGGCTTCGCCACAAGTCGCTCTACCGATCATCTCCGCCGGCAGAAGGGATC
>JAEUQR010000183.1 GCA_016789705.1 Acidobacteriota bacterium
CGGCCACGTCCTTCGAGGGCAGGCCGGCGTCTGAGTCGCGCAGCACGCGGCTCCGGAGATCCATTGAGTACGGTGCCATGGCTCCTCCGCCGAGAGGAGTACCACGGCTCAAGTACTACGTACAAGTACAAAACGCTCTAGTATCTCTATGTGATGGCCGGGCCTATGCTGCCTCTGGAGGTGGTATATGGGCATCGACCGACGGTGTATCGGCTCTCTGGTTCTTCTGGCGGCGTTGGCCGTCGTGCCGGCGCCCGCACAGGCGCAGGCAGTCGAGGCAGTGAGCCGCATGTCCCCGGCTCCGGCCGGCCGGCTCGCCACCGCGCGGCCCCCGTCGAATGGCAGTCTGCGACGTATCGTTCGCGGTCTTGATTCGCCATCCGACAGGGCGGCGTCTGGCAGCCTCCGTATCGACGTCGAGTTGCAGGTGTTCGGCCTCGCGCCCGCATCGGCGCTCGTCGCCGACAGCGACGTGGGGATTGGCGCCCCGGTATACGGGGCCCCAACCCACGACGAGATGACCACTGCGGTCACGCCGGTGCCGTTCCGTTCGACCAGCCCGTACCGCCGGTTGCGGCCCGCCGTGCCGCTCGGCCGCTGATAGCGGGCCGGCCCCCCGGCGCGCCGGACGGATCAGGCCTTCCGGCTCTCGAGAATCGCGCGGATGAGTTCCTCCGGCACGTTGCCCGGTACGGTGCTCGTCTCCGCGCAGGCGGCTTTGCCGGCATCGACCGTGAGCTTGTACTGCGCCAGGTAGCGGCGGCAGGGCGGGCAGCGCGACATGTGCAGCTCGAACGACGAATGTTCGTCGGGCGGCAGCTCCCCGTCGAGATATCGCAGGATGAACTCGAAGCACTCGCGGCAGTTCATCGGGCCACCTCCCGCGCCTCGGCCGAGGGACGGCCGAATCGCTCGTCGAGCAGGGCGCGCAGCGCCTGCCTGGCGCGGTGGAGTCGAATCTTCACGGCGTTTTCGGTGGTGCTCAACATGGCCGCCACTTCGGACGTGGTCAGCTCTTCGATGTCGCGCAACAGCAAAACGGTACGGTAGGTGTCGGGCAGCCTGTCGATCTGTGCACGGACGAAGGCCCGGGTCTCGGCCCGCTCCAGCGCCACGTCGGCGCCATCGGCCCACTCGGCGGCGGCCTGCGTCTGGTGGCCGTCGTCCTTGAAGGCGGGCAGCAGCGGCTCGATCGGCTCCTCGGGCTTGCGCTTGCGCGTCCTGAGGCGCATGAGCGCCGTGTTGACGACGATTCGGTGCAGCCAGGTCGAGAGTTTCGCCTGGCCTTCGAAGCGGGGCAGGGCCCGGAAGGCCGAGGTATAGGCCTCCTGCAGCACGTCGCGGGCGTCTTCCTCGGACCCGACGATGCGCCGGGCCACCGCGAGCAGGCGCGCGCTGGTCGTGCGGACCAGGGTTTCGAAGGCGCCGTCGGCGCCGGCGCGAAGGCCCGCGAGCAGCGCCTGTTCGTCTTCGTCGAGGGCCAGGTGTTCCGGAGCGTCCGCCATGAAAGAAGAAGAGTGTACTACGCGTCACACGGGCAGCGGCGCCGCGGCCGCTAGAACACCCGACCCGGGAAGACGGCCTTCAGCGTCTGACGGAAGAGCGCCGCGTGTTTCGCGAAGCCGGCGCCCTCGGGATGCAGTTCGTTGTCCCACGAGGCCGTCTGCGGTGCGAGCAGGCCCTGACCGTTGATCACGCTGACGCCGCCGTGCCCGGCCGCCAGCGTCTGCAGCATCAGCGCGAACTGCTGCAGCATCGCCTTCACCACGGCGAACCGCGTGGCCTGCGAGGGAAAGCCGCGCACGTCGAACGTGGGCTTGAGCCACGGGCCCATGTTGCAGATGCCGCGGCCGTCCGGCAGCGCGAAGTCGTAGCAGTGGAAGACCAGATGCGTCGCCGGGCTGACGGCGTCGCGCACGGCGATGAGATCCTCGTAGCCGGCGCGCACGAGCGCCAGCGCCGTGTCGAAGCGCGGCTGGTGGATGAGGCTCGCCGGCGGCACGGCCGGATCGTAGTCGCGCACCCAGAGGCACATCGGGTCGTCCACGATGTCGTTACCGCCGCCCGAGAAGAGCAGCGCGTCCCACGGGCCGCCGGCCGGGCAGCCGTTCGTGAACTGCGTGATGAGCTCCCGGCGCTCGTCCACGCCGAGCATGAAGCGCACCTCGTCGCCGGCCTTGGCGAGGTTCAGGATCGGCACGCCGATGAGGTTCTCGAGCCGCGGGATGACACCGCCGCCGAAGAACGGCTTCGGATAGTCGAACCAGGAGTCGCCCTCGGCAAACACCTGCAGCGGCGCGGCGATGACGCCGGCGGCGGCCGCGCCACGGGCCCGCGCGGCGCCCGCCGGCGCCTTCGCGCCCCGCGTCTTGAGCAGCCGCAGCGTGGCCGTGTACTCCTGCGTGCGGCGCCGTTTCTCTTTGCGCCGCTCCACCTCGAGCCGACGCCGTTCGCGGCCCACGTCGGCGGGCGAGGTGGGTGCCGCGGCCACGGCGCGAACACGGCGGGCCGCACTGGCGGGTGCGACGGGCGCGGCGAGCGCCCGGGCCTGGGCCAGCGTAAGCGGGCCGGCCGGTGTCGCGGCAGCGCGGACGGGCCTGGCGGCGCGGGTCGTCTTCGTGGCGCTGGCGGTCTTCCGGGCACGGCGTGTCCTGGCCATGGTGCGAGATCCTCGTCTGGTGGACGGACCATCGGCCGGAGTTTCCCGGCCGGTGCCCTATTCTTCCGGTGCGCCCGGCAGCAGCGGCTCGAGTTCGAGGGCCTGCGGACCGTTCTCGGTGCACGCCGCGAACTTCGTTTCGCCGGCGCGATACATCGACACGCCCGCGTACTCGCCCCGCTTGTTGAGCGCGAAGAAGCGGATGTTGAAGTTGGGCAGGCCGCGGCCGTTCAGCAGCCGCTTCTCGACCGTGTTGGCGCGGATACGTTTCAGCGCCTCCATACCGGCGTCCTTCGGCGACATGCCGCGCCGCATCGACTCGACGATGAGGAACGACGACAGGTTGTAGAGGTTCGCTTCACCGCGACCGGTCGAACCGGCGGCGCCCACTTCGTTGTCCACGTACAGCCCGGCGCCGAGAATCGGCGAGTCGCCGGTGCGCCCGGGGATCTTCCACGCCAGACCCGACGTGGTGGTCACGCCGCAGATGTCGCCGTTCGGCCCGATGGCGTCGCAGTTGATGGTGCCCCAGAAGCTGCCCTCGCGCAGCAGGCCGTCGCGCACCATCGACAGGCCGGCATCGAGGGCCCGCTGCTGCCAGGCAAAGGCATCGGCGCCCGGATCTTTCTCGTGTTTCGGCGCCGGCTTGCGGCCCTCGCCGTTCGGGTCCAGGTAGTGTTCGGGATCGGCCCGTCGTTTCCACTCGAGGAAGAGCTTCCGCGAGTTCTCGGTGTGCAGATCGGCTTCGATGGGGAAGCCCATCTGCCGCGCGAAACGCTGCGCGCCGTCGCCCACGAGCAGGTGATGGTCGGTGTAGTCCATCACCGCGCGGGCGACGAGCGACGGCGTGCGCACGCCCTGCAGGCTGGCCACGGCCCCCGCGCGCCTGAGCGGACCGTGCATGCACGAGGCGTCGAGCTCGATGACGCCCTCGGCGTTCGGCAGCGCGCCGAAGCCGATGCCAGTCTCGAGCGGGTCGAGCTCCGGGATGTTCACGCCGGCAATCAGCGCGTCGAGCACGTCCTTGCCTTCGGTGATGAGGCGGAAGGCGCGGGCGACGGCGTTCTCCTTGCCGCCGTTCGTGAACTCATACCCGGAGTAGTCGGCGATGACGACGGGCTTCGTCGTGCGCTGCAGCAGCAGCTCGGCCGAGCGGGCGGGCGCGGCGGCGGCCAGCGTGGCCGTGGTGGAGCGGACGAAATCGCGGCGGGTGAGCATCGGCGGTCGCCTCCGGACGAGCGCCATGCTACCGCAGACCGGGGGGAGCCGCCGGCGCGCTACTCGTCGCGCTCGATTGACGAGAGCTGGCGCGGGGCAGGGGCCTCGGGGTTCGGACGCCACAGCACCATCACCTTGCCCACGGTCTGCACCGACGCGGCGTCGGTGCGGCCGAGCAGCGTCTGCAGGATTTCGGCGCGGCCCTCGCGGTCCTGGCTGGCGGCGCGCACCTTGATGAGCTCGTGCGCGGTGAGCGCGCGTTCCACTTCGGCCACCACGGCATCGGTCACGCCGGCATGGCCGACGTTCACCACGGGTTCGAGGGCGTGGGCCCGCGCCTTGAGATGGGCGCGTTCGCGGGAGGTGAGCGTGACCGGCATCTGCCCATCTTACCCCTCGGGGCGTGGGGCCGGCCCGGCGCCGCGTCAGCTCGCGTGCGGCCGCCGTACATAGAACGGGCCGCCCGAGGCGGCCCGCTCAACGTCGATCCGGACGACGCTCTTAGGCGACGGCGTCCTTCGCAGCCTTCACAGGACGGGCGCGGACGATCTTGCGCGCCGGCTTCGCCTTGAACACCGTGGGCTCGCCCGTGAACGGGTTGACGCCCTTGCGCGCCTTCGTCGCGGCCTTCTTGACCACCACGAACTTGGCGAACCCGGGGATCTGGAACATGCCGTTCTTCTTCAGTTCCTTGTAGCCGATCGTGCAGAGCGCTTCCATCACGCCCTTGACCTGCTTGTTCGACAGGCCGTCCACTTCACCGGCGATCTTCTGAACGAGCTCCGACTTCGACATTGCTTTGGCCATCTAGTGCCCCCACCCCGGCGATGTCGCCGGCGCGTGTATCCGTGGCGCGACCGTGTTCGAGCCCAGTGCGACCGCCACTTCCGGTACTTCGCCGCACGGCCCGCTCCGCCGTGAACATCACGACCAAGGCGCCGGGAGGAACCTCGACGCGGAGCTGCGACCTAGATTACACATGTTTTCCAGCGATTGCGCATCTATTTGCACGCTGACACCCTTATTTTTCAGGATTTGGCAGACGACCGAGCGCCAAATGCCTGTTTTCATCGGGCAGCGGGGATGTCGGTGCGGGAGAAATCGTCGCCCACGAAGAGCAGCGTGTCGCCGGCGACGGCGGCCGTGGCGTAGGCGAGACAGTCGCCGAAGTTCAATGCCGCCTTGTGCCGGCCGCGTCCGAACCGCGCGTATGCCTGCAGCGTCGCCTGCCATTCCGCCTCGCCGATCGGCACAACCGTGATACCCAGCTCGCGCACCAGCTCTTCGAGTTCTCGGCCTGCCGGCGTGCCTCGCCGGCCCGCCAGCACCATGCCCGTTTCCACGAGCGTGGGGGCGCCGACGCGGAGGGCGTCGGCCTGGAGCATCGTGTCCACGAGGTCCAGATACCCGGGCTCCGAGAACAGCACCGCGACCAGGGCCGACGAGTCGACGGTCATACGCCCCCGGGCCCGTAGCCGAGCAGATCGTCTTCTTCGGCGCGCGTGAGACGGCGTCCGAGCTGCTTCTTCGGGATCGTCGGCCACACCTTCGTATCGAGGAACTTCAGCAGCCGGGCCCGGCGCTCCGCGACGCCTGGGCCCTTGAGCCGGCGTCGCCGTTCCTCGAGTGCCCGCCGGATGGCCTCGGTCTTCGACTCGCCGGTGAGCGCGGCGACATCGGCGGCGAGCCGCTCGACTTCTGCATTCTTGATGTTCAGCGCCACGACTACACCATGGTATACGAGATGGGTGTAATGGTGTAATTCTCGTTGGGGCTCGGGGCTCGGGGCTCGGAGGGCGCAGAGGCCGCGTCTATAGCAATTGCACGACGACCAGCGTCACCGCCGCGCCGGCGGTGGCGAAGGCCAGTTCGGCGCGGTCGCGCACGAAGGCAATGCCCATCACGAGGAAGATGGCCGCCATCGCCAGGCACGCCCAGTAGACGTCGTCGGCGCCTTCTTCCACGCCGCCGCGGGCCATCTTCCGCACCGAGTCGATGATCGTCACGGCGATGTCCACGTCGCGTTCGCGGTCGAGTTCCATGTAGCGGCCGCCGCCGGCGCCGGCGATCGTCGCGAGCGAATCGCGGTCGATGCGTGAATACACGGCCGGCAGGGCTTTCTCGGGGTCTTCCGGCCTCGGCTCGGGGATGAAGCCGCCGTTGCTCGTGCCCACCCCCACCACGAACACCGGCACACCCTGCTCGCGGGCCGCCTGAATCGCCCGCTGCGCCTCGCCGCTCCACGCCTGGCCGTCGGAGAGCAGCAGGAATGCTTTCGCGTTCAGCGACTTCCGGCCGGTGATGCGCTCGTCCTGGGCGAGCAGCTTCAGGCCCCACGAGATGCCCATCTCGATGTTGGTGTCCCACGACGCGTCGTCTTCCACGCGGAACGGCGGCTCTTCGAGGTGCTCGATGAAGAAGAAGAACGTGTTCGGGTCCTTCGTGAGCCGCACCTGCGGCGTGGCGATGCGGGCAAAGGCCGTCATGGCGATGCGGTCGCCGTCCCAGCGCATCGTCTCGGCCAGCGCCTTCAGGAACCGCATCGAGCGCTTCCAGCGGTCGCCGGTCGTGTCGGTGACGCGCATCGACGTCGAGCCGTCCTGCAGCACGACCAGGTCGATGCCGGCCCGGCGCACGCGCGTCGTCACGATCTGCGGACGCGCCAGCGCCAGGATGACCGAGGCGGTCGCTCCGAGCACGCAGAGCCAGAAGAGCAGCCCGCCGAAGAGCGAAAAACGCTCGCGCACCGGCACGGCGCGATGGCGCGTGTAGTTGCGGATGTCGGCGCGGCGCCGCAGGAGCTGCCACAGCCACACGACCAGCAGGGCCGCCGGCGCGATGAGCAGCCAGAGGTAGTCAGGCTGCCCGAACTTGAGCGCCTCCCAGTTGACCGTTGGCAGCGTGAAGCCCATCAACGAACCTGTTGCCGTGCGTGTGTCGTGATGCGGCTAGCCGCGGCGCTTGCGCTGTTCGCCTTCGCTCGCGCCTTGCGGGAGCTGCTTGCGTTCGTCGGGACGCATCGGCACGACCACCTTGAACTGCTTCATGTCGGTGCCCTCGGGCGGGGCGCCCGGCGCGCCGTGCAGCGTGGGCCCGATCGGCAGGTCGCCGGCGAGGCCCGTCATCTCGGGCTCCGGCATCACCGGCTGACGGCTCTGCTGCAGCGTGGCGCGCACGCGCGAGACGAACTCGAAGTTCCAGGCCGCGTTCTCGTCGCCCGGGTGGGCCCGCAGCACGTCGGCGTAGCCACGCACGATGTCGTCGATCTTCTTCGTGGCCGCGGCCTGGTCGGGGCTGTTCTGGGCGGCGCGGTAGGCGGCGTGGGCGCCCAGTTCGAGCACGACCGGGTCGGCTTCGGTGAGCGCGCCGGCGGCGTCGCGTTCCGGGGTGAGGCGGCCGTAGGCGCCCATCCAGTAGCGCGTCGTCGACTGCTGCTCGCGCAGCGACGCCACGAGCGCCTGCGACACGCGCGGCAGGAGCGCGCCGTCCGTCGCCTCGGCACGCAGTGCTTCGTAGGCGGTGTCGAGGTCGCCGTAGCGCAGCGTGAGCAGCGCCTGCTGCGCATCGGCGGTGCGGTTTTCGAGGCTCGACGCGCCGAAGAGCACGCGGCCGCCGACGACGAACGCCAGCGCCACGACGAGGTATCCAATGACCGACTTCATCGCTGTCTCCTACGGGAACGTGCGGAACTGCGGCGCCAGCAGGCGCAACATCGCGGCGAGCGTCCAGAGCAGGACCGCGCCGAGGGCGTATGGGGCGAATCGGGGCAGCCGGGCGCTGTATTCCTTCACTTCAACGGTGCCGGCCGAGAGCCGGTCGATGTCGCGGATGGCGCGCAGCACGGCGGTTTCGTCGGTGGCCGTGTAGAAACGGCCGCCGGTCTTGGTGATCGCGCGCTGCCACATCGCGTCGGGCAGCTTGCTGTTGCCCTTGCTGATGCGCACGAAGTAGACCGGCACCTTGGCCTTCACGGCGTCAGACAGCACGTCGTCGATGTTGCGGCCGGATTCGGTGACCTCGGCATCCTCGCCGTCGCTGAAGATCACCATCAGATTGCCCGAGGCGTCGAGGAAGTCGAAGGCGCGGAAGAGCGCCACGGCCTGTTCGACCGCCTGCGCGATGACGGTGCCGCGGTCGGGGAAGTTCTCCCATTCGCCCATGTTGCCGATGAGCGACAGGCTGAGCTTGATGTTGTCGTAGTCGGTCGTGAACGGCGTTATGACGTAGGCGGTGTCGGCGAACTCGATGAGCGAGACGAGGTCGCGGTACTGGCCATCCATCCGCAGGTTCACGAAACGTTCGGCGGCGGCGACCGAGGTGAAGAACGTGGCCTCCATCGGCGCGTCCTTCGTCGTGAGCGTACGGGCGGCAAACGGCGCCAGCATGCTCGACGAGCCGTCGATCATCAGGCTGATGCGGCGGCCGGGCCGCGTGACTTCGCGGCGCGAGAGCGGCGTGGCGGGATCGGCGAGCGCGATGCCGAAGAGCGGCAGCCCGGCGAGCATCAGGATGAGCGGCAGGTGCCGCAGCGTCGGCGTCCACGAGCGCGTCCACTGGCCGAGCACCGCCGGCAGCACCACGCTGCCCTGACCGGGCCGGCGCGTCACGACGCCGCGCACGACGAGGGCCACGATGCCCACGCCGACGAGCGCGAAGATCGCGAGCAGCGCCAGATCCTTCTCGCCGAACACGAGATCGGCGAGGCGCACGCCGTCCCAGTCGGCGCGGGCCCGTTCCACGAACCGCGAAATCGCGGCCAGCAGATTCACGCGCGGCCCGTCCAGTTCGTGACGGCGCTCGTCACTTTGCGCCACTGCTCCATCGGCCACGAGTGGCGCAGGGCGAGTGAGCGCGCCAGCGGTCCGGCGGCGCTGACGGCCTGGTCGAGCGAACTCTCGTCGAGTCCGGCGCGGCCGAAGCGGGCCGCGGTCAGCGCGGCGATGCCGTCGCGCACCTGCTGCACGGCACCGTTCGAGGCCGCCGCCTGCGCCATGTCCTCGGGGGTGACCGCGGCCGAGACGAGCGCGTGGCGGCGGCGGATGAGGCCCTGGCTGAGGGCGATCTGGCCGCCGTGCACGTCGGCCGCGAGGCCCTTCATCTGCGCCGCCGGCCTGCCGATGGCGTAGCCGGCGATGATGCGCAGCGCTGCCGCCGCCCGGCCCACGAGGTCGTCCGTCCAGCCCTGGCCCTGCTTCGCGCGCGACACCGCGGCGAGCTCGCGCGCGGCCGCTTTGAGCACGGCGCCGCCGGAGACCGAGGTGACGGTGGTGGCCGCGGCGGGGCTGCGCATCGCGCGGTAGAGGCGGGCCAGGCCGAGTGCCGCGACGGCGGCCGCGAGGCCGTAGAGGAACCAGCCGGCCATGTTGAAGGTGCGGGCGCGGAAGCGGCGGGCATCGAGGTCCGCGAAGGTCATCGACGTCGAGTCGCGGATGTCGCGGGCGCTGCCGGCGACGAGCGACAGCACCCGCAGCGAGAGCGGCGGCAGGGCATACGTCTGGTCGCGGCCCTGCGAGGTCGTGCCGTCGGCCGTCGCGGTGTCGAGGCGGTAGCCGATCGAGAGGCCGGCCAGCGTGACGTCCTGGCCGAACGCGTTGTCGTTCAGCAGCCGCAGCCGATAGGTGTACTGGAAGAAGCGCCGCGCCCCCGACACCACGTCCTCGCCGGCGCCGCCGTCGAGCACGTCGAAGGGCGGCAGGGCCATGACCGTGTGGTCGAGGCGCGAGCGGTCGACGACGGCTTTTGTCGAGGCCGTTTCGAGCACCGCGCAGGTCAGCACGGCCGTGAACGGCTCGCCCATGCGCACGGCGGACTTGTCGGTGCGCCACCAGCAACGCACGGAATCGGCTTCCACCGTCGTGGCGGCCGGGGGCGCCTGGCCGAACACGGCCGACGGGGCGAGCCACGCGAGGGTGGCCAGGGCAACGATCGTTCGGGTCATCGCTTCCTCAGTCGGCGCTCGACCGCGAACTCGGTCAGCGCGATGTCGCTCTTCGTGTCGTTCAGATCCAGTCGCAGCACGTCGAGGCCGGCACGCGTGGCCTTGGCGGCCACCTCGTCCTGCCAGCCGCGCACCTTGTCGGCCATGCCCCGGAGCTGTCCGCGCGAGACGACGCGCGAACGTCCGGTTTCCACGTCCACCGCTTCCACCCAGCCCGCCGACACCGAGGGCAGCCGGTAGGCGAACGTGGCGTCCACGATCACCAGGAAGACGTCGTGCTGCACGTCGAGACGGGCCAGTTCGTCGATGACCGGGTCGACGTCGTCGAACAGGAAGTCCGAGACCACCGGCACGAGCGAGGTCTTGCGCAGGAAGCCGGCGAGCGTGCCGCTCAGGCTCTCGCTCCGCTTCAGGTCCTCGAGGCCGCGTTCGTGCTGGTAGGCGTCGAGGCAGTGCATCACCTGTCCCTTGCCGATGCGCGGCCGGATCGCCTGCAGGCGGTCGAACCCGCCCTGGAAGGTGATGAGGCCGAAGCTATCCTGGAAGAACACCGCCGACATGCCGATCGTGGCGATCGCCCGCGCCACCGCATGGGCGATGAGCACGTTGCCGCGCGCCGCCGCCGGACCGATCACACCTTCCGGCAGCGCATCGACGCCGCAGCGGGTCGAGCTCGAGTGGTCGGCCACCACGACGACGCCGGCCGTGGACGGCTGCTCGAAGTCGCGCACGACCAGCGGCGAGAAGTTCGTGAGGCTCGACTGCGCCCAGTCGATCGTCTCGAAGCGGTCGCCGGCCTCGTAGCCGCGCAGGCCGACGAAATCGAACCCGGAGCCGTGGAAGAGGCTGCGATGCTCGCCCATCGTGAACTCGCGCATCCGTTTGAGGATGACGAGCTCGATCTCGGTGATCTCCGACAGGTTGACGAGCGGCGCGACTTCCTGCTCGCGTGTTCTCATGGAATCGGCACTCGGGCCACGACGTCCTTCACCACGGAATCCGAGGTCAGGCCGTGGCTGGCGGCGTGCGGGCCGAGCCAGATGCGATGGCTGAGCACGTAGGGCGCGAGGGCCTGGATGTCCTCCGGATAGACCTCGTCGCGGCCGTGCATGAGCAGCGCCCACACCTTCGCCAGGCGGCCCCAGACGATGATCGCGCGCGGCGAGGCGCCGAGGTCCACGCCGCGTTCCACGAGCTCGGACGGCGAGTGCTTGTGCCAGTCGGTGTCGGGGTTGTAGGGGCGCGTCGCCGAGACGAGCTGCTGGATATAGGTGCCGAGCCGTTCGTGCAGGAACACCGTTTCGTTGATGCGCGACCGCATCTGGATGATCCGCTCTTTCGACATCAGCGCGTTCAGGCGCACGTGCTTGAAGTCGAAGTTGACGAGCTTGGCTTCTTCTTCCGCCGGCAGGTAGCCGACGTTGATCATCACGGCGAAGCGATCGGTGGCGGCCTCCGAGAGGGGGAAGGTGCCCTGTCCGAGCTCCACCGGGTTCATCGTGGCGATGGCGAAGCTGAAGGCCGGCAGCTCGTAGGTGGTCTTGCCCACCGTGACCGTGCGGTCCTGCAGGCCTTCGAGGAAGGCGCTCTGGCTCTTCAGGGGAATCCGGTTGATTTCGTCGAGCAGAATGACCTCCGCCGACGCCAGCGGTCCGAACTCGGTGATGAGCTCGCCGGTGGCGGGGTTGATCATCTGAAAGCCGACGACTTCCGTGGGCTGCAGGTCGGCCCGGCCCTGGATGCGGGCGAATTTCGCGTCGGAGATGGCCGCGAGAATCACGCCGAAGAACGTCTTGCCCACGCCGGGCACGCCGCGGATGAGCATATTGCCGGCGTTGACCTGGCGGTTCTCCTTCTTGTCGTAGGTGGTCGGAATCTCCGACAGCAGCACGACGTTGGCGAGCCCTTTGGCCTGTTCGTAGCCGACGAGCGCTTTGCCGCCTTCGGCGAGGATGGCGTGGTGGAAGTCGATGGCTTCTTTGAGGTCTGGATGCACGAAGGATCCTAGTGGGGCACAATCCTATACCGTGCGGCCGTCGGGGCCATAGAGTCTGTGCGGTCGTGCCGATACCACCAGTGACGACCGCCGGTATCGTGGCCGGAGCGGGAAGGACCGTGCAGATGTCGAGCGAGCGCCGGACGTACAAACGCCTGATGGGCCCCTTCGAGGGCGGCTGGGACGGGGCCTCGGGCATGCGCGAATGCCGGGTCACCGATCTCAGCCAGGGCGGCTGCTTCATCGACGCCTACGCCAGCAATCCCGTCGGCGCCCGCATCACCACGGCGATCAAGGTGGGTGGCCAGACGTTCCAGCTGCGCTCGGAAGTGGTGTACGTGGACCGCGTGCAGGGCTTCGCCGTGCGGTTCCGCGACAACGACCCGCTCGTGATGAAGGCCTTCGTCGACACCCTGCACGCCCTCGGCGCCTGACCCTCCGCCGGCGCGGCCCTGCCCGTCGGATAATTGACTCTGACAACGAAATGGTTGATGCTGACACCGTCCCAGTCGGGAGGGAGCATTGGCCGCACCATCCGTTCCGGAACTCACCGCCGCCGTCCGCCGGTTCAACCGCTTCTACACGGCGCGGATCGGCGCCCTTGGCGTGCATCACCTCGGCACGCCTTACTCGCTCACCGAAGCGCGCCTGCTCTATGAGCTCGGCGAACGCGGACCGGCCACGGCCGCCGCGCTGGCGCAGGCGCTCGAGACCGACCCGGCGCAGGTGAGCCGCGCCGTCGGCCGCCTGGAGCGCGCCGGCCTCATCACCCGCGCCCGCGACGCGCACGACGGCCGCACCCGCCGCCTGACGCCCACGGCGGCCGGGCGGCGCGAGTTCAGGAAGCTCGACGCGCTGTCGCGCACCCGCACCGGCGCCCTCGTGGCGCCGCTCGCGGGCGACGCCCGCGCCCGGCTGCTCGCCGCGCTCACGACCGTGGAGGCCGTGCTGTCCGGGCAGCAGCCGCCGCCGGTGGTCGTCCTCCGGCCGCACCGGCCCGGCGATCTGGGCTGGATCGTGTCGCGCCACGGCGCCTACTACGCCGAAGAGTACGGCTGGGACGCCACGTTCGAGGCGCTCGTCGCCGGTGTGGCCAGGGAGTTCATCGAGAACTTCGACCCGCGCTGGGAGGCCTGCTGGATCGCCGAGATCGACGGCCGGCCCGTGGGCTCCGTCTGCCTCGTGAAGAAGTCGGCCACGGTGGCCAAGCTGCGCCTGCTCATCGTGGAGAAAGAGGCGCAGGGCCACCGGATCGGCACGCGGCTCGTCCACGAGTGCATCACCTTCGCGCGGCGCGCCGGCTATCGCAGGATCACCCTCTGGACCAACAGCATCCTCGATGCCGCGCGCCATCTCTACGAGCAGGCCGGGTTCACCTGCGTCGAAGTGGGCCCGACCGAACACGTCTTTGGCAAGGACCTGGTCTTCGAGACCTGGGAACTCGACCTGAAGGCCCCGCGATGAGCGCGCCGTCTCGCGATTACGTGCTGGGACACGACCCCGAGGAACTCGCGCGCCTCGAACGGCAGGCGGCCATCTACGGCCGGGCGACCAGGCAGCTCTTCGAGGCGGCCGGCATCGGGCACGGAGAGCGTGTGCTCGATCTCGGGTGCGGCGCCGGAGACGTCAGCCTGCTCGCCGCGGAGTTCGTCGGGCCGGAAGGCGCCGTCATCGGCGTGGACCGCGCGGCGGCGGCGATCGCCACGGCGCAGCGCCGGGCCGACGCCCGGGGACTTTGCCAGGTGCGCTTCGTGGAAAGCGAACTCGAGGCGCTCTCGCTCGACCCGGTGGACGCGGTCGTGGGCCGCTTCGTGCTCATGCATCAGCCCGACCCGGTGCGGGCGCTGGCGCATGCCGCCGGCTGCGTGCGTGCCGGCGGCATCGTCGCGATGATGGAATCTCACCTCACGGCGCTCGCGGCCGGCTGGCATTCGTGGCCGCACTCCGCCGCCTACCAGCGCCTGCTCGATGCGATGCTGCCGATCATCGTGGCGGCCGGCGGACGCATCGACATGGGCCTGCAGCTCCGCCGCACCTTTCTTGCCGCCGGTCTGCCGGAGCCCGCCCTCGAGGTGCATGCGACGCCGGCCGGCACCGAGGCGCCGGGGATGGTGCGCTACATGGCCGACAGCCTGCGGTCGATGCGGCCCGCGGCGGAGCGCCTTGGGGTGCCGTGCCCGTCCGCAGCGGGCATCGACGCGCTCGAGCGCGAGATGCTGGCCGATGCGGCACGTCCCGGCGCGGTGTTCAACGGGCCAGTCGTGGTGACGGCGCGGGCGAGGCGGGGATGAGCGGCCACCAGCCCGCGCGTGTCGCACTCGCGCCGGCGCAGTCGCCCGAGGCGATTGCCGCGGCGCGCGCCCTCATCCTCGACTACCAGGCATCGCTCGGGCTCGACCTCGCCTATCAGCACTTCGCCGACGAGATCGCCGGCCTCGCGGTGATGTACGGGCCGCCGCAGGGCGCCCTCATCCTCGCGACGCTCGACGGCATCCCGGGCGGCTGCGTCGGGGTGCGTCCGTTCACGGAGGTGGCGGGCTGCTGCGAGATGAAGCGCCTGTACGTGGCGCCCGCGGCCCGTGGTCACGGCCTCGGCACACGGCTCGCGCAGCAGGCGATGACCGCCGCGCGGGCGCTCGGCTACACCCGCATGCGCCTCGACACCCTGCCAACGATGCAGGATGCCCAGGCACTCTACGAGCGGCTCGGCTTTCGCGACATCCCACCGTACCGGCACAGTCCCGTGCCCGGCACGCGGTTTCTCGAAGCCGTGCTCTGAGCGGTTTAGCGGAACGTCCAGCCGACGCCGAACTTCAGCTCGGGGCTGTCGATCGCACCCACCTTGAATTCGAAGAACAGGCCCGACGCCTGCTCGACGCCGATGAGGAAGTTGAGCCCGGCTTCACTTTCGGTGTCGCGGTCGTTCCCCGGCCCGCGCTCGAACGAGTAGAAGTTCACGCCCGGTCCACCGCCCGCGTAGATGCCCCAGCCGTTGCGGCGCGGGAACTTGTAGACGAACTCGAAGTTGAGGTTGACGAGCGTGAGGTCGTTGCCCAGTCCGGCTTCCACGTTGGGCCTGAAGTGGATGCCGTCCACGAGTTCGCCGGTCTCGAAGTGGCCGCCGAAGTAGAACTGATCGGGATCGATCGACACGCCGCCCCGCACGCCCGGCCCCTGGGCTTCAGCCGCGGCCGGCAGCAGCAGCGCCGTCAGCGCCGCGAGTAGAAAATGCACGACTGTCGTCTTTTTGGTGACCTGGCTGTCCACGAGTGAACCCCCGACGGTTCAAGAGCACGCCGCGTGCCAGCCTGGCACGGCCGGGCTCCCGCGCTACGGGGCGTCAGTCCGCGTGAGCACCAGGATGTGCTGCCACGGCAGGTCGGTCAGCACAGTCGAGAGCTTGAATCCCTCCGGCTCGAGCTCCGCCTTGACCTCGGCGATGCTCATCTTGTGCTCGGGCCGGATCGGCACGCGCGGGTCCTCCTTGCGGAACTCAAGCAGCACGAGGCGTCCGGTGCGCTTCAGGGCCGGTCTGAGCCGGCGGATGAACTCCTGCGGCGCCGAGAGCTCGTGGTAGACGTCCACCATGATCGCGAGGTCGAGTGAGTCGGCCGGGAGCTTCGGGTCGTCGGGGGCGCTCAGCACCGTCTCGACATTCGTCAGGCGGGCCGCCGCCACGCGCCGCCGCACGATGTCGATCATGCCGGTCTGGATGTCGGTGGCGTAGACCTTGCCCTCGGGGCCCACGACATCGGCCATCCGCATCGTGTAGTAGCCCGACCCGGCACCGATGTCCGCGACGACCTGACCCTTCTTGAGCTGCAGGGCGCGGATGGCGATGCTCGGCGCTTCTTCCGTCTCGCGTTCGGGACGCTCGAGCCAGCCGGCACCGCCCACGCCCATGACCGGGGCGATGATGCGGCCGCTGATGGGGTGGCGGCCCTGCGCCTCGAGTACGACGAGCATCAGGGCGGCGGCCAGCGTGCCGGCGGCCAGCGCCCGGAGCCCGCGCGGGGAGAAGGATCGTCTGAACATGGTCGGCATCCTGATTCCTCCTGAGACGTGTCGCCGGTGCCCGGCGATTCGTCCCGCCCGCGGCCGGACCCGCTAAGATAGGCGCCACGATGGCCGTGATTCACCCGTTCGCCGCCCTGCGCCCCACCCCGGCCACCGTAGCACGCGTGGCAGCCGTGCCCTACGACGTCGTCAACACCGACGAGGCCCGCAGCCTCGCCGCCGACGATCCGCTGAGCTTCCTTCGTGTCTCGCGGCCGGAGATCGAATGCCCGCCCGGCACTCCCATCTATTCGGACGAGGTCTACCAGCGGGCCTCCGACAACTTCGACCGGCTGCGCCGCGCGGCGCCGCTCGTCATCGAAGACGTCCCGAGCCTCTACATCTACCAGCTCCACATGGCGGGGCACGTGCAGACGGGCGTGGCCGCCTGTTATTCGGTGGACGAGTACGCCCGCGACCTCATCCGCAAACACGAGAAGACGCGGCCCGACAAGGAAGACGACCGGACGCGCCACATCATGACGCTGCGCGCGCAGACCGGACCGGTGTTCCTCACCTACAGGGCGTCGGCCGCCGTGGACGGCGTCGTATCCGCCGCCACCACCGGCGCGCCGCTCTTCGATTTCACGGCCGCTGACGGCGTGCGGCATGTCGTCTGGCGCGTGCCGGAGGCGCAGGCCGGCCCGCTCGTCGCGGCGTTCGCCGCCGTGCCGGCGCTCTACATCGCCGATGGCCATCACCGCGCGGCGAGCGCCTGGCGCACGCATCAGCAGCTCGCCGCGGAAGGTCCCGGCGAACACGAGCGGTTCCTCGCCGTGGCGTTCCCCGACGCGCAGATGCAGGTGCTGCCCTATAACCGCGTCGTGCGCGATCTGCACGGACTGAGCGCCGAGGCCTTCACGGCCGCGCTCGCCACGCGCGTCGCCGTGACTCCGGGCGGCCCGGCCACGCCGGCGCGCCGGGGCCAGGTGGCGATGTATCTCGACGGCCGCTGGTCGACTCTCGACTTCGGGGCGCCGGCGCCGGAGCTGTCTGCCGACGCCACGCTCGACGTCAGCCGGCTGCAGGACGTGGTGCTCGGCCCCGTGCTCGGCATCGCCGACGTCCGCACCGACAAGCGCATCGACTTCGTGGGCGGTATCCGCGGCACGGCCGAACTCGAACGCCTCGTCGACAGCGGCACGTTCGCCGTGGCGTTCTCGCTGGTGCCCGTGTCGGTCGACGACCTGATGCGGATTTCCGACGCCGGCGGAATCATGCCGCCCAAGTCCACCTGGTTCGAACCGAAACTGCGCGACGGCGTGCTCAGTCATCTCGTGTGAGCGGCGCGCCGCCGACATTCCGCGTGAGGGTCCCATGAACGTGCTCGTGGCGGACAAGTTCGAACAGAGCGGCCTCGACGGGCTGCGGGCGATCGGGTGCGAGGTGTCGTACCAGCCCGACGTCAAGGACGCCGCGCTCGTCGACGCCGTGCGCGCAAGCGGCGCGTCGGTGCTCGTCGTGCGCTCGACGCAGGTGACCGAAGCCGTGCTCGACGCGGGGGGCCTCGCGCTCATCGTGCGGGCCGGCGCCGGCGTGAACACGATCGACGTCGCCGGGGCCTCGAAACGTGGCATCTACGTGTCGAACTGTCCGGGCAAGAACGCAGTGGCAGTGGCCGAACTCGCCTTCGGACTCATCCTCGCGCTCGATCGGCGCATCCCGGACAACGTCGCCGACCTGCGTGCCGGCACCTGGAACAAGAAGGAGTACTCGAAGGCGCGCGGGCTCTCGGGCCGTACGCTCGGGCTCGTGGGCTTCGGCAACATCGGGCAGGAGATGGCCATTCGCGCCACCGCGTTCGGCATGCCGGTCGTGGCGTGGAGCCGGCGGTTCGACGACAACCTCGCCGAGCGCGAGCGTGTCGAGGATGTGTTCGGCATCGCCATCGCCGAATCGGCCGAGGAGGTCGTGGCTGCGGCCGACGTTGTCAGCGTGCATCTGGCGCTCTCGAAGGACACGCGCGGCTTCGTGGACGCCGAGCTGCTCGGGCACATGAAGCCCGGCGCCATCTTCATCAACACGGCACGCGCCGAAGTGGCAGACCAGGCCGCGCTCGCCGCCGTCGTCCGCGAGAAGGGCGTCCGCGCCGGACTCGACGTGTTCGCCACCGAGCCGGCCGCCGCGACCGGCGCTTTCGCCGACGACATCGTGCGGCTGCCCGGTGTCTACGGCACGCACCACATCGGCGCCTCCACCGACCAGGCGCAGGATGCCATCGCCGCCGAGACGGTGCGCATCGTCCGCACGTTCAAGGACACGGGCCGCGTGCCGAACGTGGTGAATCTGGCGCGGACGACGCCGGCCACGCACATGCTCGTCGTGCGGCACCGCGACCGGCCCGGCGTGCTCGCGCACATCTTCGGTGAGCTGCGCGGCGCCGGCCTGAACGTGCAGGAAACCGAGAATGTCATCTTCGACGGCGCCGAAGCCGCCGTGGCCCGCATCAATCTCGACGGCGCGCCGGCCCGCCACACGCTCGATGCCGTGCGCGACCACCCGCACGTGCTCGACGTGCAGCTCGTATCCCTGTCTTCCTAGGAACGCTCATGTCCGAACGCATCTTCAACTTCTCCGCCGGCCCCGCCATCCTGCCCGAAGCCGTGCTGCTCGAGGCCCAGCGCGATCTGGTCGCGCTGCCCGGTGTGGGCATGTCGGTGCTCGAGATCAGCCACCGCTCGAAGACCTTCGAGGCGATCCTGGCCGGAACCGAGGCCGACCTGCGGACGCTCGGCGGCGTGCCGGCGAACTACAAGGTGCTGTTCCTGCAGGGCGGCGCCTCACTGCAGTTCTCGATGGTGCCGCTCAATCTGCTGACGCCCGGCGCGACAGCCGACTACATCGTCACCGGCGGCTGGTCGCAGAAGGCCGTGAAAGAAGCGCAGCGCGTCGGCACCGTGCACATCGCCGGCTCGACCGAGGGCGAGAACTTCGCGCGCATCCCGCGGCAGGACGAACTGCAGCTCACGCCCGACGCGGCCTACGTCCATGTCACGACCAACAACACGCTCTTCGGCACCGAGTGGGCGAGTGAGCCGGCCGTGGGCGCGGTGCCGCTCGTGGCCGACACATCGTCGGACATGTTCAGCCGTCCGATCGAGGTCTCGAAGTACGGCCTCATCTACGCCGGCGCGCAGAAGAACCTCGGGCCGTCGGGGGTCACGCTCGTCATCGTGCGCGACGACCTGCTGGCGCGGTCGAGCAAGTCGCTCCACACGATGCTCAACTATGCCGTGCACGCCGAGAACGGCTCGATGTACAACACGCCACCCTGCTTCGGCATCTACCTCATGGGCCTCGTGATGAAGTGGGCGCTCGCCGAGGGCGGTCTCGCCGCCATCAGCGCCGCCAACGACCGCAAGGCCGCGGCGCTCTACGCCGAAATCGATCGCACCGGTTTCTACCGCGGCACCGCCGCGACGGACAGCCGCTCGCGCATGAACATCACGTTCCGCCTGCCGTCGGAAGCGCTCGAGGCGACGTTCGCGAAGGAATCGACCGCCGCCGGCCTCGATGGCCTCAAGGGCCACCGCTCGGTGGGCGGCATGCGGGCGTCGATCTACAACGCCTTCCCGGAAGCGGGCGTGACCGCGCTCGTGGACTTCATGCGCGAGTTCGAGCGGAAGAACGGGTAGGCGGGCCTACGGCGTGCCGGGGCCGAACTTGCGGCCGCCGCGTCGGCGCCGGCCGCCCCGGCGGCGGCGCGGGCCGCGCGGCATGTCGCCGTCGGTCGGACGGTCCGCGCGCACACCGCCTTCGGCGGGCAGTGAGCTGGCCTCGATGAAGCCGCGCCAGTGTTCGACGATCTCGGGTGCGCGGCCGTGCACTTCGAGCCACGTGAGCGCGTCTTCGAACGGGCCACGGTGCAGCAGCGCCCGCTTGGCGCGCGGCGAGGCTTCCATGTCCTGGAGGCGGCGCTGCACGGCGAGCAACTGCCGCAGGCGGTCGGTGTCGCGGCGCGCCACGGGGAGCTGGCCGATCTTGAAGACCGGTTCCGGCGGACCTTCGCGCCGGCGCCGTCGCCTCGCCGGCGGCTGTTCCACGGTGGGCATGTCGGCCTCGTCGTGGTCGTCGTCGTGCGCGCCGCCGGCCCCTGGGTACGCCGGCCGCTCGCGCGTGGGCATGAGGCCCAGCGGCACGACCATCGTGCCGAGCAGGATCGGGTTCGAGAGCGTGGCCGGCGCCGAATCGAAGCGCTGCCGGTAGGAATCGAGCGCATCGAGCGCGTCGAGGAACCCTTCGTCGTGCGCGTGTTCCTGCAGCTCGGGCGTCACGGGTTCGAGCAGGCGGTGTTCGGCGAGCGCGGCGAAGGTCTTCTCGGCGGCGCCGCTGCGGAGGATCTTGTAGTACTCCTCGATCATCCGCGCCGGCGCGGCCTGCGCCAGGCGATGGCGGTGCGTGGCGATTGCCTTGGCCACCGGCGGATCGAGCGTGAAGTCGAGCCGCGAGGCCATCACGACCGCGCGCAGCATCCGCACTGGATCTTCCTGGAAGCGCTCGTTGGGATCGCCGATCGAGCGGATGACGCGTGCCTTGATGTCGTCGAGCCCGCCCACGTAGTCGATGATCGAGCGGTCGGCGATGTCGTAGAAGAGCGCGTTGATGGTGAAGTCGCGGCGGAAGGCGTCTTCCTCCGGCGTGCCGAAGGTGTTGTCGCGGTGAATCAGCAGGTCGCGCGCCGTCTCGGGCGAGAGATCGCCCATGGACTCATCGGGCGTGCCTTCGGGATCGCCGGCCGGGATGAGCTTGCGGAAGGTCGCGACCTCGATCGCCTTGTCGCCGAACTTCACATGGGCGAGGCGGAAGCGGCGGCCGATGATCCAGCAGTTCCGGAACTGCTTCTTGATCTGGTAGGGGTGCGCCGACGTGCCGATGTCGAAATCCTTGGGCTTGCGGCCGAGCAGCAGGTCGCGCACGCTGCCGCCCACGAGGTAGGCGGTGTAGCCGGCCTCGTGAAGACGCGTCAGCACCTTCAGCGCGTCGGGATCGATCTGGCGGCGCGAGATGGGATGGTCTGCACGGGGAACGATGACGGGACCGGACATCGGAGGAGCATTGTAGCAGCCCCGGGTGGGTGAAATGCACTGAACTACCTTGTTTTCAACATCTTACGAGACGATTCACTGCCGCCGTGTGCTACGATGCGCGCATGGTCCGCCCGGCTGCAGTGGTTGTCGCCATTCTCATGGCGGGCGTGTCGCTCAGTGCGACGCGTGAAGACCTGGCGCGGGCCCGCACGCTTTTCAACGAGCGGAAGTTCGACCAGGCGATCGCTGCCGCCGAACTGGCCCGCAAGACGCCCGACACGGCCGATGCCGCCGCCGTCGTGCTGGCGCGCGCCCATCTCGAGCGCTACCGGCAGGTGGCCGACCCGGCGGACCTCGGGGCCGCCCGCGCCGCGCTTGGCAGCGCCAATGTCGAGAAGCTCGGCACGCCCGATCGCGCGGAATACCTCATCGGGCTCGGCGGCTCGCTCTTCCTCGAGGACGACTTCGGCGCCGCCGCTGAAATCTTCGAGTCGGCGATCGAAATCGCACCGGCGGCGGGCGAAGGCGCCCGTGAAGCCGTGCTCGACTGGTACGGGTCGGCGATGGAGCGCTGGGCCGCGCCCTACACGACCACGCGCCGGGCCGCGATGCTCGAACGCCTCGTGCGCCGCATGGAGATCGAGCAGGCGAAAAATCCCGGTTCGCGCGCGGCGTCCTACTGGCTCGTCGCCGCGTTGCGGGCGCAGGGCGAGACCGAACGCGCCTGGCAGGCGGCCGTCGCGGCGTGGGTGCGGGCGCCGCTGGCCGGCGTGCGGTCGATTGCGCTGCGCGCCGACATCGATCGCCTGGTGCGCGAGGGCCTCATCCCCGATCGCGGCAAGGACGCGCCCGAGGCCGACCGCGCCGGCCGCGAAACGGCGCTGCGCGCCGAGTGGGAACTGCTCAAGCAGAAGTGGAAGTAGGGCGGGGCTCGGCTTTCACGGCTTCGCCTCTTTCCAGTTCGCCCCGATCCCCACGTCCACGTCGAGCGGCACGGACAGCTTCACACCTTCCGCCATCGTCGCGCGCACGAGTTCGGCCACGCGGTCCGCGTCCGCGACCGGCGCTTCGAACAGCAGTTCGTCGTGCACTGTGAGGATCATGCGCGAGCCCGGGGCCTCGGCAGAGAGCACCTCGTCCACATCGATCATCGCGCGCTTCAGGATGTCGGCTGCCGTGCCCTGAATCGGCATGTTGACGGCCATGCGTTCGGCCGCCGCGCGGATCTGCCCGTTGCGGCTCGTGAGCTCTGGCACCGGGCGTTTGCGCCCGAACATCGTGCGCACCACGCCGCTCGTGCGGCCGTCTTCGAGCGTCTGTTCGATGAATCCGCGCACCCGCGGGAAGCCGGCGAAGTAGGCGTCGATGAACTGCTGGGCGGCCGCCTGTGACACGCCGATGTCCTTGGCCAGCGTGAAGGCCGTCTTGCCGTAGAGCAGGGCGTAGTTGACGATCTTCGCGCGCCGCCGCAGTTCGTGCCGGTCGAGTCCGCTCTCCGGGCCGAACACCTTGAGCGCCGTCTGGTCGTGGATGTCGTCGCCGCGCGCGAAGGCCGCCGTGAGTGTCTCGTCGCCCGAGAGGTGCGCCAGCACGCGCAGCTCGATCTGCGAGTAGTCGGCCGAGATGAGCACGTAGCCAGGTTCCGCCACGAAGGCGCGCCGGATCTCGCGGCCGAGCGCCGTGCGGATCGGAATGTTCTGCAGGTTCGGGTCGCTGCTGCTCAGGCGCCCAGTCGCGGCGACGGCCTGATTGAACACCGTATGCACGCGCCCGGTCACCGGATGCACGAGCGAGGGCAGCGCGTCGATGTAGGTGCCCTTCAGCTTCGACAGGCTGCGCCAGTCGAGGATGAGGCGCGGGAGATCATGCGTGAGCGCCAGCTCCTCGAGTACTTCGACCGCCGTGGACGGCGTGCGTGTCGTGCCCGTGCGCTTGAGCACCGGCAGCTGGAGCTTGTCGAACAGGATCTCGCCGAGCTGCTTGGGCGAGCCGATGTTAAACGTCTCGCCGGCCTGCCGGTGGATCTCGGCGGCGAGCGCGCCCATCTCCTGCTCCATGTGCGCAGCCTGGCTGGCCAGCGCCTGCGTATCCACCTTCACGCCGGACCGTTCGAGCCCGGCCAGAATCGGGACGAGCGGCAGTTCGAGATCGCGGTAGACCGCCGCCACGCCCGCCGTGTCGAGCTCCGGCGCGAAACGTTCGGCGAGCTGCCAGGCCAGGTCGGCGCGTTCCCCGGCATAGTCGAGCACGCGCTCCGGGGCGAGTGTCGTGAACGGCACCGCCTTGGCGCCCTTGCCGCGCACGTCGTCGGCGAGGCGGGCGCGGTAGCCGAGCTGCTCGAGTGCGAGCGGCTCCAGATCCTGGCTCGATCGCGAGGCGTCGAGCAGGTAGGCCGCGAGCATCGTGTCGAGGTCGAGGCCGGCGAGCGTAATGCCGTGGCGGGCCAGCACGACGGTGGCGAACTTGAGGTCGTGGCCCACCTTGGCGATGGCCGGATCCTCGAGCACCGGCTTAAGCGCGGCGAAGGTCTCCGCGCGGTCGAGCCCGGCCTCGCTCATGAGCGTGGCGGCACCGAAGGGCAGGAAGCGGGCGGCGCGCGGGCCGGTGGCGAAGACGAGCCCGGCCACGTCCGCCCGCATGCCGGCGTCGCCTTCGGCGAGCACGTGCAGCGCCACGCGGCCGCTGGCGCGGATCTCGTCCGCGAGGCGCGCCACGGCCTCGGCCGACTCGACCACGGCATAGTCCTTCGTCACCGACTCGGCCGACGGCGCGTAGTCGGTCACGAGCGTCCGGAAGCCGAGGTCGGAGAACAGCGTGTAGCAGCGTTCGCGCGACGCGCCGCGGAAGGTGAGCGCCTCGGGCTCGAAGGGCACCGGCACGTCGGTGTGGATCGTGACCAGCTGACGCGCCTGGCGCGCGTCGTCGCCGTGCGCGAGCAGCGCCTCGCGCTGTTTCTTCGCCTTCACCTCGCCGGCCGAAGCGAGCAGCGCGTCGAGCGAGCCATACGTGGTGATGAGATCGCGGGCGCCCTTCTCGCCGATGCCGGGCACGCCCTTCACGTTGTCGCTCGTGTCGCCCATGAGCGCCAGCACGTCCACCACCTGCGATGGCGCCACGCCGAACTTCGACTTCACGCCCTCGGCGTCGAACCAGGCGCCCTCGTCCTTCGGGTTGTAGACGCGGATGGGGCCGTCCACGAGCTGGAAGAAGTCCTTGTCGCCGGTGACGATCGCCACCTGGAAACCGGCGGCCGCAGCCTTTTTCGCCAGCGTGCCGATGACGTCGTCGGCCTCGAAACCCTCGCTCGTCAGGATGGGCACGCCCATCGCCTCGCAGGCCTCGTGCACCCACGGGATCTGTTCGGCCAGGTCCGAGGGCATCGGCGCCCGGTTGGCCTTGTAGTCGGCGACGATCTTGTCGCGGAACGTGTCGGTCGGCAGGTCGAACGACGCCGCGATGTGAGTGGGCTTGTGATCGGCCAGCAGCTTGCGCAGCATGGTCACGAAGCCGTAGACGGCGTTCGTGGAACGGCCGTCGGGACCGGTCAGCCCGCGGATCGCGTGGTAGGCGCGATACATCTGGTTGCTGCCGTCGATGAGGAAAAGCGACCGCGGCTCGGACATGGCGAGGCCGGTATTATGATGCAGATGGTGATGACTGGTGGTCACGAGTAGGCCCGGGGCGCGCGCGCGGCTGCCCTGGCTCGGCATGGTACGGCTGGCGGTGCTCGCGGCGGCGCTCGCCGGCGCCTCCTGCAGCAACGTCATCACGCGGAAGTACGAGTACGAGGAGGACGTCTACCTCGACCTCGACGGCTCGGCCACGGTCTACGTGAATGCGGCCGTGCCGGCGCTCGTCGCGCTGCGCGATGCGCCCCTGCCGCTCGACCCGAATGCGCGGCTCGATCGCAACGACGTCCGCGCCTGGTTCCAGAGCCCCGGCGCGCGTGTGGCCTCGGTGAGCACCTCGCGGCGCGAGGGCCGGCGCTACGTGCACCTGCGGATCGAGACCGACGACATCCGCGCGCTCTCGAAGGCCGCGCCGTTTGCCTGGTCGGCCTACGGCCTGGTCGAGAAGGACGGCGTGTTCGTGTTCACCCAGCGCATCTCGGCGGCGGCCGGCAAGGACGCCGGCAACGTTGGCTGGAAGGGCGATGAGCTCGTGGCCGTGCGTCTGCATCTGCCGAGCCGCGTGCCCTTCCACAACGCGCCGAGCCGCACCATCGAGCGCGGCAACATCATCACGTGGGAACAGCCGCTCGCGGCGCGCGCGAAGGGCGAACCGCTGGCCATCGAAGTGCATCTCGAGCGCGACTCGATCCTGTTCCAGACACTGGCGCTCTTCGGCGGCATGGCCGTGCTCGCCATCGCCACGCTCGTGTTCTTCATCTGGTGGGTCGGGCGCAAGGGGAAGCGCCAGTCGCCGCCGGCTTCGGCCTGACCGCCTCCCCGCCGCGGAACGTCCCGTCATGCCCAAAGCGCAGTTCGGCTCGAAACCTTCGGTGTTGCGTTGCTCCCGCTGCGGCAAGTTCGTGGACTGGGAGGACGCGCGGCTGCAGATCGTGTGCGGCTGCCGGCCGCACGTGCAACTGCCCCCGGTGGACGTGCGCGAGGCCGTGGATGCGGACCGCGCGGGCATCGCCGGCCTGTTCCTGCGCGACTTCGGTGCGGCACGCGTCGCCGCGCTCGGTGTCGAGTTCCAGGACGGCAGCGTGCCGGCGTTCGTCGCCGACATGGAGGGCGATCTGGCAGGGGCGCTGGCCTACCGCCGCAGCGGCGACACGCTGCAGATCGTGGCGCTGGCGACCGACCCGGAATGGCAGCGGTCGGGCGTCGGCGCCCGGCTCGTGGATCACGCCGAGCAGGTCGCGCGAGACACCGGCGCCGCCCGCGTCGCCGTGACCACGACCAATGACAACCTGCCGGCCCTCTATTTCTATCAGCGGCGCGGGTATCGGCTCATCGAAGTGCTGACCGACGCCATCAAAGGCGTGAACGGCGCCGCGATCGCCGGCTTTGCCGGCATCCCGATTCGCGACGAGTTCCACCTCGTGAGGGCCGTCGCGCCCGGCGCCGCCCCGCCGACTGGCGTCTAGAACGGATTGAGCACGTAGCCTTCGGCGTTGAGCACGAGGTGCGCCGTCATGGCGGAGAGCGCCATCTGCACCGATGGCGCCATCTCGCTCGCCGCGATACCGCGCGAACCGGCGGACTGCCCGCAGAGATACACGCGCACGCCGGCCCGCTTCAGCGCCTCGAGCAGCGGCAGGTTCGGGTTGTCGATGCCGTGACGCTTGCGGTACGCCTCGTTGTTCAGCGCGTCCTTCGAGGCCGCGCCGTGCACGACCACCGCGACCTTGAGGCGTTCGGGCGAGACGCCCGCCTTGCCGTGCATGTTCAGGAAGCGCGCTGCGGTTTCAAGACGCGCGCTCAAGGCCTTGGGGTCCGCATTCGATTCCGACACGTCGAACCGCAGCTTGAGTTCCTGCAGCATCGGCGTGGCGAGGCCGGGGTTCGGTACCGTGTAGACCGGACCGAAATCCTGGATGATCGGGCCCTTCGTGGGAGCCGGCGGTTGCGCCCCGGCAATCGACGGGGCGAGGAAGATGGTGAGGGCGAACGCGCAGAGAGTAGGGCGCATACGGCCATGATAGCCGTCGGCGCCCCGGGACGGTTCAGTTGGTGATCTTCTCGAGCGACTCGCGCACCTCGGCGTCGGTCCTGAGCTCGTTCCGCACCTCGAACGACCCGAAGCCGACCGCAAGTGACCGCGCCAGCACGCGCTCCACGTTGCTGTTCACGACACCGGACAGCGTCACGTGTCCGCGCACGACCACGATGTGGATGGGCGGGTTGGCCATCGCCGCGTAGTTCCAGAACGACGAGTGGCCGTAGATGGCGCGGGCGATGCGGAAGCGCAGCTCGTCGTCGAACTGGGAGACGGGCGTGACCTGGATGTCGTTCCTGACCGACCGCACGCCGTCGACCTTGGTGACGCGACGTTCGATGTCGGTCTTCTTATAGGGCATCGTCACCCAGCCCGTGAGCACCACGTGGCCATCGGCGATCGAGGCGTCGACGTTGTCGAAGATGGTGAACTGCGTGTAGCGATTGACCTCGCGCGAGATATCGTTCAGGACCTGCAGGTTCTTGCGTTCCTGCGCGGTGCTGGTGGCGGCGAGCGCGAGGACGAGGGCGAGGGTGAGAACGACGGGTCGCAGTGCCATGACGTCCACTCCAGGGGCCTGCCGCCGCTGGCCGGCGGATGCGGCACGCGTGCCGCACACCTCCCTGCACTGCGAGGCGCATGCCAAGTGACGTCGCCGGCCAATGGTGAGGAAATCCGCCAGAATTCCCGCACCTCCCGGTGCCTGGGCTGCCGCCGGGCAGGCGTCGTCCCACCCGGCGGATCGATCCGTCCTCGCCGGGCTACGGCACGACGACGGCGACCTCGTTCGATTCCGGGCCGAGCCCGTAGGCATTGGCGGCGCGCACGCGCACGACGTAGGTGCCCGGCGGCGCCGGTACCGACCACGAGGTGTCGAGGTTGCCGGTCGGCAGCGCGCCGATGTTCGTGAGCCCGGCCGCCGTCCCCGCCTCGACCACGTACGACGTCGCGTTGCCGGCCGCCGCGCCCCAGGAGAGTGTCACCACGCCGCTGCTGACCGAGGCCGTGAGTGGCCCGGGCGCCGCTGGCGGTGTAGAGGTGGAGGGCACCGTGACAATCACCTCGCTGCCGGCCGGGCCCGGGCCCGTATCCCCCACGCCGCGCACGCGCACGAAGTAGGTGCCCGGAGCGAGCACGCCGGTCACCCGTGTCACGGCGCCCACGGCGAACACGCCCACGTCGCTCGCGCCGGCCGTCGTGCCCGCTTCGAGCACGTACGACCGCGCGAAGGGGCCGCCCCCGGGCTGCCACCCGAGCGTTACGGTGCCGTTCGACACGGCCGCCGTCATCTGCCGCGGACTCGCCGCGAGGCCCGTGCGGAAGATCGCGAGGTTGTGGACCGGCACCCCCGCAACCGCGTCGAAGAGACCGCTTGCCACGACGGCCGTGGCAGTGGCGTTGAGGTGAGCGACCTGCGACCCGAGCCCGCGGGATTCGATGACCGGCTGCCACGGCAGCGCAGTCCCAGTCACGCCATCGACGGCCACGATGCCGGCCGTGCTCCAGCCTGGCGAGGGGGTGCCGCCGGCCAGTAGTGTGTTGCCCGTACGCGCGGCTGTGAAGGCCGTGAACGGTGCCGGGCGGCCCAGCGCGACCGGCGCGCCCGTGATCCTGTCCACCCACGCCGTGCCGACTGCCGGGTTCGCCCCGCCGAAACTCCCCGCCAGGAAGACGCGATCCCTGAAGAACGCGATGTCGAGGACGTACTGCAGCGGCGGGTTGAAGGCTTCGAGCGCGCCGGTGGCAATGTCCCACGCGGCGACGCCGCCGCGGCCGTAGCCAGGCACGCTCGTGAAAGGCCCCACGGCGTAGAGCGCGCCACTCGACACGCGGAGCCGCGACACCTGGCCATTCGGCCGCGGATCGAAGGCCGTCGGCTGGCCCGTGCGCATGTCGATGGCCGCCAGGTGCTGCCGCGGCTGACCGAGCACATCCGCGAAGTTGCCGCCGACGAACAGGAGCGGCTCGGCAATGGCCAGTGCGCTGACCGTGCCTGGCGGCGCTGTTGGCGCGCTCACGTCGAAGCGCGTCTGCACGGCGCCACTGGCGGCGTTGAAGGCGATCACCTCGGACGCCGCGCCGGCGACGACGAGCGAGCCGCTCGCGGCGAAGGCGTTCACGGGGCTCGCTATCGCCGGCAGAGGAACCGCGGCAGGCGAGCCGGTCCGAAGGTCGAGCGCGGCGATGTGCCGGGCATTGCGGCCTCCTGCGCTGTTGAAGCCGCCGAGCAGCGCGATGCGGGTGCCGTCGGTCACAAGGGCGATCGCCGCACCACTGACGGCGGGATGCCACGGGGTAACGGCGCCGGTGGCCAGATCGAACGCCGCGAAGCGCGGGCGCCGCACACCGGCGGCCGAGGTGAGGTATCCGCTGACGAAGAGTTGCCCGCCGAGGGTCACCATCGCATCGGCCGAGCCGTATGCTCCCGGCGCCAGATCGCCGATGCGGGCACTCTGCCAGCCGTCCGGCGAACCGGTCACCGGGTCGAAGCCGCGGACGCGCGACTGGTTGTTGCCCGGGCCGGCGAAGGACACAGTGCCGGCGATGTAGACCCGTGTGGGTGTGGCAAGGAGCGTCCCGTAGTAGTCCGAGCCGAGACTGACCGCCCATCCTGGCAGCGGCGTGCCGTCGCTCGCGAACCCGCAGACGTAGGCGTAGGTCGTTGGCGTCGGCGAACAGCTACCGCCGACGTACACCCGTCCTCCCGCCGCCGAGAGTTGAAACGCGTCACTGCCGCGAACGCCTGCGAATGTCGTGGTCCTGAGAGAGCCCGTGTCGAGGTCGAATGCGGCCATGCCGCTGCGGGGTTGCCCCCCGGCCGAGTCGAAGAGCCCGACGATGTACAGGATGTTTCCATCGACGGCGGCGCGCGTCACATTCGCGTAGTTGTAGGGTGACGCCTGGCTGAACGCCACCTGAGCGTCCCACGGCAGCACGTTCCCCGACGCCGGGTCGAGCGCGACGATCCCCCGCCGTGGCTGCCCGTTCACACTGCTGAAGCTGCCGAAAAGATAGAGGCGTCCGCCGGCCGCGACGACGCCGCGCACGTCGTCGAACGGCGCGGTCCCGGCCAAGGTCGGCGTCGTGAACGACGGGTCGGGGCTGCCATCCGCCCGAAGGTGCACGAGGTGTCGGCTGCCGACGCGGCGACTGGCGACGAACCAGCCGCCGGCGCCGTCACTGGCCGCTGCGATGGTGTCGCGGAGGGGCGTCTGCGCCACGACCATCGAGGCGCCATCGGCCGTGTCCGTGGTGGCGAAGGCGCTCGTTGACGGTCCGACATAGTCGAAATCGCCGCCGAGGAACAACGTATCGCCGACGACGACCGAGTCCCTCACGTTGCTGTTGGGTCCCCACACCCCCGGGATCGGCGTGGGCTCCGGCGTGAACTGCGCAAGGACGGGGTGCGCGGCGAGACAGGCGAGAGCCGTCACCATCCAGGTCAGCGGCGTGTTACGAAATGTCGTAGTCATGACCACTCCAGGAAGTGCAGGGGAAACCGGTGACTGAAAATCTACGGCACGACGACCGTCAACTCGTTCGTCGCCGGACTGAGCCCGAAGGCATTGGCCGCGCGCACGCGCACGAAGTACGTGCCGGCGGGTGCGGGTACGGACCATGTCGTGTCGAGATGGCCCGTCGGCAGCGCGCCGATGTTCGTGAGGCCAGCGGCGGTGCCGGCCTCGATCACGTAGGAGGTGGCGTTCCCGGCCGCCGCGCTCCAGGAGAGCGTGACCTCGCCCCCGCTCACCGACGCGCTGAGCGTGCCGGGCGTGGCCGGCGGTGTCGAGGTGGACGGCACCGTCGCGATGACCTCGCTCGACGCGGCGCCGGCGCCGTTCGCGCCCACGCCTCGCACCCGGATGTAGTACGTCCCGGGCGCGAGCGCGCCGGCCACGCGTGTCGAGAGCCCGACGTTGAACACGCCGACGTTCGTGGCGCCGGCGCTTGTGCCCGCTTCGACGAGAAAGGCCGTTGTGGCCGGCCCCGACCCGGGCTGCCAGCCGAGTGTCACAGTGCTGCCGGCGACCAGCGACTGCATCTGCCGCGGCGCCGCGGCGCGCGGCGTGGGATACACCACCAGCGTGCGCGACGTCGACTGGAAGGGGATCGCGGTTCCGACCGCGACATAGTCCGCGTTCACCGCAAGGGTTGAGCGGAGGCTCGGAAGCAGCTCGATGGCCAGGTCCCACGTGCGGAACCGGCTGGTCGCTGCCTCGATCCCGAGCAGCGTGCTCGCTCCGGTGGCGGTGCTGCCGACGATGAACTCCGTGCCGTCGAGGCGCGCCGCGGCGCCGGCCCGGAGACTGAACCCCAGCGGCGCCACCGACGCGCCTGACGTGCGATCGAGCCACTGTAGCTGCGTGACGCCGCTCGGCTGGGAGTAGTCTTCGCCGGTGACGAGAACACGCCCCGGTGCGAAGGCGAAGCCATTCGGTATGTAGGCCAGGGCTGGTGGGCTGAAGCTGAGCACCGCGCCGCTCGCCGTGTCGAACGCTGCCGCAAGCGGCCGGCCAAAGCCCTGCAGGCTGTTGAAGATGCCGCCGGCGAAGAGGGTCGGACCGTCGACCGTCAGCGTTGTCACCGGGGCGTTGGGCTGCGGATTCCAGGAGGTGAGCGTTGCCGTGGCGAGATCGACAGCGGCGACATTCAACCGCAGCACACCCGACAGCGACGAGAACCGTCCGCCGATGAATAGTCGCCGTCCGTCAGTGGCCAGCGTCGAGATCGCGCCGTTGCTCTCGAGCGCCCACGGCAAGAGGGCGCCGTTCGCGGTTGTGAACGCCGTGAGATCCGGTCCTGTCGTGCCGAACGGCCGGTCGCCGCCCACGACCATCACGCCGCCCAGCTGCAGCAGCGAGGCGACGTTGAATGTCGGGTCGGGTGTGACTACACCCGGACGCCCGGTGCGCAGGTCGAGTGCGACGAGGTTCCGCTTGGCGACGCCGCCCGCCACCTGGAAGAACCCACCGAAGCCGACGGCGCCCCCGGACACCTTCAGCGCTCGCACCTGGCCGCCCACAAGGGGCGCCCATGGCTGCAGCGCCCCGGTGGTGGCGTCGACCGCGGCGAGGCGCCATCGCCGCTGACCGTTCACCGTGGTGAAGTCGCCTCCGACATACAGCGTGTTGCCGTCTACAGCGAGTGCGAACACCGACACGCCAGGACTGCCGAGCATCAGCGGCGGTACGAAGGGGAGGGCGACGCCAGTGTCAGGGTCGCGGGCCACTACCTTCACGCCGAATGGGGGGGCGACCGTTGAGGATTCGGCCGAGTACAGCGCGGTGGGGCTGGCGTCGAGTGGACCAAGGCTGGGCGGGAACGTCCAGCCCGGGAGCGGTGTCATGTTCGCGTCGTACCCGCACACGACGAACCCGTTGGGACGGCAGTCGCCGAAGACGTACACCCGGGTCGCCGTCGCCGTGAGACCTGCCAGGGCGGTGGTGCCCGGCGGCAGCGTGCCGGGAAGCGCGTCTCCCGTGGTGGTGTCGAGCACCGCAAACCGGTCGCGTGCCGCTCCGCCGGCTGACGAGAAGAGGCCGTACACGTAGAGCCGTCCCGGTACGGCTGCCATCCCGAAGACGGTGGCAGGAATCGACGCCGGCGTGGGGGTGGCGAGAGCAACCAGCCGGGGATCCCACGGCAGCACCGCACCACTCGACGGGTCCAGCGCAACGAGCCCGGGCCGCGACGTGCCATTGACGGTCGTGAATCCGCCCGCGACGAACAGCCGTCCGGCGTCCAAGGCCAGCCCCACAATCGTGGGCCTGTCGAAGGTGGGAGGCGTCCACGCCGCGACACGCGTGCCGTCCGGGCCGACATGCAGCAGGTCGATGATCGTGCCAAACGGATTCGCGTTGACGAGGAACCACCCGCCTGCGCCGTCGGCGGCCACGACGAGGGTCGACTCTCCCGCGTTGGCGCTGGCACGAAGCGTGGTCGCGTCGTTGACATCGACGGCGGCGAAGCTCCCGGTATCGGGACCCACCACATCGAACTCGCCACCCACGTAGAGCATGTGGCCGTCGAGCGCGAGCGCCCTCACGGTGCCATTCGGCTCCCACGTGCTGATGGGCGGCCCGAGCGACTGGGCAACGGCGAACGTTGGTGCGGTGAGCAGGAGGGCGAAGGCAGCGCGGCGCAGCAGTCGCGACATGGAGATCGTCCAGGCAAACGGACCGCGAGGCACGCCGCCGCAGGCGCAGGGAGGGAGCGGCCGGCGCATCGCGCGGAGCCACGCCGGTCCGTGCAGGAAACATGCCTCGTGCGAACGTCGTACTGGTAGAGGAAATCAGTGTGGCGAAGCGTGAGGAGGCCCCGCACCGTGGTCGCGCAGCCACACCCGATGTGGTGCGGGAGCCACAGCGACGCGCTGCCAGGCCGCTACTTCGCGGCGGTGTAGCCGCGCCTGGCGCGCACGACGTAGCCGGGCCGGTTCACCACCACCCGGATCGTGTGCCAGCGGCCATCGCGGTGCCCGGGGGCGGGATACCCCAGGTAGTACTGCTTGCTGAGTTCGTCGGCGATGTTTTCGGTGGCGGGATCGAGGTCGCGCGCGGTACGTACGATCTCCGTGCGGCCGCCGCTGTCGTCCGTGAGCTCGCGCAGCGCCGACGCGTTCACGCGGTCGTCGTTGCCGGCGCCACCGCCGTAGACGCGCCCGCCACCACCGCCGCCGCCGCCGCCCGATCCCGGGAAGCCGCCGCCGGGCCACGGACTGCGGCCACCGCCGCGACCGCCACCGCCCGGCATCGGAAACGGAAGGCGGGGCGGCGGCCGCCGCGCGATCGGAGGCGTCGATCGTCCGCCGAAGGTCGACTCCGAGTTGCCGTCGATGCCCACCGCGTAGACCAGCACCTCCGTCTCGCGGATCATCTGCTTCACTTCGGAGACGCGCGTCTGGCTGTTGGTGTCGTTGCCGTCTGAGATGAGCAGGATCGCCTTCTTGCGGTGCTGCCCCTGCGTCGCGATGGGCACCGATTCGGCCACCGCGTCGTACATCGCCGTGCCGCCCGCCGGATTGACGCGGGCGAGCCGCCGGCTCACGAGCGCCTTGTCGTTGGTCCAGTCGTGCACGAGCTCCGCGCTCGCACCGAAGCGCATGAAGAACACTTCGTCTTCCGGCGTCAGCAGTTCGAGCAGGAAGCGGTCGATGGCGGCGCGCGCCGAGGCGATCTTCTCTCCGGCCATGCTGCCACTGGTGTCGAGCGCCACGCCGAGGCTGACCGGCACGCGCTCAGCCGAGAAGTGCGTGACCTCCTGCTCCTTGTTGTCGTCGTAGACGATGAAGTCTTCCTGCCGCAGTCCTTCGACGAAGCGCCCCGTGCGGTCGGCCACGGTGATGTTCACGTTCACGAGCTCGACGCCGCTGCGGAAGCGGAAGCCGTCCTGGCCGTGCAGCGCCGGGGTAGAGGCGAGCAGCAGCAGCGCCCCGGAGAGCGATGTCGCGGCCATCCATGGATACTGGCGCATGTCGAGCCTCCTCAGCGCGCGTCGGCGGTCACGGCCGCCGGAAGATTGGTGCGGCGGTCCACGTGCGCGAGCATGGTGCCATGGCTCGCGAAGCTCACGCGATACCGGGCGGCGGTCGAGGCTTCACCGAACGTCACGGTGAAGGGCGCGTCGGCTCCCGGGGCGAGCGCCGCGACGTCCACCGGCGCCGACCGCGTGGCGATGAGGATGCCGGCGGCGTCGAACACGCGCACGTGTGCGTCGAGCTGGTCGATCGCACGCCCGGCCGCAGGGTTGTGCACGAGTCCGGAAATGGCGAGCTGGCCGTCAGGCCGCGCGTGGCTCAGCGCCACGAGTTCGAGCGGTACGCGGACCGCGGCGGTGCTGACGGATGGCCCGCGTCCGCTCACGAACAGCATCAGGCTGCCGCCGCCTGCGAGCACGAACACGATCGCCGCGGCCGCGAGCAGGCTGTGCTGTCGTCCGCCGGAACCCGAATCTGCGACCGGCGTGCCGAGCAGCGCCCCGGTGGACGCGGCGGGCTCCGCGTGCGACTCGGCGGCCGCCTCGCGCGCCGGCATGAACTCGTGCAGGCCGTCGGGTGTCTCCGCAACCACGGGTTCGCGCGCGTGCAGGCGGGCCTTCTCGGCGGCGACGTCGGCGGCAGCCGCCAGGGCGGTGATACGCGCCGCGCTGCGGCGGCGTTCCGCGGCCGTGGCCCGCCATGCAACCACCGACGCGACGGCGGCCACCACGACCGCGAGCCCCGTAACGGCGAGCATGAGCGTGTTCATCACAGATGTCCTTCCGCGCCGCTAGCGGAGCGTGAACTCCACCGCCACTTCGACGATGACATCGACCGGCGTGCCCTTGAGACGCGCCGGCGCGAAGCGCCACTGCCGCACGGCCGCGGCCGCGCGTTCGTTCAGTCCGCCGCCGAGGCCGCGCAGGATGCGGACATCACTGACCGAGCCGTCGCGGCGGATCGTAATCTCCATCTCCACCTCGCCCGCAATGCCGGCGCGCCGCGCCTCATCGGTGTACGACGCTTTGACCTCGCGCAGCAAGCGCGGCGGCTCGACGCCGCTGCCCGGACGGTACGGGCCGCCACCTGTGCCGCCACCGGTCCCGTCACCGATGCCCGCCCCGTCGCCTTCACCCGTCCCGCGTCCGCGTCCCGTTCCGGTGCCACCCTCTGCCCCCGTGCCGCGCGAGTCGGCGGCTGGTGCGTCCTTCATGACGCCGTCGACGGTTGTCGTGTCAGAGGGGGCCGAGGCCACCGGCGCCATCACCGGCGGCAGAGGCTTGGCGTCGAGCGGCTCGACGGGCGGGGGCTCCACGGGCGGTGGATCCACCGGCGGCAGCGGGCTCGCGAGCGAATGGGTGCCCTCGCGCCTGGCCCTCGGGGCCGGCAGCGGTTGTTTCAGGCCGCCCCCACCGCCTCCGCCTCCGGGGCCCGGCAGCGACAGATAGACGAGGCGGACGGGCTCGTGGGCCACGACCTCGTCCCCGGCCGGGGCCGCGCTGAGCGACAGCCCGAGTGAGGTGATGCCGACGATGGCGAGTGCCGCGGCGGCGTGGAGACCCGTCGAGACCGCCACCGGCAGCCCGGCGGGGCGGGCCGTGGTGGGCACGACAGCGATGACGGACCGGGCGTCGGCGCCGGGCGTCGTGCCGGAGGCCAGGGCGCGGACGGCGGCGATGGCGTCGGGGCCGGCCACCAGCGTTCGCATCGGGGCGGTGTCGGTCAGCGGTCCGAGCGTGGCAAGGTGGCCGCGCGCCGCCAGTTCGAGCACGACGGCATCGGCCACGTCCGCCGCCGCGGCGATTTCGGCCAGGGAGTAGACGTCGGACTCGGCGGTGACAGGCATGGCGGCACCCTGGTGCATCGCAAAAGCCTTGCCGACGCGGACGGCGGCCCGCCGCCGGCCGGAGGATGCGGATTCAGGCCGAATTCCCTCCCGGCGCCGCGGGCGCGCCCGCCCCCGCCCTTGCCGCCGGCCGTGACCTGTGGTGGGCGGGGGACACCGTGTCCTAAGAATGACGCGGGCGGGTTCTATACTCGTCAGCCATGACGAGTCAGGGCATGTTCGCGGGGAAAGTCGTTGTGGTGACGGGCGCGAGCTCGGGGATTGGCCGGGCCTCCGCGCTCGGCTTTGCGCGCGAGGGCGCCTCGGTGGTGCTCGTCAGCCGCGATCAGGCGGCACTGGCGGCGGTGGCGGCCGAGGCAGAAGGGCCCACCGCGATCGTGGCGGCCGACGTGACGGCCGACGACACGCCGGCGCGGGTCGTGGGGGAGGCGGTGGCCCGTTTCGGCGGCCTCAACGTGCTCGTGAACGCGGCCGGTATCATCGGCACGGCCCCGACCGACCAGACGCCGGACGAGCTCTTCGATCGCATGATGGCGATCAACGTCCGCGCGCCGTTCCGCATGATGCGCGAGGCCTTTCCGCACCTCCGCGAGCGGCGCGGCGCCGTCGTGAACGTGAGCAGCGTGAACGGGCTGCGGGCGTTCGCCGGCGTCGCCGTCTACTGCTCCAGCAAGGCAGCGCTCGATCACCTGACGCGCTGCGCCGCGCTCGACTGGGCGCCGCACGGCGTGCGCGTCAACTGCGTCAACCCGGGCGTCACCGTCACGAACCTCCATCGCCGCGGAGGCATGGACGAGACGCGCTACGCCGCGTTCCTCGAACGCGCGAAGGAGACCCATCCGCTCGGCCGGCCCGGTCAGGCGGATGAAATCGCCGACGCCGTGTTGTTCATGGCGTCCGACAAGGCGACGTGGATCACGGGCGACACGATGGCCGTGGACGGCGGACGCCATCTGACCTGCTTACGGTAGCGTCTGTTGAAAGGCTCGACCTTGCCGGCACGTCAACGGCCGGGAATCGACTATCGTGCCGCGCTTCGCAGCTGGGGGCACTCGGCTCCGCGCAGCAGGCGGCTTCTGAGCGTCTCTCGGCTCGCGGGCGCCAGCCGCAGGTCCGCTGGCGTCGAGTCACCGGCGACCATGGGCCCGATATCCGGGCGCATGAGGCCGTCGCGGTCGTGCCCGCGTGACGCCAGCACGAAGTGCCCGACTTCGTGCGCTGCCGCGTAGCCCAGGGCGCGAACGGCGAACGCGTCGAACCCGGCGATGCGAAGTCCGGCGTGTGGCGCTCCGACGAAGTGATTTCCGAACATCCGATCGCGCTGCATCCGCACCCAGTCCTGTACCGCCTGCCACGAGACGACCACGTGCGAGTGCGGCACACCGTCCATGAATCGCACGTGGCCCAACGTTGGCGCAGGTTGCCGGCGCGTGTCGATGGTCTTGGCCGTGATCCGTAACCAGATGTTCGTCGACGGATCGGCTTGCCCCGCCGCAGCACCAGGCAGCCACTGGATCTGAATGCCCTCATCGCGCCACACATCGGCGATCACGGTCTCCAGGGGGGCACGCAGGCTCGGCGGGACGTCGCGCTCGAGGATCAGCCGAATCCGCATCGTCGGTCGAGGAAGGGCGACGCATTCGGCCGCCGGCACCTCGGCCGGGCTACGCAGGGATCGTGCATCGACCGCGAGGGGCAGGACGAGCGCTAAGAGCAGCGCCAGCGGTGTTGTCATTGGGCCCTCCCGGCCGCACGGCGTGCGGCCTGGTGAGCCCTAACAATCGAAGGTCAGCGCGGTCTGAGTCCCAGCGAAGTCCTGAGGAAATTGCAGCGGAATTCCAGTTTCAGGGTTGCGCCGACTGCCGCCGTCGTCGACCGCGCCTAATGCGGCGACTGGTGGCTGTTGAGCAGCTTCCACCCGTCCGTGCCTTTCACCCAGACCTGGCTGTGAACCACCGGTACCAGGGGGGCGAGCGCCTGTCGCTTGTCGGCAGGCAGGTCGCCGGGGACGATCCGGTTGACGAACCACGTGAAGCTCGCGATGGCCACGGTGGGCGACGCGAATCGAATCTGGAGGTCGCGAGCCTCCCGGATGCTCCTGACGCCAGGAAATCGCTGCCGGCTCGCCGCGATCGACTCCTCCTGCACCTTCATCCACGTCGCGTTGTCGGTTCGTCGCCCGCCTGGCCCGTGCCACCAGCGGTCCGGCGCCATCATTCGCGACTGGCCCTGCATGTCGCCTGAATCCTCGAGGCGCGTGAATTCAGCAACGAGCGATTCGATCTGCTCCCTGTCTCCCTTGGCTTGCCGTGCGCCCATGGGCGCGACGAGCGCCAACACGATAGCTACAGTCGCGAGTCTTCGCATGTGCACCCTCCTTGAAGGTTCCGGTTGCTGACCAGACGATCGCGGTTGGGTGCCGAAAGAGTCCCGGGAGAATTCCAGGATTCTTGCAGGATGATTCCGGTTCTGCGAGTCGTGATGCCGTTGACCAGAGAAAGCGAGCGACAGGGCGACGTCGAGCCGCCCCTGGGTGAACGCATCATGAGCGGCGTCGAGTGCGACGTCGACGGAAACGGCGATGGGGAGTGACATGGGACCCTCCGCGCCGCGGAACGGCCGGCGCTTTGGGTCTGGACGATCCCAGGAAGGACGCGAGGGCGTCCCTTGAAACCTCGAAGAAGGAACCTAGGATTATTCAGGCTGCCAGCGCCTCTCGACTCTCTCGCAATCCCCGAAAGTTCCGAGGGACATGACGCGCTGGAATCCATTCCAGCACGGATCGTTCCCGATTGGCCCTCCTTTGTATGCAAGTAGCGATTCATCTGTCAGGTTGATTTCGCCGATCCTTACGTTGCCACCGTGCGCGGCGATCCGGAACTTGCCCGCGTCGTCGAAGCCAAGCAACGCCTTGGCCTCATCACCAGCCATCCACGGCACCAGGTAACGCGTTGGGCTGCTCCCGTTCGTGGCTTGGTAGAAGTAGTCGGCTGCCTCGTCCGAGCTGCACCAACTCCATGAGTCGTCCAGGCCCGCGAGGCTCTCCGGGAAACTGTTGGCGGATGTCGGAGCCTGCGCTGTGCCTACGACACGCGGAATCACGGCCACCCACTCGCCATCATACGAATAGCCCGGCTTATTCAAAGGGGGAACGGGCCGGCCCAACAACGAGTCGTCGGACCACAGCGCATCGTAGCTGACCGCGTAGGGATAACTCATGTCAGTGCCAGGGTTGACCACTCCGACGACACCACCGCACCACCCGTGGAGCAACGCCCAGTGCCCACCGGCGTCTACAAGTACCGCCGCCGTCCGGCCACACATGAGGGCATTCTGCACGGCCCGTTGAACAGTCGACTTGTCGTGGCACGAAGTGACCGTGTATTCGAGTCCGTACGTGTCGAGAATGTTTCTCAACTGGCCAGGTGCCGTGACGAACTTCTCATGGCCAGTGCCCGTGTAGTATCGCGCACGCCATTTCAGCCGCTGAATGCGGCCACGCAGGCGCTCGAGTAGACCCCGTTCATCTCGAACGCGGTTTGCCGCTCGCACGAGTCGAGCCACCACCGCCGGTCCACAGTCGACGGCGCTGACTTGCCTGATTCCCCATGTCGGATCAAGCATGCGCCTACGCGGACTTCCGACGACTTGCGACTTCATGGTCGACGATCCGCTACTGGCAGAACTTCCCGGCGCCACCGGGTTTAGGGCAGCTGGGATGTGAAATTGCGCCTTGTTGCGAGGCGTGGGCGATCGCTCTACCCTCATCCGGCGTTACCTCCTTGCTGCCGGAAATCTGTGTGAGTCGCATGGCGGCGTCCTGCCCCATCGTCTCGCCCACCTGCCTCGCCCTCTTTCGACTTTTGGCCCAGTCATCGCCCGCTTTCAGTGCCGCGTCCACCGTTCCGCTGAAGTATTCGGCCCAGTACTCCACGGCCGCCAGAGGCAGTCGATGGCCATGCGAGCCCAGACCGGCGCCGGCTGCGAGGGCCATGTCAATCAACACCAGCTCTCTATCGGTGTAGTTCTTCGTGGATGCCGGCTTCCTCGCCGGTCTCGGGCTCGCCTTTACCTTGGCGGGTGACACTTTCCTGGTTGCGCGCGTCGTCGACTTCTTGGCTGGCATACGACCTCCTCAAAGTTCGCTTCACAGGTGAGAGTCAGCGGTCAGGGAACCACGCGTCGCGAGTATACGTACAACTGCGTTCATCGCCTCCTCGATTTGCCGCCTTGAAAGGGTGGCCGGACAGCAGTCCCGCAGCACCGACAGCAAGGCCCGTCGATCCTGCGCAAACACTTCGGGGGCCGGATTCACGGCGGCCAGGCCGAAGTCGAGGAGCTTCGCCTGACCGACCTCGTCGAACCCCACATTGCGGCTCGCGATGTCTCCGTGCGCGATTCCGCATTCGTGCGCGTGGCCGAGGCCTTCGGCCAGGGTCACGGCCATCGCTTCCCAGTCACTTGCCGTCAGCGCCGCGGCCCTGGATGCCAGCGTGCCCTTGGTCAGGAACTCCATCACCAGCAGCGGTCGGCCATTCCAGAACTCCAGGCCGAACACGGTGGCCACCGCCGGATGCCGCAGCTGCGCCATGTGCCTGGCCTCTCGTCTGATACGAGCAGCGGTCGCCAGGTCCACGGCCGCACTGGCCTTGATGACCACGGTTCGTTCGAGTTCGAGGTCCAGGGCCTCGTAGGCCACGCCGTACGAGCCGCGCCCGAGGCGCCGGATCAACCGATACTGACGCGCCACGATCGAAGGTGGTGATGGCTCCAGTTCACCGCCGCAGGCGCACGAGCTGGCCCCGGCATCCATTACCGACCCACATCGTACACACGCCGCTCCGGCGTCGCTTGGTTCGACATGCGGCGATTCTGGTTGTCGCTTGCCGATCCGGTGGGCGGCGGCTTCGATCACCTGGGCCGCCGCGCGTCCGAGGGTCTCCTGGACCACGCTGAACGGTGCCCCATTGCTGCGAGGTCCAATCGCAATCGCACCGAGCAACCCGTCGCTGGTCTCAGAGCGGAGCGGCAGCAGGCCTAACACGTTGCCATCAACCAGCCACGCGACGTCGGCAGCGCTCAGCGATGCCGCGACGCGGGCGTCACCAAGGTCGAAGGCGTCGGCGTGCGCATCAAGGATCCGGTCGACGGCCGCGCTCCTCAGCGGCCTGAGCGCTCCGGACGGCGCGACGAGCACGCCGTCACGAGAGCACACGATCAGCGTGGCGTGTTCCACCTCCAGGAGGCCTGCGATCTGGTTGGACACGATCTCGTCCAGTTGGTCCGCATCGACTGCCTGCTGCGCGGCCTTGGCTATGGCAAGCAACTGCTGCGAGTGCTCGAGCGTATGCAGCCTGAGGTCCAGGCCCAGGTTTGTCTCGAGCCCTCGGCGCGCCCAAGTGGCGGCAGACCAAGTCACGGCGACGACGGTCAGCGCACCGAGGCGCCAGCCGCCAAACAGGCTGGAGACGTTGTCCCCCCGCAGCCACAGAGCGACAGCCACCGTGAGCCCGAGCGGGACCAGCCACGTCGCCGCGAGTGCGGTTCGCCCTATCCACCGTCTTGTTGCGGCCTTGAGCACCAGTCGAAGCGTCAGCGCCTGGTGCACCAGGACCGCGTACGCCGTCACGAGCGGTGACAGGGCGAGGCCGCCAACCACCGTAATGGCCGAGACGGCAAAGGCTGGCGTGCCGGGGTCCGTGGCGCGCCTGAATTGCGGAACGAACGCGTCCAGCAGCGTATGGATAGCGATTGGCAGGGCCGCGGCGGTGAATCCCAACGCCAGGATTTGGCCGCGTCGGTCGTCGTTGGGAGAGCGGCGACGGAACCTCGAGGCCAGGGCCAGCAGGCCGGCGGATGACATGGCCATGATGGGTGGCCAGAACAAGGCTGGCTCGAACCCCCACACCATGGTGCCTACTCCGAGCGCTGTGCTCGTCGCGAAGGCCAGGAGTGCCCCGAGGCGTGTCGCGAGGCTGGGCGTCTGTAGCGGAGAGGGGTAGTGGCGGGCAAATCGCCACACGGCCACCGGCAGGAAGCTGTCCGGTCGAACGGCGCCTGCCAGTTGTGCCGCTGCCGCGATCGGCCCAGTCGCTGAGTCCAAGACGTTGCGCGGCCACGGCGACGCGCAGAGAATCAGAACCGCCCCGAACACACGTGCCCGTTCGTCGGCAAGGCGCGTGAGCCAAAGAAACACGCCGACGGCCGCGAATTCCACGGCGATCGCCATCTGCACGAACTGGTAGGGCGTGGCGCCGTTGCTCAGCGCGACGAGGCCGAGCAGAACACGCGCCAGTGCAGCCACTACGAGGGCCGTGAGCAATGAGTTCATGGGGGCACGGCTCGCACGCTGCGAGCCACTCCTCCGCTGGCGAGGCGGAGTATAAACTAGCCCGGCCGTCGCTTCGCCACACGAAACCCCATGACATACGTGTTCGCCGACTGCCGCTTCGACGTGGAGAGCCGCACCCTGGAGCGGGGCGACGAGAGCCTGCACCTCACTCCAAAGGCGTTCGAGGTCCTTCGCCTGCTGATCGAGGCGAGGCCGCGCGTGGTGACCAAGGCCGAACTGATGAGCCAGCTCTGGCCAGAGACCTTTGTCACGGAGTCGAACCTGCCAATTCTGGTGGGGGAGGTACGCCACGCGATAGCGGACGACACGAAGGCCTCACGACTCATCAAGACGCACCACGCGGTTGGGTATGCCTTCATCGGCGATGTGAAGACTCTGGCCTCGCGGTCTGCGGAGTCCGGCGACGCCGCGCCGCTCGCCGTCCTCACGATTGGCCGGCGCCGGGTGGTGCTGTTCGCAGGCGAAAACGTCATCGGGCGAGATCTCGACGTGGACGTGCGCCTGAATGACCTGAGCGTTTCGAAACGCCATGCCCGGGTGATACTTGGCAGCAGCGTCGTGACGGTCGAAGACCTTCAGAGCAAGAACGGAACCTTCGTGGACGATGCCGCAATCGACCGCGTGATCCCGCTTGAAACGGGCGCCCGCCTGCGATTCGGATCGGTGCACGCCGAGTTCGAGATCGTCACGACCTCCAAGGCATCGACCGTCACCGCAGGCGTCGAGTCTGGGATCGCGATCGACGCGCGGACTCCTAGATCTTCAGCCCCTCGACAAAACGGAAGTTCGTGACCTCGGCCAGCACGCGAACCGGGCGATAGCCTGCCGTTTCGAGCGCCGTGACGGCATCGTAGCCGGCCGGCCGCACCGTGGCCTTGGCGAGTGGGCCCGTGCCGCCAAGGCCCTCGACGATCTCGACGCGTCCGCCCTTGCGCAGCACGCGGTGGAGGTTGGCGAGCACGGCCGCGCGCAACTCCGGCGCGCGATGGGCGAAGCCGCCACGCGTGTCGTCGACCACTGCCATGTCGAACGCCCCATCGTCGAAGGGCACGACACCGTCGCGCGAGATGCTCGACTCGAGCAGGAACCCTTCGCGTCCGGCCGCGCGCCGCGCCAGCACTGCCTGATCCTCGTCGAAGAGCACGGCGGCCGCGCCGCCGCTCAGCCCCACCTTCGCGCCGAGGCCCGCGAGCAGCACCGGATCGTCGCAGCCCACGAGCACGAACTTCTCGCCCATCTTGACCCCGGTCATCGCGACCTGCAGCGGGTCGATGGCGGGCTGGCGGAAGAACTTGAACAGCATGCGGCCATGATAGCCGTTTCACCCCGCGCACCCCGGCCGCCAGTGAGCGCGTGATATATTTTCGATGTGAAAACACCAGTAGAAATCGCCCCGGCTACGGGCAAACTCGGCGTCCTGCTCGTGGGGCTGGGGGCCGTGGCCACGACCACCATCGCCGGCGTCTTCGCCATCCGCAAGGGGCTGGCGGAGCCGATTGGCTCGCTGACGCAGATGGGCACGATCCGG
>JAEUQR010000026.1 GCA_016789705.1 Acidobacteriota bacterium
GCTGAGGCCCTCGCGCGCCACGAGGTTCAACCCGCCGGTGCCGGCCTTGCCCCGCGTGGCCGGATCCTTCGTGAGCGGGTCGCCGCCCTGCACGATGCCCTGCCGCACCACGCGGTGGAACGTCGTCCCGGTGAGGCCCCCCTCGCGGGCCGTCTTGATGAAGAGGCCCACGTGGTTGGGCGCGTATTCGGGCAGCAGATCGATCACGATGTCGCCGGCGGCGGTCGTGAGCACGGCTTGTTTGCCGCGCATCTCGTCGAACGAGAGCGGCGTCGTGAAGAGCGCGGGCGCGGTCGGCGTGGCCGGTTTCGCCGGCGCGGGTTTCGCGGTCGCCGGCCGTGGCTTCACGCCCTGCGCACGCGCCGTCGCCGCACCGGGCATCAGGAGTCCGACCATCACGAGCAGGGCTGCCGCGCGCATCACTCTCCGCCTCCGCCGCCGATTGTAGCCGCGGTCCCACCAATCGTCACCGCCATTGCGCCGCGACGACGAACCGGCTCTCACAGTGGCCCGTCTAACCCGGACGATTGCTGCCCGCCTTGGGGTGGCGCGTTGCACGACGGGCGTGGTGAGGGCGGGAGGACACTGCCATGCTCGTGCCCGTGCTCATCGCTGCGCTTGTCGCCGCGCCCATGCCCTTCGGCTCGCTCGTCCACGCGGCCGCCGCCGCCCCAGGGCGCTCAACGCCCGCCGCAGGTGATCCGGGCGTTGCCACCTACGACACCTCCGATCGGCTGCGGCCACAAGGCGAACGCGTGGCGCGCTGGTTGCGCGAGGCGCGCCGGCGCTCGCCCACCGTGCAGCGGCTCGTCGAGCGCATCGAACGGAACGATGTCATCGTCTACCTCGACATCAGCCGCAGCCTGGCGCCGAACGTCGCGGCCTGCCTGACGTGGATGGCGGCGACGAATTCGCGGCGCATCGTACGGGCCAGCTTCCGAATGAACCTCGGGACGAACGACGCCATCGCGATGATGGCGCACGAGCTGCAGCACGTCGTCGAGGTGATCGACCATCCCGAAGTGCGGTCGAACGACACGCTGCTCGACCTCTACACGCGCATCGGCCACGCCACCGGCACCGACGGCCTGCGCTGGGACACCGCCGACGCCGTCGCCCTCGGGACACTCGCCCGCCTCGAAGCCACGAACGGCTTCAGAGCCGCGGCGGGCGGCGACGTCAGGAAAGGAACGTAGCGATGTCGGCGAGCGGCTTGCGGGTGATGTCGGGCACCCGGGCATCGGCGGCGGGATACCCGACGACGAGCAGCAGGAAGGGCCGTTCGTGCGCGGGCCGGCCGAGCAGCGTCGTCAGGAAACCCATCGGGCTCGGCGTGTGCGTGAGCGTCGCAAGTCCCGCATCGTGCAGGGCCGCGATGAGGATGCCGGTGGCGAGTCCCACCGATTCGGTGGCGTAGTAGTGCTTCACTACCTCACCCCCGGCGCCGATGCCGTGCGGCTGCACGAACACGGCGATGAGCCACGGCGCGATCTCGAGGAACGGCTTCTCCGCGTCAGTGCCGAGCGGCGCCAGGGCGGTCAGCCAGGCCTGCGGCGCCCGCGTGGCGTAGAACTCGCGCTCTTCGTCTTCCGCGGCGGCGCGCAGGCGGCGGCGCAGATCGGCGTCCTCGCGGCCCACCGCCACGAAGTGCCACGGCTGCTGATTGGCGCCACTCGGCGCCGAACCGGCGGCGGCGATCGCGTGCTCGATGAGCACCCGCGGCACCGGCTCCGGCGAGAAGTCGCGCACGGTACGGCGGCGGGCGGCGCGCGCCGCGAAGGCCTCGGCGCGCGCGAGCGACTCGGGCGCCGGCAGGCGCTCGAAGTTGAGGGGACGGAGGCGTGGTGGCATCGGGTGGACCTCACTCGCGGTCGCGGCCGCGGTAGAACTGCTTCACGGCGCGTGACATGATCTTGCCCTGCGCCCGCTCGACGATGCGTCCGCGCACGTCCTGCCGGGCCTCGAGCGCCCGGGCCTCGTCCTGCAGCTTGTGAAAACTCTCGAGCCGGGCGGCATCGAGCTCACCCGCCTCGACCGCCGCCCGCACTGCGCACCGCGGCTCGGTGCGGTGCCGGCAATCGGTGAAGTGACAGCCCGGCGCGATCGCCTCGATGTCGTCGAACGACGTGGTCGCGGTCTCGGGCGCCGTCCAGAGCTGCAGTTCGCGCATCCCCGGCGTGTCGATGAGGAGCCCGCCGCCCGGCAGCGGCACGAGCTGGCGATGGCGGGTCGTATGGCGGCCGCGCTGGTCGGAGGCGCGCACGGCGCCGGTCGCGAGCAGCTCGCTCCCGAGCAGGTGGTTGATGAGCGTCGACTTGCCGGCGCCGGAGCTGCCGAGGAGCGCACCGGTCTGCCCGGCCGGCAGCACGGCGCGCACGCGGTCGAGGCCGCGGCCATCGCGCACGCTCACCGCGTAGACGTCCGCGCCCGGCGCCACGGCCTCACATTCGGCGATCTGCGGGGCGACGTCGGCGACGAGATCCGCCTTGCTCAGCAGCACCTGCGGGCGCGCGCCGCTCGCCTGCACGAGCACGAGATACCGTTCGAGTCGCCGCGGGTTGTAGTCGCGGTCGAGCCCCATCACGATGAAGACCACGTCGAGATTCGCCGCCACCACCTGCTGCTCGGTGAGTTCCCCGGCCGCCTTGCGCGAGAAATGCGTGCGCCGTGGCAAGATCGCCTCGATGACGGCAGTACGTTCTCCGGGCGTGCGGCGGATGGCGACCCAGTCGCCCACCGCGGCCATGGCGTGCCGTCCGGCGGCGCCGTGCAGGAGCTTGCCGGAGTGCTGAGCACGCACGTCGCCGCTCGCCGTATAGAGGCGCAGCAGATGGTTGTATTCGATGGCGACGCGGGCGGGCGCAAGCCCCTGCTCGGCGTACGGCCGGAAGGCGGCCTCCCAGCCGGCATCCCAGCCATAGCGCGCCAGGTCCACGGGCGTCGTGGACGGGTCGATGGCGTCGTCGGTCGTGGGCGGCGGCCCGGGCATCGCGGTAGTGTCCCGCGTCTGGCCGTGGCTGACAAGGGTCGCGCCGCGGCCGGCTGGAGGGTCGCGTGAGCGATCAACTGCGCCTGTTCGAACCGCCCGAGGACGACCGCGCACGCGAGCGTCGGCTGACGCAGGAGGCGCTGGACGCGCGCCATGCACATGCCGCGAGCATTGCCGCGGCCCTGCCGCCCGGCGTGCACTTCGGCACGAGCTCGTGGACCTTCCCGGGCTGGGCCGGCCTCGTCTATCCGCCGGGCCTCACCAGCGCCGCGCTCTCGCGCGAAGGGCTGCGCCACTACGCCCGGCATCCCCTGCTCACGACCGTGGGCGTCGACCGCAGCTACTACGCGCCGATTCCGATCGATGACCTGCGCCACTATGCCGGCCAGCTCCCGGACGGCTTTCGCTGCTGCCTGAAGGCGCCGGCGTCGGTCACGTCTCGCCTCGCGCCCACCTTCGGTGCGTCCCGGGGCGCCGCCGCGCGCAATCCGTCGTTCCTCTCAGTAGACCGCCTCATCACCGACCTGCTCGAACCGCTGGCCGTGGCGTTCATGCCGCGCACCGGTCCGATCGTGCTCGAGTTCCCGCCGGGGGCACGCGATCGGACACTGGCGCCCTCGGCCTTTCTCGAGGCGCTCGACCAGTTCCTCGAGCGCCTGCCGCGGGACTTCGCGTACGCCGTCGAGCTGCGCGACAAGGCGCTGCTCACCCCGGCCTACCGCGCGCTGCTCGCCCGGCACGGCGTGGCGCACACCTACAACTACTGGTCGGCGATGCCGATGCCGCTCGCGCAGGCCGCCGTCGTGCCGCCCGAGGAGCCGCCGTTCTCGGTGGTGCGGCTGCTGCTCAGGCCCGGCGCATGGTACGAAGACCAGCGTGACCTCTTCTCTCCGTTCAACCGCCTCGTCGAACCCGACGAGCCGATGCGGGACGAGGTCGTGGGCCTCACGACGCGGGCGCTGGCGAAGGGCCGCAGGGTCTACGTCCTCGTGAACAACAAGGCGGAAGGGTCGTCGCCGCTCACCGTCGAGGCACTGGCGGCGCGCCTGGCCGGCGCGCTCGCGCCCGGCGCCTGACGACGGTTACGCCCGCCGCGCGGCGAGCCACACGGCGGCGGCCTGCACGAAGAGGTCCGCCCACTCGTGCGCACCGTCGAACTCGCACACGGTGAACGGCGTGCCGGCGGCGGTGAGTCGCGCGCGGTCTTCGTCGAGCCGCGCCGCCGAGTACCACGGATCGTCATGTCCGCGGCCGATGAGCACGGGCGGCAGCGCCGCCGCCTCGTCCGCGACGTCGGGCGGGAGATCGCCGCCGAGCGCGATGATGCCGGCGCACCGCGCCCCGGCCGCGAGCCCGGCGCGATAGGCCTGGGCCGCGCCCTGCGAGAATCCCACCATCACGAGCGGCGCCGTGGTGGCGTAGTCGCGGGCGACGGCCGCGCGCACCGCGGCGGCATAGGCCAGGTTGTCGGCCATCGCGAGCCCGCGGTCCTCCCGCGTCATCCACGACGCTACGACGTCCTGCGCCCGCGTGTAGAAACGGTGCAGCCCCTGCACGCTCACGCGCAGCCAGGCGTGCGACGGGTCGAGCCGCGCCAGTTGCTCGAGGTGGAGGCCCGCCGTCTCGGCGTAGCCGTGGAACCCCATCAGCACCGGCCACGGCCCGGCGCCAGGCGGGGCCTCCACGAGATACCGGCCATGTGTGCCGGTGGCGATGGCGTGAACGGCGGGCGCGGCGCTCACTGCAGCAGGTCGAACATGCGGCTGAACTTGATGACCAGGCTGCGGTCTTCACGAAGCGGCGTCGGCCTGAGATCGTAGAGCCCCCGCGTGTCGTTGTAGACAACGAAGAGGCCGGTGTTCGCCGCTTGAATCCAGCCGAGGCGCAGGTTCATCGACCACACGTCCGCGCGGTCGTTGTACTGCACGAGCGACTGCACGAAGAGGCGCGGCGTGAACGAGTACGACAGCCGCGAGCGGATGAGGTTGGTCACGAACGACCCCTGCGGCAGGTCGACGTCGTTGCGCTGATAGGACAGCGACCCGGTGAGCGCCTGGCCGGCGCGGAACGAGATCGTGGGGTTGATGGTCTTGCGATGGCCGCTGAAGAACCCGCCGAAGAACGTCTGCAGGTTCACGCTCACCGGCTTCGCCTGGTTGGTCATGATGACCGGCTGCACCTCGGCGTTGCGATAAGTGCCCGGCGGCACGAAGATGCCTGGATAGATCTCGAAGGGCGCGCGGACGCCCTCGAGCGTCAGGTTCATACCCGTGTGCACCTCGGTCGAGTCCTTGAACTGCCAGTGGTTGTCGAGGTGCACGTAGCCGGTCTCCTGGAAGCCGTCGAGGCCCCAGAACCCGCGGTAGGTGGCGTGCGGCCGCAGTTCCTGGAAGATCCGCTTCGGCCGGAAGCGCGTCATGACCCGCACGTCGGGCTTGCGGTAGCCGCCGCGCGTCAGGAAGCCCACCTCGGGCCGGAAGTTCCGGCCCACTTCCTGGTATCCGGCGTCGAGGTCGTAGCGCTGCCGGTTGGTGCGCGAGCGGATGTTGAACGAGTGGTCGCTGTCGGTGACGCCCGGCGTTTCGGTCTTCGCGAGGAAGCCCGATACGATGGTGTGCTGCTGGATCGCCCAGCGGCCGTCGACGCCGTAGGTGCGCCCGAGGTCGTTGTCCTTCGCCAGGCTGCCGGTGGCGAGGCGCTGCGTGAAGATGGCGCCGATGAGCGAGCGGTTCGGCAGGTCGCGGCTGACGCGCACGACCGAGAAGTTGTTGCCGGCGACCGTGCCCTCGCTGTCGGTCTGCATGTTGAGCAGGCCGATGTTGTACTTGCCGGCCTTGCCCGACATGCGGCCGCCGCCCAGGATCGGCACCGGCGACCCATCCGCCGCGAGGCCGATACGCCGGCTGAAGAAGAGGTCCACTTCGCCCTGGTTGCCCACCGAGAAGAAGCCGGCGTTCTCGAGGAAGAACGGCCGCTTCTCGGGGAAGAACAGGTTGAAGCGATCGAGGTTCACCTGCTGATCGTCCACTTCGACCTGCGCGAAGTCGGTGTTGACGGTGCCGTCGAGTGTCAGGCTCGGCGTCACGCTGTATTTCAGGTCGCCGCCGAACTCGGCCGAGTTGTCGGTGGGCGCCGGCCGCACGCCTGACGTGATCGTCTGGCCGAGCGCGTACGGAATGAGCTTCAGGTTGCGGACGGCGGGCGTGCGAATGCCGGCCACGGTGCCGGCAAGCGACACGCGATACAGGTTGAATTGCCGCGGGATCGGCGCCCAGTAGGCGCGCTCGTTCTTGCGGCGGATGTTGCGCTGGAAGTTCACGCCCCAGGTCTGCTCGGTGGCGGTCGGGAAGCGCAGCGTCTTGAAAGGAATGGCGAACTCCGCCGACCACCCGTACTCGCCGGCCGTCGCGCGCACCGTCCACGCGCCGTCCCAGTTGACGTTGAACCCGCCGCCCGATCCGCCGGCCGCATTGCCGCCGAACGCCAGGCCGCCCCCACCCTGGCCTTCGTTCGTGACCTGCCCGTCGTATTCACCGCCGGCCGCGCTCGTGCCGAAGACGAAGCCGTTCTGGCGATCGCGGAAAGTATCGAAGAGCACGCGGAAGCTGTCGATGTCGTCGAGCGGCGCGTCACGGCGCGGATCGGCGGTGACGATCGCGCCCGGCTCGGAGTCGTACATCACGGCGCCGATGTAGAGCGTGTCCTTGGTGAAGACGAGCCGCACCTCGGTCTTCTCGCTCTCGGGAGCGCCTTCCGACGGCAGTTCCTGCACGAAGCCGGTCAGGGGCGTGGCCGCCTTCCACACCGGGTCGTTCAGCACGTCGCCATCGAGGCTCGGCGCCTCGGGCACCGGCACGGCGGCACCAGTCGGCCGGGGACGCAGCGCCGGCGATCCGGGGGGGATCTGCGCGGCGGCGAACTGAGCGGAGACGAGCACGAGACTGGCGCCGAACACGACGCGCGCGAGGCGGCGTGGCAAGGCCACGGACGCCGGCAAGACAGAGATTCGCATAAGGCAGAATTACGTCTGAGGGCTGAAGCGGTGACGTCGGGCAATACTATAAACGCCTTCCATGTCATCGCTTGTCATCTCCATCCCAACCGACGGCCAGCCGCTGCCCGGCGAACTCCGGCGAGCCGCCACGCCCGCCGGCATCCTCGTGGTTTTCGCCCACGGCGCGGGCGCCGGCCATCGATCGCCTTTCATCCGCCGCATCGCCGGACTGCTCGCCGAGCGCGGCCTCGACGTCCTGACCTTCGACTTCCCCTACATGGCCGCCGGACGCAAGCTGCCGGACCGGCCGCCGGTGCTCGAAGCCGCGTTGCATGACGCGGTGGCCGCCGGCGTGGCGGCCCTGGACGGCCAGGCGCGGGCGGTGGCCGTGGCCGGCAAGTCGATGGGGGGACGTATGGCCACGCATCTGGCCGCGCAGCCCGAAGGGTGGAGGTGCGGCGTGCCGCTCGCAGCGGCGGTGGCCTTCGGCTATCCACTGCGTCCGCCGGGGCCGCGCGGCGGTGACCGCGTCTCGCACCTCGCGCGGCTGAGCGTGCCGACACTCGTCGTGCAGGGCACTCGCGACACCTTCGGGGGCCCCGACGACGTGCGGGCGGCCACCACGAACGCTCCGCGCGTGCGTGTGTTTCCGGTCGAGACCGGCGATCACTCGCTGAAGGTCACGGCCGCCTCGGGCCAGCGGCAGGAGGCCGTCGAATCGGCGATTGCCGATGCCGTCGCCGCCTTCGCGCGCGAGGCCGCGAGCGCGACGCCCGAATGACGCCGGCGCGACAGCCGGCTAGTGGTGCGGCGGGTCCGGCGTGTAGGGCTCGTGCAGTTCCACCGGCACGCCAGGCGTGCGCAGCCGCAGGTTGATCATCTCGACAAACACCGAGAAGCCCATCGCGAAGTAGATGTAGCCCTTCGGGATGTGGTGGCCGAGGCCCTCGCCGACGAGCGACAGGCCGATGAGCATCAGGAAGCTGAGCGCGAGCACCTTCACCGTGGGATGCCGCTGCACGAACTCCGAGACACTGCCGGCCGAGAGCATCATGATGCCGACGGCGATGATGACGGCGACCACCATCACCGCGATCGAGTCGGCCATGCCCACGGCGGTGATGACCGAGTCGAGCGAGAAGACGATGTCGAGCAGCATGATCTGTACGATCACCGCGCCGAAGGACGGCGCCACCTTCGCCGACCGCTCCCCTTCCACACCTTCCAGCTTGTCGTGGATTTCGATCGTCGCCTTGGCGAGCAGGAACAGACCGCCGCCGAGCAGGATGAGATCGCGCCCCGAGATGCCGCGGCCGAGCACACTGAAGAGCGGCTCGGTCAGGCGCACGATCCAGGCGAGGGAGAACAGCAGCAGGATGCGCATCACCATCGCGGCCATGAGGCCCACGCGCCGCGCCCGCGCCTGCTGGTTCGCTGGCAGCTTGCCGGCGAGGATCGAGATGAAGATGACGTTGTCCACGCCGAGCACGACCTCGAGGGCCGTGAGCGTGGCAAGCGCGATAAAATTGTCGGTCGTGAACAGGGCGTCCATCGTGGGAACCGGAAGTTACGCGGGACCGGGGCGCCGCGGCTTGTGCGCGCAGGTGCCCGTGTTGATGCAGCCGTCGGCCAGGCGCAGGCGCGCCACTGGCTCCCCGGCCACGAGATGCGCCGTGACGATCTCTTCGACGTCGGCCGCCGTCACCGGCCCGTACCACACCGCATCGGGATAGACGACCACCGTCGGGCCGTGCTCACACTGGTCGAGACAGCCGGCGCGGTTGGCGCGCACGGTGCGGGTCAGGCCGCGTTCGGCAATCACCTGCTTGAACCGCTTGTGGAGCGTCTCGCCGCCCTCGGGATCGCAGCAGCCGCGCGGATGGTCGGCCGCGCGCTGGTTGCCGCAGACGAAGACGTGGCGCTCGAAGGCGGCCATTACGACAGCTCGGTGAGTTCCGGCCGCGTCTGCAGGGCGCCCCAGGTCTCGGGATCCTGCCAGAGCAGGGTCCAGAAGTAGCGTCCCACGTCACCCTTCGGAAACGTCGCCGACAGCGTATCTGCCGCCGCCTGAATCGCGTCGGGCGTCGGCTGCTTCGGGGTCTCGTCTTCGATGAGCCCGTCGACGTGCGTGATGCCGAGCGCGTCGAGGAAGGCGCCCATCATCGGCCGCTGGTACTCGAGGTGGTAGACGACGAGGAGGCGGGCGGCCAGCAGATCCGACACCTGCGCGATGCCGGCGAGGTACTTCGCGCGCTTGTCGACGCCGAGCGCCTGCACGCTGCGCGGCCGGAACTTGATCTGGCGGGCGATGAGCGCGATGGCCTCGGCCTGTTCGAGCGCGGCGTTCTCATCGGTCCAGAACGCAGTGGCGGCCGCGAGACGGCGGTCGGTGGACATCGTCCGCCACAATCTGGCGGGCCGCATTTCCTCGAGAGTGGACGACATAGGCGACCACAGGATAACAAACCGGCCGCGCCGTGCGGCGCCTGGTGGTGGGTTTCGGCGTGAATCCGCGCGATCGCGCGGCTCAGGCGACCCAGGCGACGCGGCGCAGGAGCGCCGTGTCGTCGAGCATTCTGCCGGCGCCCTTGACGACCGAGGTCAGTGGATCGTCGGCCACGCGCACGGGCACGCCGGTTTCCTGGCGCAGGCGCTCATCGAGCCGCGTCAGGAGCGCCCCGCCGCCGGTGAGCACGAGGCCCTGCTCGTAGATGTCGGCGGCAATCTCGGGCGGCACACACTCGAGCGCGTTCTTGACGGCGCCGACGATGGCGCGCAGCGGTTCGGCGAGCGCGTCGCGCACTTCCGGTTCGGTCACTTCGACGATCCGGGGGCGGCCCTCGCGCATACAGCGGCCACGGACTTCCATGTCGCGCACCGGTTCACCGTCGCAGGCCGAACCGAGGCGGATCTTCACGTCTTCGGCCGTGCGTTCGCCGATGAGCAGCCCGTGACGGCGGCGCATGAAGCTGATGATCGCATCGTCCATGTGATTGCCGGCCGTACGGATCGCGCTCGTGTAGACCATGCCGCCGAGCGAGATGACGGCGATGTCGGTGGTGCCGCCGCCGATATCGACCACCATCGATCCGGTGGCTTCGGTGATCGGCAGCCCGGCGCCGATGGCGGCGGCCATCGGCTCTTCGACCAGGTGTACTTCGCTCGCCTTGGCGCGGTAGGCGCTGTCGACCACGGCGCGCCGTTCCACCTGGGTGATGCTCGACGGAATGCCGATGACGAGGCGGGTGCGCCGCCAGGTCACGCTGCCCTGCGCCTTGCGGATGAGGTGGCTCAGGAGCCGCTCGGCCGCTTCGAAGTCGGCGATGACGCCGTCACGCAGCGGGCGGATCGTCGTGATGTTCGCGGGCGTTCGCCCCAGCATCGCGTGGGCTTCGTGCCCGACAGCCTCGGTCTTGTCGCTCTGCGTGTTGATGGCGACAATCGACGGCTCGTCGACAACGATGCCTCGCCCCGGCGCGAACACAACTGTATTCGCGGTGCCGAGGTCGACGGCAAAATCACGGGCGGCAAAGGGCAGAATGTTCAGCAACATGACACTTGTCGATCGTCGGCACCCGGAGTCTAGCCGCAATTTTGGCAAGTCGTGTGCCGTCGCGGCCCTCATCCGTCATTTTGCGCGTAATGTCGTGCAATCATGGGACGAATCCTGCGGATCCGCTGCCGCGTCACTAGGGCGACACTCTGAATCACCGCCTTCGCGACGACCAACTGTGTAATTCACACGGCAGAATTGTCACTACGAGTCAGCCGGCTGACACCACTGCGTTAATGGGGCTTTCGCCCAAAGGCCGAATTCACCGGAGACCATGCGATGCACGCCACCGAGAGCTTCTTCGACCAGGTCACCCGCTACTTCAACGACGCCGCCCGTTTCACGACCTATCCGGAAGGACTGCTGGCGCAGATCCGCTGCTGCAACAGCATCTATCGCTTCGACTTCCCCCTGCGGCGTGCCGACGGCACGATTGAAGTCATCCACGGCTGGCGCGTCGAACACAGCCACCACAAGCTGCCGACCAAGGGCGGCATCCGCTACGCGCCTGACGTGCACGAAGAGGAAGTGATGGCGCTGGCCGCCCTCATGACCTACAAGTGCTCGATCGTGGACGTCCCGTACGGCGGCGCCAAGGGCGGCATCAAGATCGATCCGAAGCAGTACACCGCCGAAGAGCTCGAACGCATCACCCGGCGCTACACGCACGAGCTCGTGAAGAAGAACTTCATCGGCCCCGGCATCGACGTGCCGGCCCCCGACTACGGCACCGGCGAACGCGAGATGGCGTGGATTGCCGACACCTACTCGGCGCTCCATCCCGGCCAGCTCGACGCCATCGGCTGTGTCACCGGCAAGCCGCTCGCCCAGGGAGGCGTGAACGGACGTCGTGAGGCCACCGGCCGCGGCCTCTTCTACGCCATCCGCGAAGCGTGTTCGCACGCCGAGGACATGCAGGCGCTCGGTCTCACGACCGGCCTCGAGGGCAAGCGCGTGGTCGTGCAGGGCCTCGGCAACGTCGGTTATCACGCGGCACGATTCTGCCGCGAGGCCGGCGCGATCATCGTCGCCATCGCCGAACGCGAGGGCGCCATCACGAACCCGAAGGGCCTGCACGAAGACGAGGTCTTCCAGCACCGCAAGGGCGGCGCCTCGATTCTCACCTTCCCCGGCGCCACGCCACTCCCGAGCACCGCGGCGGCCCTCGAAATGGAGTGCGACATCCTCATCCCGGCGGCGCTCGAGAACCAGTTCACCGCCGGGAACGCGCCCCGCGTGAAGGCGAAGATCATCCTCGAAGGCGCCAACGGCCCGACCACGCCCGACGCCGATCCGATCTTCCGCCAGAAGGGCGTGATGGTGATTCCCGACATCTACGCCAATGCCGGCGGCGTCACCGTGTCGTACTTCGAGTGGCTGAAGAACCTCTCGCACGTGCGCTTCGGCCGCATCTCGAAGCGCCACGAAGAAGCCAACGAACGGCAGATGCTCAAGGCGATCGAACTGGCCACCGGCACGTCCTTCAGCGAGGCCCAGCGGGCCGCGCTCGCCAAGGGTCCGGACGAACTGGATCTCGTCAACTCCGGGCTGGAGGAAACGATGATCAACGCCTACAACGGCCTGCGCGACACCCGGAAGCAGCACCCCGAGGTGCCCGACCTGCGCACGGCCGCCTTCCTGACGGCCATCCACAAAGTGGCGCGGAGCTACATGGAACTGGGCATCTTCCCGTGAAGGACGCACTCCTGATTCCCTAGTTCTTGAGGTAACGCTCCAGGTACTGCGTGAGCTTCCGGAAAAAATAGACGGCGTAGTGCTCGCGCGACGACCACGCATGCGTGGCGGCGGGAGCGGTGGCGAGATCGAAGTCCTTGCCGAGCAGCATCAGGCGTTCGGCCAGTTGCATCGTCGTGCGGAACGGCACAACGTCGTCCATCATCCCGTGGATGAAGAGCAGGTGGTCCTGCAGGTTGGCGCCGAGCTCCATCGCCGAGTTGCGGACGAAGGCGTCGGGATGCGTGTCCGGTGACCTCGTGATCGCGACGTCGTCCGGACCGAACGCATGCGGGTCGAGCGCCGGCGCCGCGGCCACGCCCGCGGCGAACATCCCCGGGCGCTTGAGCAGCGCGTAGGCGCTCAGCAGCCCACCGTAGCTGCTGCCGAAGATCCCCATGCGCGCCTTGTCCACGTACGGCAGCGCGGCGAGGCCATCGGCCACGGCCTTGAGGTCGTCGAGGTCCCGCCCGCCGTAGTCCATCAGGAAGGCTTCGCGGAAGGCGCGCCCGTATCCGACGCTGCCCCGCACGTCCACCTGCACGACGATGAAGCCCTGCTGCACGAGGTACTGCTGCAGCGTGCCGTTCATGCCGCCCCAGCGATTGCGCACCGTGTTCGAGTAGACCGGCCCGAACACCACGGGATGACGGCGGCTCTTGTCGAGGCCCGCCGGCTCGAGGATGCGCGCGTGCACCGGGAAGCCGTCCACGGCGTTCCTGAACGTCTCGTAGCGCGGACGCACCCAGCGATACCGCGCGAACTCCGCGGGAGGCGAGGTGGTGACGCGGACGAGCGCGGCGCCCGCCCGGGCCTCCCCCACCAGCAGCTCCGGCGGCGTCAGGTCATCGGACCAGACCGAGGCGACGCTGCGGCCATCGGGCGAGACGACCGGCACGTGCACGCCGGCGGCCGACGTCAGCAGCGTGGGCACGCGGTCGCCCTCGCCGAGGCGATACACGTGCCGTTCGTAGGGGCCGCGGCCCGTGCCCGTGAAGAACACGGCCTTCGCGCCCGGCACGACCTGCACGATGGCGGCGCCGCGCTCCCCCGCCACGTCCCAGTTCGCGGGCGTGAGCGGTGCCGGCGCCGGCGTCGCCGCATCGGGATCGATCGCAAAGAGCTGGTCGCGCTCGTCGAGGTCGGCGACCACCAGCACGCGGCGGCCGTCCCAGTGCCACCGCGCGACGTAGGCCGGATAGATGCGCGAGTCGCGCCGGTCGTGCCACACGAGGCGCGGCGAGGCCGCCGCTGCCTCCACGACATAGAGCCAGCGCTCGGCGCCTGTGTCGCTCACGTGATCCACGAGGAGCCGGCCCGACGGCGACCACGCGTAGTCGCTCACGGCGCGGCGGCCGGGCTCAGGCAGCGCGAGGTCGGTAATGGCCTTCGTCGCGACTGTGACGACATGCAGCGTCCGCCGCTCGTTCTCGTCGCCAGGATAGCCGCGGCGCAGGCGGTTCTCGACAGTCTCGGCGGCGAGATACGAGGGAAACGGCACCTGGCGGATGTGCTGGCGATCAACGGCGTGGAACACGATGCGCGTGCCGTCCGGCGACCACTGGAACGGCGGCCAGTCGGCGCCCCAGATGCCCGTGCCCACTTCGCGATCGGCGCGGTTGTAGGTGCCGACCGACGTCTTCCCGATGCCCGCGACGCCAATCGACGTGAGACGCTCTGGCGCACCGCCGCCACGCGTCCAGCGCCACAGGTCGCCGGCGCGCAGGAACGCGAGCTGGGTGCCGTCGGGCGAGAGCGCCACGTCCGAGACGTCACCCCCGAGATCGACCCGCTCGGGTGCGGCCGCGACCGCAAGCCGCAGACGGAAGAGGCGGCCGCGATGCACGACGAGGAGCGCGTCGGGGCCGTCCCAGAGCACCTCGCTGATGCCGCCGCGGGCGCGGGCCGCCACGCGCGCGGCCAGCGCGTCGGTGCCGGGGCCGTCGGGTGGCGGCGGCGCCGGGTCGGTCGTCTGCATCGTCGTCACGCGTCGCAGGCCGCGGCCGTCGCCCTGCACGACCCAGACGTCGCGGGAGGGCGTGCCGCCTTCATTCCAGAGGAACGCCAGCCGCGTGCCATCGGGCGACCAGGCGACCGAGGACGGCGGCGTGCCGACGAGGCTCGGCAACGCCGCGACACGTTCGACGGTGAGCGCGGACGCCACCCCCGGCTGCGCGGTCGCGGATCGCGAGGTCAGGACGGCGACGATGACAAGCAGGATCGGACGCAGACGGGCACGCATACGCCGTTCACTATAGCCGGGCGGCGGATGACGGGCCCGCGGCGGACGGATAGACTCTTCGGCATGCACGCCGTGCGTCTGCTGTTCCTTGTCTCGATCCTCAGCGGCTTCGGGCCCGCGACGGTGCTGGCCGATCCATTCGATGACCTCGCGCGCGACGTCTGGGCGTGGCGCGCCGCCACGCAGCCGTCGTCGGGCGACGACATCCCCCGCATCGACCGTCCCGCCAACTGGCTGCCCGACTGGTCACCGGCGGCGGTGGCGGCGCGGCGCACGGCCCTGGCGGACTTCGCGCGCCGCCATCAGGCGATTGCGACGAGCAGCTGGCCGGTGGCGCGCCAGGTGGACCACCGCCTCATCGGCTCGCTGCTCGCGCGCGTGCGCTGGGAGCTCGACGGCGCGCCGGCCTGGCGCCGCGACCCGGCGTTCTTCATCCAGCAGGCCCTCGGGCCGGTCTTCGACGTGTTGCTGCCGCAGATGGCCATCTTCCCGGATGCCGCCGCCCAGGTGCGTACGTCGGCGGCGCAGGCGCGCGACATCCGCACGTTCCTCGATCGGGAAGGGCTGCTCACGGTGCCACCCTGGCTCGGCCACTATCTCAACCTGCTGCTGCCGCCGTACATCGCGCCGATCGCGTTCCTCGGTGTGACCGACGATCTCACGGGCCCGTCGCGCCTCTCCGACAACGGCTACAGCTACATCCGCGCGCCGCGGCCCGACCTGCCGTACTTCTACCTGTCCACGGCGCGCGATCCGCGGCCGATCATCGTGCACGAAGGGGTGCCGGGCCACTACATGCAACTGGCGCTCTCGTGGGCGCACGAGAACCCGATCCGCCGCCACTACTACGACTCCGGCGCCAACGAAGGCCTCGGTTTCTACGCCGAGGAGATGACGCTGCAGGCGGGCCTGTGGCACGACAGCCCGCGCTCGCGCGAGATCATCTACAACTTCGCGCGTCTCCGCGCGCTGCGCGTCGAGGTGGACGTGAAGCTCGCGACCGGGCTGTTCACGATCCCGCAGGCCGCCGAGTACCTCGAGAAGACCGTGCCGATGGACGCGGCGACCGCGCTCGAGGAAGCGGCGTCGTTCGCGGCCGGTCCGGGCCAGGCCATCACGTATCAGACCGGCAAGCTGCAGGTGACGAGCCTGCTCGCCGACGCCCGGCGCGCGCAGGGGGCGGCGTTCTCGCTGCGCGCGTTCCACGACTATCTCTGGAAGAACGGCAACGTGCCGCTGGCGCTTCTTCGCTGGGAACTGCTGGGCGATCGCCGCGACGTCGACCGCCTGGCCACACTCAAGTAGGACACGAGCCCCGATGGCCACCGTGCGTCTCGCCCTCGCCAATCTCCCCTTTCCCGCCTCACCCGCGGCGTCGGTCGGCGACGCCGTCGCCGCCGTCGCCGAGGCCGGGCGCGCCGGCGCGCGCGTGATCTGCTTTCCCGAGAACTTCATCCCCGGCTACCGCACCACGTCACGGCGCATGGCGCCGCCCGAGGCCGCCTTCCTCGATGACGCCTGGCGGCAGGTGGCCGAGGCGGCGGCCGCGGCCGCGGTCACGGTCGTGCTCGGCACGGAGCGCATCGTCCACGGCCGTCACCGCATCTCGACGCTCGTCGTGAACGCCGATGGCACGACCGCCGGATTCCACGACAAGGTGCAGCTCGATCCCTCGGAGGAGCCCACGTGGGAGGCGGGCACCGAACGGCACCTCTACACGGCCGGCCCGCTCACCTTCGGACTGTCGATCTGCCACGAAGGCTGGCGATACCCGGAAACCGTGCGCTGGGCCGCGAGGCGCGGCGCGCAGGTGGTCTTCCTGCCGCACTTCCACGAGGCCGAACCTGGCAGCTATCGGCCCACGACCTTCGCCGATCCGGCGAATACCTTTCACGAAAAGGCGATCCTCTGCCGGGCCGCCGAGAACACGTGTTTCGTCGCAGCCGTGAATTTCGCGAGCCCCGGCTCGCCGACGACATCCGCGATCGCCCGTCCCGATGGCACGCTGCTCGCCTTCCAGCCGTACGGCCTCGCCGGGCTGCTCGTCGTGGACCTCGACCTCGACGACGCCACGGGCCTGCTGGCCAGGCGCGTCCGCGATTACTGACACGCCCTCACGAGTCAGCCGCCCGTGCCCCGCTACCGCTTCGGCGACTTCGTGCTCTCGCCCCGCCGCCGCGTCCTGCTGCGCGCGGGCGCGGTGCAGCCGCTCATCCCGCGCTATTTCGACCTGCTCGTCTACCTCGTCGAACGGCGCGGCGACGCGGTACACCGGCGCGAGATCTTCGATCGCGTGTGGAGCGACGTGATCGTGTCGGACAGCGCGCTGAGCCAGGCCGTTCGCACCATCCGCCGTACGCTCGGCGACGACTCGCGCGAGCCGCGCTTCGTGCGCACGGTCTCGCGGCACGGCTACCAGTTCGTCGGCCTGGACGTCATCGAGGAGGACGACGCGGCGGACGCGCCCACGGCGCCCCCCGAAACGCCGGCGAGGCTCACCGCCACGCACTCCGGCGTCGAAGCGACCGACGCCCTCGATGCCTTCGAGCCGCTCCTCGTGCGGATCACCGCGGACGCCGGCGCGCTCGGCGACGAGGACCAGCGTGACGCCGCCGAAGCGCTGCACGCCCTCGGTACGGCGGAGGCGCTCGGCCGGCTCGGCACGCGCCCCGGCCATGCGCGGGCCCGGGCGCTGCTGCGCGACACGCGGTGGGACGTCGCGAACGCCGGCGACGTGCCCGTGCGCCATGCCCCGTCAGCCGCGGCGGTGGCCTGGCACGTGGTCGTGCTGCGCCTCAGACGGGCGGCTGGCCTCGCCGCTACGCGCGCGGCGGCAGCCGCGGCCGGCAGTGGCGCCGCCGGGGCGCTCGGCGGCCTGGCCGGCGGACTGCTGCTCACGCTCACGCCGGGCGGGACGGCGCCGCCAACCGTCGTGCCGGTGCTCGTGGTGCTCGGCGCGGTGAGCGGCGCGGCGGGAGGCGCCGGCGTGGGCGCCGGGCTGGCCGTGGCCGACACCGTGCTGCGCTCGCGGCGCACGGCCGCCCTCGTGGCCGGTGGCGCGGCCGGCGGCGGACTCGTGGGCCTGGCGGCCCAGTGGCTCGTGCGCTGGACGCTCGCCGCCCTCGTCGGTCTCACCGTGACCACGTGCGGCGGCCTCGACGGCGTCGTGCTGGGCGGCGCCGCCGCGCTCGGGTATGCCGTCGCGACGCGCGGCACGACATGGGGCGTCGCCACCCCGCGCGGACGCCGTCGCTGGCGGACGCTCGCGGTGACGGCCCTCGCGTGCGGGCTGGCGGCGCTGGCGCTCGCCGCCGCCGGCCGTCCGCTCGTCGGCGGCACCATCCACGCCGTGGCGGCGGCCTTTGCCGGCGCGCAGGTGGCCCTCACGCCCCTCGGACGGCTCATGGGCGAGCCCGGCTTCGGCCCGGTCTCGGCGGCGCTCCTGGGCCTCGCGGAAGGGGCGCTCTTCGGAGCCGGACTCGCCTTCGGCCTGACGCGGCGGCCCTGAACGGGCCATCTCACCGACATCTCACGCGGCGCTCATCCCGCCGTCAGGACTTCGCCGGCCTCGCGAGCGGATGCTGCTCGCCGGAGGATTCGCATGCGTACCGTCACCGCCGTTCGCGCCGCCCGTCACACCACGCTTCAGGTCACAACGACCGCCGCCACCGACTTCCTGGACCTCACCGAGACGCTCGAACGCCTGGTTGCCGATGCCGGCCTCGAGACCGGCCTCGTGAACGTCCAGACGCGTCACACGACCACCGGCCTTCTCGTGAACGAGGGCGAGCCTCGGCTGCACGACGACTTCCACGCCACGCTCGCGCGCCTGGCGCCACTCGGCGTCGCCTACCGGCACGACGACCTGGCCCGCCGGCCGGATGTGAGCCCGGACGAGCCACGAAACGGCCACGCGCACTGCCGGGCGCTCGTGCTGGCGTCGTCGGTCTGTCTGAACGTGGCCCACGGGCGGCTGCAACTCGGACGCTGGCAGCGCGTGTTCCTCGTGGACCTCGACGGTCCGCGCCCCCGCGAACTCTCAGTCGTGACCGTAGGCGACATGTCGTGAGCGAGGGCCGCGCGCGCGGCACGCGCGACGTGTCAGCCGCCGCGTCGCGGGCCCGTACACGACAAGAGGCCGGGCCCCGTCGGGACCCGGCCTCCTGAATCATCCGGCGTCGCCGCCGCGTGCCGTTACGGCAGCGCCAGCGTCGTGTAGCCGCCGCTCACCGGGAGCACGATGTACTGCTTGCCCTGGTGCATGTAGGTCATCAGGCCATAGGAGCCCAGGCGCGGCGTCGGCACGGTACCCACGCGCTTGCCGGTCTTCTTGTCGATGGCGAACAGGTTCGGCTTGTTGTCGGCCGTCTGGCCCGACGCGAAGAGCAGCGTCGAGGTGGCGGCGAGGGCCGGGTGGCCACGACGGCCCCAGTTGGCGTCGAACTGGATGCCCTTCATGAGCGGGTTCGCGCGGAAGTTGTCCTGATCGCGCTGCGCCATGTCGCCGTGGGGCGTCATCCAGGCGTGGTTGCCGGTGTTCAGGTCGATGGCCACGATGCGGCCGACCGGGCCCTTGAACACGTCGGGGAAGCCGACGAGCGGGTGGCCCTCAGGCGGCGCCGGCACGCGCGGCAGGCCGCTGCGCATCGGCACCCAGTCGGCCAGCGTCTTGCCGGTCATCTTCGGGTTGTCGCGTTCCTTCGCCGGGTGCAGCAGCGTGGGCGTGCAGCCGTTGAAGGTCGGGATGAAGATGTAGCCCATCGTCGGGTCCGCGGCGGGCGGCCCGGTGATGTTCGCGCCACCACCGCCGCCGGGGCAGATGTTGGCCGGGCCCTTGCCCTCGGCGTTGCCGCGGTGCGTGGGCGGTTCGAAGAGGTCCGCGAGCAGCTCGTACTTCTGCGCCCATTCGAGCGCCGCCTTCTTGATCTCCGGCGTGTAGTCGACGAGGTCGGATTCCTTGCGGCCCTGGAAGTCGTAGGGCGCCGGCTTCGTCGGGTGGAGCTGCGTCTTGGCGAGCTTCTCGCCCGGCACCTTCGAGGCCTTCGCCGGCTTCTCCACCATCGGCCAGATCGGCTCGCCGGTGTGGCGGTTGTACGAGTAGAGGTAGGACTGCTTCGTCATCTGGAACAGGCCCGGGATGCGGCGGCCGCCGACGTTCACGTCGAGCAGCACGGGTGCGGTCGGGTTGTCGTAGTTCCAGATGTCGTGCTTGACCTGCTGCTGGTGCCAGACGCGTTTGCCGGTCTTCACGTCGAGCGCGATGATGCTCGTGCTGAAGAGGTTGTCGCCCGGACGGAAGCCGCCGTAGTAGTCGATGGTCGCGCCGTTCGTGGGCACGTAGACCAGGCCGCGGGCCGGGTCGGCCGACATCGGCGCCCACGACGAGACGTCACCCGTCCAGCGCCACGCGTCGTTCTCCCACGTCTCGTGGCCGAACTCGCCCGGCCGCGGAATGACGTGGAACTTCCACAGGAACTTCCCGGTCTTGAGGTCGTAGCCCATGATGTCGCCGGGCACGTTCTCGATGCGGGTCTGGTTGTAGCCCTGTTCGGCCGAGTTGCCCACGACCAGCACGTCGTTCACGACGATCGGCGGCGACGAGGTGGTGATGTAGCCGAGTTCGAGGGGCAGGCCCTTGAACGCGTCGTACTTCTGCTCGGTCTGCTTCCAGGGCTGCCAGTCGGCGATGAGGTCCTTGAGCAGGTCGACCGACCCCGACTTGCCGAAGCCCTGCACCGGCACGGCCTCGCCCCAGCCTTCGATGGGCTTGCCAGTCTTCGCATCCAGCGCGTGCAGGAAGAAGCCCGGGGTGGTCACGAGCACCACGCTCTTGCCGTTGATCTTCGCGTAGGCCACGCCCTTGCCGTGGTTCGAGCGCATCGAGTACTCGTGACGCGGCGTCAGTGGTTCCTGGAAGGCCCAGAGGGTCTTGCCGGTGGCCGGGTCGAGCGACACCACGGTGCGGCGCGGGCCCGACACGGTGATGAGCATGCCGTCCACGTAGATTGGCAGACCGCGGCCGTTGACCTCACCCAGCTCCATGCCGGGCGGCAGGTCACTGCCATTCCACTCCCAGGCGACCTTCAGGTTGTTGAAGTTCGCGGCGTTGATCTGGTCGTGGGCGGCATACCGGTTGGCGCTGTCGCCACCGGTGATCGTCGTCCAGTCACCCTTCTGCTGGGCATCACCCGGCAGTCCGGCCACGGCCACGGAGACGATCACCGCCAGAGCTCCCACCAGAAGGTGGGGCGCCCAGCTGCGTGTAGGTCTATTCATCATGAGTCACTGAGCTCCCAGAATCGGGGACGTCCGAAAAACCGCGCAAGGATGGCCCGGCGGCCCGGCTCTTGTCAACCGCTGCCCCCGTACAGACCACGGGCCGGGTGCCCCCAAAGGACACCCGGCCCGGTGGAGTCTGCGCCCGCCGGCCGGCGGGACGCCAGCCTTACGGCAGCGCCACGGCCGTGTAGCCGCCGCTCACCGGAATCACCACGTACTGCTTGCCCTGGTGCAGGTAGGTCATCAGGCCGTAGCCGCCAACCCGCGGCACCGCCACGGCACCCACGCGCTTGCCGGTCTGCTTGTCGATGCCGAAGAGCTGCGGCTTGTTGTCCGCCGTCTGCCCGCTGGCGAGCAGCAGCGTCGACGTGGCCGCCATCGCCGCCTGGCCACGCCGGCCGACGTTGGTATCGAAGGTCAGCCCCTTCATCAACGGCTGGTTCCGGAACGCTTCCTGATCGCGCGCCGGCGTATCGCCGTGCGGCACCATCCACAGGTGCTCGCCGCGGTTCATGTCGATGGCCACGATGCGGCCCACCGGCCCCTTGAAGAGCGACGGGAAGCCGAGCAGCGGGTCACCTTCCGTCGGCGCCGGGGCGCGCGGCAGACCGCTGCGCATCGGCACCCAGTCGGCCAGCGTCTTGCCGGTCATCTTGTCGTTGTCGCGCTCCTTGGCCGGGTGCAGCAGCGTGGGCGAGCACCCGTCGTAGGCAGTGACGAAGATGATGCCGGTCGTCGGATCCGCCGCCGGCGGCCCGGTGATGTTCGCGCCGCCGTTACCGCCCGGGCAGATGTTCGCCGGGCCGCGACCTTCGGCGTTGCCACGGTGGCGCGGCGGCTCGAAGAGTTCCGCGAGCAGATCGAGTTCCTTCACGCGCGCCAGCGCCAGGCGCTTCACTTCCGGCGTGTAGTCGATGACGTCGGCCTCGCCGCGGCCGAGCGCATCCCAGGGCTTCGGCTTCGACGGGTGGAACTGCGTCTTGGCCAGCTTCTCACCCGGCACCTTCGACTGCGGCGCCGGCTTCTCGACCATCGGCCAGAGCGGCTCGCCGGTGTGACGGTTGTACGAGTAGACGTACGGCTGCTTGGTGATCTGCACCAGGCTCGGGACGCGGCGGCCGCCCACATTGAGATCGAGCAGCATCGGCGCCGTCGGCACGTCGTAGTTCCAGATGTCGTGCTTGACCAGCTGCTGGTGCCACACGCGCTTGCCGGTCTTCACGTCGAGCGCGAGGATGCTCGTGCTGAAGAGGTTGTCACCGGGACGGAAGCCGCCGTAGTAGTCGATGGTGGCGCCGTTGGTCGGGATGTAGACCAGGCCGCGCGAGGGGTCGGCCGACATCGGCGCCCACGACGAGATGTCGCCGGTCGTGCGCCACGCATCGTTCTCCCACGTGTCGTGGCCGAACTCGCCCGGACGCGGCAGCACGTGGAACTTCCACAGGAACTTGCCGGTCTTGAGGTCGTAGCCGAGGATGTCGCCGGGGATGTTCTCGATGCGGGTCTGGTTGTAGCCCTGCTCGGCCGAGTTGCCGACGACGAGGACGTCGTTCACGACGATCGGCGGCGAGCTCGTGGTGACATAGCCTAGTTCGAGGGGCAGGCCCTTGACCGGGTCGTACTTCTGTTCGGTCTGCTTCCAGGGCTGCCAGTCGGCGATGATGTCCTTCAGCATGTCGACCGAGCCCGACTTGCCGAAGCCGGGCACCGGCACGGCTTCGCCCCAGCCCTCGATGGGCTTGCCGGTCTTCGCGTCGAGCGCGTGCAGGAAGAAGCCCGGCGTCGTGACCAGCACGACACCCTTGCCGTTGATCTTCGTGTAGACGACGCCCTTGCCGTGGTTCGAGCGCATCGAGTAGTCGTGGCGCGGCGTGGTGGGTTCCTGGAACGCCCACAGCGTCTTGCCGGTGGCCGGGTCGAGCGACAGCACCGTACGGCGCGGTCCCGACACCGTGAACAGCATGCCGTCGGCGTAGATGGGCAGGCCGCGCGCGTTGATCTCACCGATCTCCACGCCGGCGTCGCTGCCGTTCCACTCCCAGGCCACCTTCAGCGAGTTGAAGTTCTGGGCGTTGATCTGATCGAGGGCCGAATAGCGTGTGCTGGTGTCGCCACCGGTGATCCCGGGCCACTCGCCCTTCTGCTGGGCCTGCTGGGCGTCGCCCAGGAGCCCGGCGACCACCACGGCCACGGCCACCGCGAGTGCGGCGACGAGGGCGCGGGGCGCCCAGCTGCGCGTCAATCTCTTCGTCATGTGTAGGGGTGCTCCAGAACCTGAGTCTTCCAGTTAGAACGGGACAGGATTGCCCGGCCGTCCCGTGCTTGTCAACCGCGCCACGGGCCCGGTTGCATGGAGCCGAGGCCGGGTGGTACAAGCAGGCAGACACGTGGCCTCCACTCCTGCCTCGACACGCTCCTCGCGTCAGACGCACGCTGCCGCTCCCTCGTCGGCCGCCGGCTCGCCGGGCCCGGCCAACTTCGCCGTCCCGCTGGGCCTGACCATCGGCCTGCTGGCCATGACCCTGGTGGGCCGCGTGCACGACAACCGCGCGCTGACGCTCGCCTTCTGGGGCGCCGGCGGGGTGCTCCTGCTCTGGCAGGCGCTGCTCTTCCTGCGCACCGGGGGGAACGTCCCTGGCTTCGTGCGGACCGAGCCGCGGCCCCAGCACTACATCCAGATGTGCTGCCACCTCGGGGTGTACAGCTACTGGGGGTACTACTGGGCGCCGGTCTACCCCTACATGCCCCTGCTCTTCGCGCAGGTGCTCTTCGCCTACACCCTCGACACGCTGCTCTGCTGGACGCGCAAGCGTCCCTTCGGCGTCGGATTCGGCCCGTTCCCGATCGTCTTCAGCACGAACCTCTTCCTGTGGTTCAGGGACGACTGGTTCGCCTTCCAGTTCCTGCTCATCGCCGCGGGCTTCCTCGGCAAGGCCTTCATCCAGTGGGAGCGCGACGGGCGCCGCGGCCACATCTTCAACCCTTCGGCCTTCGCGCTGGCGATCTTCTCGCTCGTCCTCATCCTGACCGGCTCGACCTCGATCACGTGGGCACAGGAGATCAACACCACGTTCGCGCTCGGTCCGCGCATCTATCTGGTGCTGTTCCTCATCGGCCTGGTCGTGATGTACAACTTCTCGACCACCTACGTCACAGCCTCGGCGGCGGCGACGCTCTTCGGGCTGAGCGCGCTCTACGGCGCCGCGACCGGCGTGCCGTACTTCATCGACGCCGAGATCCCGTCGGCGGTGTTCCTCGGCCTGCACCTGCTCGTGACCGACCCGTCGACGTCGCCGCACACGCCGCTCGGGCGCGTCATCTTCGGCGTGGCCTACGGCGCCGGGGTGTTCGGCCTGTACGCGCTGCTCGGCGCGCTGGGTGTGCCGACCTTCTACGACAAGCTCCTCTGCGTGCCGCTGCTCAACCTGCTCGTGCCGTCGATCGACCGGCTGGTCACGCGCATCGGCGAGCGGTCGTTCGTCACGTGGCTGGGGCTCCAGCCACCGCTCGGCTCACGGAACCTCGCGCACATGGCCGCGTGGATCGTGTTCTTCGGCGTGATGACCTTCGCCGGCCGCACCGACGGGATGCACCGCGGCGACGCGCTGCCCTTCTGGGCGGAGGCGTGCGAGGCCAACCGCCCGCAGGCCTGCGCCAGGCTGCTGCGCATCGAAGGCAGCTACTGCACCGACAATGCCGGCTGGGCGTGCAACGAGCTGGGCCGCCACTACCTCGAAGGCCGGCTCGTGCCGGCCGACCCCGAGCGTGCGAACGCCTACTTCGCGCGTGCCTGCGAAGGACGCTTCCAGCCCGGCTGCCTCAACCTGCTCGACAGCGCCACGCCGGCCGCCGCCAATCCGCGCGCCTTCGACCTCCGGCTACTCGTGCGTGAAGGCGGGCTGAACCTCACCGACATGCCCGAACCGGAATTGTACGCGCGCGCGTGCCGCCACGGCTGGTCGTTCGCGTGCGACAAGACGGCGGCATCCCGATGATCGCGCCGTCGCGGTCCGGCCAGACGGTCCTGGCCCTGGCCTTCGTGGCCGGTCTCGGCGTGGCACTCGGCGCCCGCCAGACCCCGCCCGCCGCGCCGGCAGCACCGCCAGCCGCCGCCGCTCCCGACCTCGGCGGCTTCGTCGAGATTCCCGGTGGCCCGTTCACGATGGGCGCCGGCCCGGCGACCTCGCCCGGCGCCTTCGACAACGAACGCTGGTCCGCCGCGAGCGCGGAGGGCAGCGTCGACGTGCCGGCGTTCTACATCGCGCGCCGGGAAGTCACGGTCGCGGAGTTCGCGGCCTTCGCGCAGGCCACCGGATGGAAGGCCGAGCCGCGGGCGCTTGCCGCTCGCGCCGACCTGCCGGTGACGCTCGTCGGCTGGACCGATGCCGTGGCCTACACTCGCTGGCTGACGGCGTCGCTCGCCGCGTCGCCCGCGGCGCCGACGCGGCTCGCGCAGCTCCTGCGCGAGGGGTGGCGCGTGACGCTCCCCACCGAAGCGCAGTGGGAGAAGGCCGCCCGCGGCACCGACCGCCGCGTGTATCCGTGGGGCAACGACCTGCGCCACGAGCTCGCGACCTTCGAGGCCGCCGGCCCGACGCCGGCCGGCGCGCGGGCCTGCCCCGACTGCGCCCACGGGCTGACGGACATGGCCGGCAACGTCTGGGAGTGGACGCGCAGTCCCTATCAGCCGTACCCCTACGACGAGGCCGACGACAGAGCCGGCCTCGACGCCGATGCGCTCTGGGTGATGCGCGGCGGCGGGTTCGCCGATCCTGCGCGGCTCATCAGGACGACCGCGCGCGGCGCCGCCGAGCCGGGAGCGCGACGTCCGTTCATCGGCTTCCGCGTCGCCCTCGTCCGCCGCTAGCGGCCGCCCTCGAGCGCGGCCGGGTGCCGCTGCGCCTTTCTGCACGGCCCCCTGCGCCGCCGCCGCGCCCGGCCGATTGCTAAGCCATGCGCAACGTGTTCATCGCGGCCTCGGCCGCGACACTCGCCCTCGTGGCCGCCATCGCCACCGTGTGGCCGCCGGTCTTCTGGTCGTTGCTCATCATCGGGCCGCTCATCCTGCGCGGCATCGCCGACATGGTGCAGACCCGTCAGGCCGTGCGCCGCAACTTCCCCGTCATCGGCCACGGCCGCTATCTGCTCGAGCAGATCCGGCCCGAGATCAACCAGTACTTCGTCGAGAGCAACTACGACGGCCGCCCCTTCTCGCGGAACGACCGCTCCGTCGTCTATCAGCGCGCCAAGGGCGAACTCGACACGTTGCCCTTCGGCACCCAGCGCGACGTCTACGCCGCCGGCTACGAGTGGATCAACCATTCGCTCGCCCCGGTCGAGCCCGACCACACCGCCGCACGTGTCCGCGTGGGCGGCGCCGCCTGCCGGCAGCCCTATTCCGCCTCGATCTTCAACGTCTCGGCGATGAGCTACGGTTCGCTCAGCCGCAACGCCGTGCTCGCGCTGAACGCCGGCGCGAAGATCGGCGGCTTCGCCCACAACACCGGCGAAGGCGGCCTCAGCCCGTATCACCTCGAGCCGGGTGGCGACCTGGTCTGGCAGATCGGCACGGGCTACTTCAGCTGCCGCACGCCCGACGGACGCTTCAACCTCGACGCATTCGCCGAACGCGCGGCGCTGCCGAACGTCCGGATGATCGAAGTGAAGCTCTCGCAGGGCGCCAAGCCCGGGCATGGCGGCATCCTGCCGGCCGCGAAGCTCACGCCGGAGATCGTCGCCATCCGCGGCGTCGTGCCCGGGCAGGACGTCGTCTCGCCGCCGGCGCACACGGCCTTCTCCACCCCGCTCGGACTGCTCGAGTTCCTGCAGTCACTGCGCGAGGCCTCGGGCGGCAAACCCGTCGGCTTCAAGCTCTGCATCGGCAAGCGGCACGAGTTCTTCGGCATCGTCAAGGCGATGCTCGAGTCGGGCATCCGTCCGGACTTCATCACCGTGGACGGCGGCGAAGGCGGCACGGGCGCGGCGCCGCTCGAGTTCTCGGACTCGGTGGGCACGCCGCTCAACGACGGGCTCGCCTTCGCGCACAACGCGCTCGTCGGCGCCGGCCTGCGCGACGAGATCCGCCTCATCGCCTCGGGCAAGGTCAACACCGGCTTCCAGATCGCGACCAAGATCGCGCTCGGCGCCGACATGTGCAACGCGGCGCGCGCGATGATGTTCGCGCTCGGCTGCATCCAGGCACTGCGCTGCAACACCAACCAGTGTCCGACCGGCGTCGCCACGCAGGACCCGGCGCTCGTGCACGGCCTGCACGTCGGCGACAAGTCGGAGCGCGTGGCGCGCTTCCACCGCGAGACGGTGAAGAGTTTCTTCGAGGTGCTCGGCGCCGCCGGCTTCCGTGAGCCCGGCGAGCTCAAGCCGTGGTTCGTCATGCGGCGCGTGAGCTCCGGCGACGTGCGCAGCTATCACGAGCTCTACCCGACGCTGGAGCCCGGCGCGCTGCTGCGCGGCGGCGTGAACGGCAGTCTCGGCCGCGCGTGGGACACAGCGCGGCCCGATCAGTTCTAGGTCAGGCCGTTGCCCAGGCGGCCGCGATGCGGCCGACCTCGGCCAGCACGGCCTCGTCGCCGGGCTGCGTGGCGTCCGTGCGGCGGCCGCTGTCGAAGAACGCCGTGATGACGATGGGCGCCTTGCCCGGCGGCCAGGCGATGGCGAGATCGTTGACCTTGTCGGTCATCGCATCCGCCTGCGCCGTGCCGGTCTTGTCGCCGGATCGCCAGGCCGCCGGCAGGCCGGCGCGAATCCGCTTCGCGCCGGTCGTGGTCGCCACCATCCAGCCGATGAGGCGCTCACGCGATGCCGCCGTCAGCGCGTCGCCGGTGAGCAGGCGGCGCAGCGTGTCGGCCATCGCGCGCGGCGATGTCGTGTCGCGATCGTCGCCCGGCACGACCAGGTTCAGCGCCGTCTCGAAGCGATCGAGGCGCGTCACCGTGTCGCCGAGCGCCCGCAGCGCCGCGGTGAAGCCGGCCGGACCGCCCAGCCGCTTGAGCAGCAGATTCGCCGCGGCGTTGTCGCTCGTCGTCTGCGCCGCCTCGGCCAGCGCGGCCACGGTCAGCGTCTGCCCCACCTTCGGCTCGACCACGGGGGCGTACGACACGAGGTCGGCCTTCGTGATGGTGACGGCCTCGTCGAGCCGCAGGCGGCCCTGGTCCGCCTCGCGCAGCACGACGGCCGCGAGCGGCAGCTTGAAGGTCGAGCACATCGCGAAGCGCTCGTCGAGCCGATGGCCGCTGAGCCGGCCGGTGCCCGTGTGCAGCAGGCCCACACCAAGCCGGCCGCCGCTGCGGGACTCGAGCGCGGCAAGCGCTGCGGCGGCAACCGATGCGGGCTGTGCGAGAGCAGACCGGCCGGTGATGCCCCAGGCAGCACCAGCCGTTGAGGCGAGAAAACGACGACGCGACGGAAGTGGAGTCATGGCAGTCCGGGGCGAGTGAACGAGCCCCCCTCAGGGAACAACGGTCCAGTCCATCAGTTCGCTGGCTTCGTAGTCAGGTGTCTTTCCCAACGCCGGCAACGCTTGGGCGGCGGTTCCGGCGGTCACCCAGACACGCAACCATACGCGCAGGGAGCCGTCGGTCCTGGGAATCGGCGTGCCGGAGGTGCCACTGCCGCACCCTACGCTCGCGACGGAGGCAAAGAACCCGCGCGTGAACTCATCGCCAACGACGGCCTGGACGGTCGTCGTGAACCCGGCCGGCGTGAGGTACCGGTAGGACACCTGAGCGATGTCTCCCACGCGCACGGCGGCACCTCGCGGCGGCGTCGTGCCGTCGATCCACACGGTCACCGGCGTGGGCGCCCCAGGCACGGGTATGGTATGAACGCGGGTCGATGTGGCGGGCGTGCAGTTCGAGGACGCGATCGACGGCGGCGGCAGAAGCGCCGTGGGCGCCGTCGGCGTCGCCGCCCCCCCGCCACAGCCCGCCACCGCCGCGATCAACACACCGGAGACGACTGCCCGCATGTCCGTCCTCCTAGTCGTGTCAGAGGCCTCGGGCCTCTGTCTCAGACCTCAGCAGCCTACCATCGGCCCGGTCGGCGGGGCTTACGCGCCGTCGTCCTGCTTCTTCGGCCGCATGTTGGCCGCCAGCACCTTCTTGCGGAGGCGGATGTTCTTCGGCGTGATCTCGACGAGCTCATCGTCGTTGATGAACTCGATCGCCTGCTCGAGCCCCATGATGCGCGGCGGCACGATGCGGATGGCTTCATCCGCCGACGAGGCGCGCATGTTGGTCTGCTTCTTCTCTTTCGTGATGTTGACGTCGAGATCGTTGTTGCGCGAGTTCTCGCCCACGATCATGCCTTCGTAGACCTCGGTGGTCGGCTCGATCATCATGATCGCGCGTTCCTGGAGGTTCGACATGGCGAACGCGGTGGCGATGCCGGCGCGGTCCGACACCATGGCGCCGGTGGCGCGCGACGGAATCGGGCCGTGCCACGGCTCCCACTCGGCGAACACGTGGTTCATGATGCCGGTGCCCTTGGTGTCGGTCAGGAACTGCGACCGGAAGCCGATGAGGCCGCGCGCCGGGATACGGAATTCGAGGCGCACACGGCCGCTGCCGTGGTTCACCATCTTCGAGAGCACGCCGCGGCGCTGACCGGCGCCGGCGATGACCGCGCCCTGGAATTCCTCGGCCACGTCGATGACGAGGTCCTCGACCGGCTCCATGCGCACGCCGTCGATCTCCTTGGTGACGATCTCAGGCCGGGACACCTGAATCTCGTACCCTTCGCGGCGCATCATCTCGATGAGGATGGCGAGCTGCAGTTCACCGCGGCCGAGCACCTTCATCTGTTCCGGCGTCGCGGTGGGCTCGACCTTGAGCGACACGTTGCCGAGCAGCTCCTTCTCGAGACGGTCGCGCAGGTGGCGCGAGGTCACATACGAGCCGTCACGGCCGGCGAGCGGCGACGTGTTCACGCCGAAGATCATCGACACGGTCGGTTCGTCGATGGCGATCGGCGGAATGACCTCGGGATGTTCGGGATTCGCGATGGTCTCGCCGATGTTGATGTCTTCGATACCGGCCAGGCACACGATGTCGCCGGCGCCGGCGCTCTCGACCTCGACCCGCTTCAGGCCGTCGAAGGCGAACAGCTTGGTGACGCGCGTCTGCTGCACGCCACCGCCGATCTTGAGCACCGCAATCGGGTCACCGACCTTCACGCGGCCGCGGAAGATGCGGCCGATGGCGATGCGCCCGAGATAGTCGCTGGCGTCGAGGTTGGCGACGAGCATCTGCAGCGGCTGCTCCGGATCGCCGGAGGGCGGCGGCACGTGCGTCATGATCGCCTCGAAGAGCGGGCGCAGGTCCGTGCCGGGCACCTCGAGATCGGTTGTCGCCGTGCCGGCGCGGCCGCTCGTGTAGAGCACCGGGAACTCGATCTGCTCCTCGGTGGCGTCGAGGTCGATGAAGAGGTCGTAGACCTCGTTCAGCACTTCCTTGATGCGGGCGTCGGCGCGGTCGATCTTGTTGACGACGACGACCGGCGGCAGGCCGCGCTCGAAGGCCTTCTTGAGCACGAAGCGCGTCTGCGGCAGCGGCCCTTCCGCGGCGTCCACGAGCAGCACGACACCGTCCACCATCGACAGCACGCGCTCGACCTCGCCGCCGAAGTCGGCGTGGCCCGGGGTGTCGACGATGTTGATGAGCACGTCGCCGTAGTGCACGGCGCAGTTCTTGGCCAGAATCGTGATGCCGCGCTCACGTTCGAGCTCGTTGCTGTCCATGGCGCGTTCGGTGACGCGCTCGTTGGCGCGGAACACGCCCGACTGGCGGAACATCGCGTCGACGAGGGTGGTCTTGCCGTGGTCGACGTGGGCGATGATGGCGACGTTCCGGCGGAGCGGATTGGCGATGGTGCGTCCGCTCGATGCGGCCGTTCGGGGTTCAGACATCCTCTCAGTATACAGGGCGGGTCAGCCGCCCTGCCCGCCGCGCCGGTAAATTCCGCGGCACACCCGCGCCGGCCCGGCCGTCAGGCCCGGGCGCGCCGCTGCGGGGCCACCAGAGCCTTCGGAATGGCGTACGACTCGGCGTCGGCGAGCGCCTGATTCAGCTCGTCGAGGGCGTAGGTTCGCGCGCCGATGTCGCGGAACGGCACCACGGCGGCGTGCCGTTCCAGCACCTGGAGCGCGCGCAGGAAGTGGCCGGCCTCGCTGCCCCAGCAGCCGCGAATTTCGAGATGCTTGCGGTTGATGTCGAGGTGCGCGTTGATGGCGCTCGGCCCGGCGTCGGTGTAGTGCCCGGCGATGACGTAGCGGCCGCCGTCGCGCACGAGGCGCGGCGCTTCCTCCACGGCGGCGGGCGCGCCGGAGGCTTCGATGCCCACGTCCACGCCGCGGCCGCCGGTCACCGCCCGCACACGCTCGAGCCGCTCGGCTGGCGTCGTGATCGTGACATCGAGCGTGAGATCGGCGCCCATGCGCCGCGCGAGATCGAGCCGGTCACCCGGCGCGCCGATCGCGATGACGACGCCGGCGCCGGAGAGGCGGGCCAACGCGACGATGCTGAGCCCGACGGCGCCCGTGCCCTGCACGAGCACGCTGTCGGTCAGCTTGAGCGCGGCGCGGTCGATGGCGTGCACGGCGGTGATGAGGCCGCAGCCGCCGCCGATGTAGTCCTCCGAACGCACGGCATCGGGCAGGCGCGCGACGATGACACCCGGCTCCAGGTAGATCGCTTCGCTCCAGCCGCCGAAGAGGCCGTCGTGCGCGCCATCGGTGATGCCGTAGACCTTGCGCGACGGACACTTCGTGGGCGTGTGCGTGACGGCGCAGGCGTAGCAACGTCCACACGTGCGGTGCACGTCGAAGAACACCACGCGGTCGCCTTCCTTCAGGCGCTGCTGGTCGCCGCCGATGACCTCGCCGCGGATCTTCTCGGCAAATCCGATCGACACGTGCCCGGGAATGAGCGGATACGGCACGCCCGAGAGGCGTCCGTGCCAGAGATGCACGTCGGTACCGCACACCTCGGAATACTCCGTGCGCAGCAACATGCCGCCAGGAGCGATGTCCGGCTCCGGGAACTCGCGAATCTCGACGGGCTGGTGCGGCGCGGGGATGACGGCGGCGTGAATCATGGCTGGGGGCAGGGGCTGGGGGCTCTGGCGTGCCCACATCAGTCGGTGCGCGCGCAGCGTGACGAATGTGCACGCGCCTGTCAACGGCGCGGTCCTGTCCGGGCGGCTGCGGGCGCACACGCCCCAGCCTCTATCCCCCAGCCCCCAGCCCCTGTATCCTGTCCCCATGCCGCTCTACGAATATCGCTGCCAGGACTGCGACCACGGCTTCGAGCTGCTCGTCCGCGAGTCCACGACCTTCGAGTGCCCGGCCTGCCACGGACAGAAACTCGAGAAGCAGCTCTCGGTCTTCGCGGTGTCGGCGCCCGGCGCCCGCGCCGGACGCGCACCGATGGCCGCCGGCCCGTGCGGCTCCTGCGGGCATCCCGACGGTCCCGGTTCCTGCTCGGTGAACTGACGGCCGTCCGGCCGCGGCGACTGCGCGGCCACGGCCGCCGCCACCTTCCGGGAGCTGCTGTGACTGTCGTGCGTGCCCTCTGGCATCTCTTCGCGGTCGTGGGTCTTGCCACGGCGATCGGCGGCGTGTGGTTCGCGGCGCAGGGCGTCGGGGCCATCGCGACGCCGGGCGCCCTCGAAACCGCGCTCGCCCGTACTGCCCGTCACTATCTCGTGCCCGCCGCGCTCCGGGCCCGCACCAATCCCGTGCCCTCCACCGCCGAGTCGCTCGCCGAGGGCAAAGCCCACTGGGCCGACCACTGTGCGAGCTGCCACGGCAACGACGGCGCGGGCGATACGCCCATGGGGCGGGGCCTGTACCCGAAAGCGCCCGATATGCGCCTTGCCGCCACGCAGGGGCTGAGCGACGGCGAACTCTTCGCCCTCATCGAACACGGCGTGAAGCTCACCGGCATGCCAGCCTGGACGACCGGCACGCCCGAGGGCGAACAGGCGACGTGGCGGCTCGTGCGCTTCATCCGTCAGCTTCCCGCGCTGACCGACGACGACCTCCTCGAGATGGAGGATCGCAATCCGCGCGGCCGCGCCGAGTGGCGCGCGCTCGAAGAAGAACGGAAGTTCCTGTCTGGTACACTGGATGTGCCCGAGCCGTTGCCCGGGCACCCGCACTGATCCGTCACCGGGAGCTGCCATGCATCGCCGCGCCTTCGTCTCCGCTCTCGCGTTCGCCGCCCTGCCCGCCGCATCGGTGTTCGCGCACGAAGGGCACGATCACAAGCTGCTCGGCACTGTCACCGAGATCACGCCGCAGCGGCTGGTCGTGCGGGCCACGAAGGACGGCGCCGTCTCGACCATCTTGCTCGTCGCCACGACGAAGATCACCCGCGGCAAGTCGAAGATTGCGGCGAGCGACCTCCGCGTGGGCGATCGCGTGGTCGTGAACATCGGCAGCGGCAAGGCGCCGCTCACCGCCAAGGCCGTGCAGGCCGGCCCGGCCCCGGCCACGCGCTAACGTCCCGTCCCCAAGGCACCGTCCGTCATGCCCCTCCCGACTTCGATCCTCTGCCCCATCGACTTCTCGGCGCACAGCGAACGCGCGCTGCGCCATGCGCTCGCCATCGCCGGCGCGTTCGGGGGCCACCTCACGGTCGTCACGATCAACGACCCGGTGCTCGTGGCCGGCGCCGACGCGGCGGGCTACGGCGAGTCGCTGCGCGATCAGGTGGAAGCGGCGCTGCAGGAGACGCTCGGGCGGATGCCGGCCGCGTCCTCGCCGCTGCTGCCGGCGATCGACATCGTCACCGGCGTGCCGGCCGACGAGATCCTTGCGGCGGCTGAACGCGCCGGCGCGGACCTCATCGTGATGGGCACGCGCGGGCTCGGCGGCGCCGGCCGTCTGTTGTTCGGCTCGACCACCGAGCGCGTGGTGCGCGCGGCGCACGTGCCCGTGCTCGTGATACCGGAGTACTCGCCCGAGCGCATGAGCGTGGAACAGGGCACGGCGCGCTTCACCCTCGGGCAGGTCGTGGCGGCCGTGGGTCTCGACGCGGCGGACACGACCGTGGCGGCGGCCGCCGCTGCATGGGCCGCGGCGTGCGGCGTGCCGCTCGCCTTCGGCCATGTCTGCCTCGACGTGCCGGCGCCTGCCTGGTGGCCGTTCGGCGCCACGGCCCCGGCGACGGAGACAAACGACGCGACGCGCGCGCAGCTGGAAGCACTCGCCCGCACCGTCCCCGGCGCCGCCGATGCCCTCATCGACGTGCGGCGCGGCAACGTGCAGGCCGGCATCGCGGCCATCGTGCGCGATCGCAACGCCGGGCTCCTGGTGGTGTCGCGCGGCGGCGGCCAGCACCGCCTCGGCGCCACGGCCTACCGCGTGATGACCGAAGCCGACGTGCCCACGCTCGTCGTCGCCGGCGCCTGAGCGGCGCTCAGTAGGCCGAGAGCAACGCCACCGCCGACGTGAAACGCGGCGCGATGTCGACCGCCACGCCCGTCAGCCTGTCGAGCACGGCCTGCGTCTGTGGCCGAATCACACCGAGCGTGTCGAGCATGGTCTTCGCGGCGGCGTAGTCGCCCGCCGCCTGCAGCGTCATGATCTCGCGCGCCAGCGCCGTCACGGCCTCGCGCACCTTGTCCGGCACGACGGCAAAGGTGCCGTCGGCGTTGACGATGAAGGCGCCGCGATCGAGCAGGTAGTTGAGCTGCACGGCCTGGCCGCGGCCGTGCGCTTCGCTGATCCCGAAGCGGATCGAGCGGAACGCCGAGGCCAGGAACGTCGTGTACATCGTGCGTTCCATCTCCTTCGGCAGCTGCCCCTTGTCGATGAGGAACTGCAGCGCGAAGAGGCCGGTGATGTCGGCCTTCGCCTCCTCGATGGCGCTCGAGGTCTCCTTCAGCTCCTGCCGCACGGTGGTGGCGCGGCCGCCGACGGTGATGCTGTGCGGCCCGAGGCCGTGCACGAGTTCGTGCATGAGGATGTGCGTGAAGAAGGCGTCGAAGGCCACGTTCGGGCGATCGGCCGGCGCCAGCGCCACCTGCGCAATCGGCACGAGCACGGTGTCGAACTTCGCCTGCTGGTTGTTCTTCAGCATGACGCGCTTGCTGCCCTTCTCCCGCACGACGCGTTCGTCGTTCGGCAGGTTGAAGGCCGCCGTCTGCACCCCGCGGTTGCCGTCGCCCGAGGAGAACACCGTGTTGACCACGGCAATCGGCGCCAGCTCGCCGATCTTCGGGTTGCGCAGCGACGGGTCGATCGGCAGGTTGTTCTCGATCTCCTGGAGCGCCGCCGCGAACTGCTGCAGCTTGGCCGACTCGGCCGCGTCCTTCACGGTGATGAAGGCCTCGAACGCCGCCTTGTAGTTGAACCACTCGTCTTCGTAGACCTCGTACGGGCCGATGGTGGGCTCGAGCGTGGCGTCGAGCTCCATCCACTTCACGTCGCTCTCGTAGTAGTCGTTCGAGAGGAACGCCGCGGCTCGCGCCTCGAGGAACGCCTTCAGCGTGGGCTGCGTCGTGGCGGCGGCCGCCGCCCGC
>JAEUQR010000050.1 GCA_016789705.1 Acidobacteriota bacterium
ATGGGGAAGCCCTTCTCCGCGAGCTCGATGGCGGGCTGGAAGAGCGTCGCCCACGGCAGCCTGCCGTGTGTCTTGTGCGCCATCGCCATCATGCTGATGACGCCGGGCGTGCCCACGGACAGGCCGCCCGTCACTGCGTCCAGGAAGGCGCGCGGCCTGCCCATCGCCATGAACTGATCGGGCGTGGCAGCGGCCGGTGCGGTCTCGCGTCCGTCGTAGCCCACGAGCGTCTTCGCCTTGCCGTCGTAGTGCAGCAGGAAGGCGCCGCCGCCGATGCCGGAACTCTGTGGCTCCACCAGCGTGAGCATCATCTGCACGGCGATTGCGGCATCGAGCGCCGAGCCGCCGCGGCGCAGGATGGTGACGCCCGCCTCCACCGCCAGGGGATTCGCCGCCGCCACCATGTCGCGGTTCGCAAACTGCGTGGTCTTGGATGTCCAGCCAGACGGCAGCTCCGGCTGCGCGGCAGGCTGCGCCCAGGTGGGGCCCGCACCCGCGAGGCAGGTCGTGAACGCGAGCATGAAGGCAAGCCGGGGAATTCGCATCCGCGCATCATAACGGGCGCCGCAGAACCTGAAACGCCGCGAGCGACCTCAGATCGCAGGAATGGAAGAGGCGCGGACCGCCCGGGGCGGAATCGTTCGGGAGTTCCGTGCGGCACGACTCTCGCTCCTCGATAGTCCGTGGTCGGCGCTACACTCAACCCATGCCCGGGGAGGACCCGATGCACGCAGCCACGCCCGCCGCTGACACGCGGCTCACGTACGACGACTTCCTGCTGTTCCCAGAGGACGGGAAGCGCCACGAGCTCATCGACGGGGTGCACTACGTGGCGCCCTCACCGCGGCTGCGTCACCAAGACCTGGTGGGTCGCCTCTACGTCGCGATCGCCGCGTACCTCGTCGAGCACCCCATGGCGGGACGAGTGTTTCTGTCTCCGGTCGATGTCGTGATGTCGCTCCACGACATCGTCGTGCCAGACCTGATCTTCGTTGCCGGCGATCAGGCCGCCATCCTGACGGAGAAGAACATCCAGGGCGCGCCCGCTCTGGTGGTCGAAGTGCTGTCGAAGAGTACCCGCAAACGCGACGCGCAGATCAAGCGGCGGCTCTTCGATCAGGCTGGCGTTCGCGAGTACTGGCTGGTCGACCCTGAGCTCGACACCGTGCAGGTGTTCCGGCCTACGGCTGAGGGACGTCTGACGCGCGTCGAAGAGCTCACCGCGGAGGACGGCGGCACGCTCGCCACGCCACTGCTGACCGGCTTCGCGGCTGATATCCGCACGCTCTTCCGCCCGACGCTCTGACCGTCCACGATCGTGGGCTCGTGACGGGAACGAGCGCGGACGTTTCCGCGGAAACGTGGCGCCAGCCATCGAGCGAGGGTGTAGCGTGCATACGCCATCCTCGCATCGCAGAATCTGCCGTTCGAGATTCACCCGTGTCAGGCGATCGTCGTGCGAAGGGCCGTCCGCGGTGGATAGGAGCGCGATCGGTGCCGCAGAGGCCGTGTGAGGCGCCTGGCGGTCGCTCTCTGTGGGAACGGCAACTAGGTCGCGGTCGGCCTCAGAAACCTGTCAAGCGAGAAGATCGTGCCAAGAGCGCGGCACGCCTCACCGCCACGTGTCTTTCTCCATCCACACATCCCACGTCACGCGCCCGATCTCTTCATCGTCGAACGCGCGGCCGGCGCGCTTGAGCGCCAGCTTGATCTGCCCGTGGTGATACCCCTCGTGCCAGACGAAGTGCTGCAGCAGCAGGATGGGATGGTCGTAGTGGGTGTCCATGGGACGGCCTGATTGCAGACGCGTGACGACGGCGTCGCGCACGGCGTCCGCGCTCTGGTGCAGCATGGCCGCGATGCGATCGCGGTCGCGTTCGCCGCGCCATTCACCCTCCGGCACCGTCACGCCGAGCTCCGGCACGTCTTCGTGCACGAATACGAGCCGGCAGTAGTGCATGTGCATGAAGAGGCCGCGCACGGTGGGGCTGCCGTCCACGGCCGTGAGGTCCATCGTGTCTTCAGGCAGCGCCCGCAGCAGGTTCACGAGGATGGTGTTGTTGCGGCGCCACGAATCGAGGAGGGCGTCGAGCAGCGCGTCGTGGACTGGCGGGGCGGTGGAGGTCATGTCCCAGCATAGAGCACGGCCGACGCGTGCCCGGCGCGAGTCGCCGACCGCGCCGTCAAAGGCTTCACGTCCGCTGCTACAATCCGCGCCATGCGCCTCTGGATCCTCCGCGCCGTTCCGCTCGGCATCCTCGCGGTGGCCGCGTATGGCTATTGGGAAGGCACGCCGCAGGATGTGGTGAACGCCGTGCGCGGTGGTGACGTGGAGCGCCTGAAGACGGCGCTGCGCAAGGATCCGGCGAGTGTGCACACCAGGGTCTACGCGCAGGCGTACGAGACGAGTTCGTCGCGGACCAGGTACCGGGCCCGCACGGGCGAGGACCCGTGGGACGGACGTTATCTCATCCACGACGCGGTGCAGGGGGGCTCGAACGCGGTGCCGATCCTCGAGGTGCTGGCCGCCGGCGGCGCCGACCTCGACGCGCGGCTGAAGGGCCAGACCTTGCTGCATCTCGCGGCGGCGGAAGGTGACCTCGAGGTCGCCACGTGGCTGCTCGATCACGGCGCCGACGCCAACGCCGGCAACGACTGCGCCGACGGCTGCGCCGAACGCGGCTACACGCCGCTGCATTCCGCGCTCGAGTTCCGCGACGACGAGATGACCGCGCTGCTCCTTGCCCGTGGCGCCCGCGTGGATGCGGCGGGAGCCGATGGGCGCACCGCGGTGCACGCGGCAGCCGCACGCGGCAAGCTGAGTGGTGCATTCGTGCTGGCCCGCCACGGTGCGGACGTGGGGCGCAAGGATGCCGGCGGCAAGACGCCGTACGATCTGGCGCTCGTGCCGGCGCCAGGCGCCACGGCATCCGCCGATGAGCGCAAGACGTTCGCGCGGTGGTTTGCCCCGGACGGGCCGTTCGACACCGTGTCCGCACGCGTGCGCGCGAGCGGCTCGCCGATGAGCGACGAGGCCGCGCGCGCGGTGTTCGCGACGCTGCCGAACACGCCGCGTCCGTAGGTGCCTGGTCCGCCCGGCTCGTGTGGCCGCGGCTGCCGCTAACTGATCCTCACCTGATACTGTGGCGGCGTCAGCCCCGGCAGGTTCTTCGGGTCGCTCACCGGCGCGAGCACCGTCGTCTGCACCGGCAGCACGCCCGCCCAGATCGGCAGCGCGTAGTCTTCGTCGTCGTCCACGGGCATGCCCGTGCGCACCTTGGCCACCGCCTCGGTTAGGTCCATCGCCAGCACGGTCGTGGCCTTCACCTCCTGCGGCTGCACGGGGCGCAGCACGTCCCAGCGCCCCGGGTAAAGCCGCTCGGTGAAGTCGCGGAGCGCTTCGACGATCTCGGCCTCGTCCGTGAGCTTGTGCGCGGTGCCGAAGGCCATGACCGAGCGGTAGTTGACCGAATGGTGGAAGGCCGAGCGCGCCATGACGAAGCCGTCGATGTGCGCGACGGTCACGCACACGGGCGAGCCCGCGTCGATCGTGCGCAGCATGCGGCTCGCCGACGAGCCGTGCCAGTAGAGGCGCTCGCCCTTGCGCCAGTAGGCCGTGGGTGTGACGTAGGGCTGGCCGTCGATGACATAGCCCACGTGGGCGATGGCGCCGGCATCGAGGATGGCGTGCACGGTCTCGCGGTCGTAGTGCCCGCGCTTCGGCATGCGCCGGACCTGCGTTCTCTGTGTGGGCGTGAAGCTGGCGTCGTTCATCGGAGCCTCCATGACGGCTCCGAGTATGCTTGCGGAGTGGCCTTACCAGTAGTGCCAGAGTCTGTAGTGCGATAGGTCCACCGTTCCCGAGGTCTCGGGGTCAGGCCCCCGACGAATTCGTAAGGGGTCTGACCCCGGCCGCCTACGAGGAATCTCCGATGCCAGGACGCGCCACCCAGCCGCTGTGGAACGTGTTGTCGCTCGACCGCCGCGCGTCGCGGGCGGGCGGGTCGCTGCAGGACCAGATCGTGGCGTTCTTCCGCGACGCGGTGCTGCGCGGCGCGCTCAAGCCGGGGGCGCGTGTGCCGTCGTCGCGCCAGCTCGCCGCCGAGCTCGGCGTGGCCCGCATCACCGCGGTGGAGGCGTTCGACCGGCTGACGGCCGAGGGCTACTTCGTGACGTGCCGCGGCGTGGGCCTCTTCGTGGCCGAGACGGTCACCGACGCGTATCTGCGCGCGTTGCCCGCGAAGCCGTCGCGCGCGCGGCGGGCCCCGGCCGCAGAGGAACCGGCGCGTGCCGTGCCCTCCGCGCCGCCCGCGCCCGCGTTGCCGCTCGCCACCGGCGTGCCAGCCATCGAAGAGTTCCCGTGGCGCGACTGGGCGCGCATCAGTGCGCGGGTGTTTCGCGAACGTCCGGCAGCGGCGCTGGCCTATGGCGACCCGCAGGGCCTGCCCGAACTGCGCGTGGCGATTGCGGAGTACCTCGGCGCCGCGCGCGGCATCGTCTGCGACCCCGGCCAGATCGTGGTCGTCTCGGGCTCGCAGCAGGGCATCGACCTGACGGCCCGCGTCGTGGCCGCGCCCGGTGACGCCGCGTGGTTCGAGGAGCCGGGCTACGGCGCCGCGCGGGCGGCGCTGGCGGCGGCGCGGCTGCGCGTCGCCCTCGTGCCGGCGGATGGCGACGGCATCGACGTGGCGCGCGGCATCGAGGTGGCCCCGGAGGCGCGGCTGGCCGTCGTGACACCGTCCTATCACTATCCGCTCGGCGCCACGCTCAGCCTCCCGCGACGGCGCGCGTTGCTGGCCTGGGCGCACGCCACCGGCGCCTGGATCCTCGAGGACGACTACTACGGCGACTACCGCTTTGCCGGACGTCCGCAGACGCCGCTCCATGCGCTCGATCGTCACGAGCGTGTGCTCTATCTGGGCACCTTCAGCAAGATGCTCGCGCCGGGCCTGCGCCTTGGCTACCTGGTGGCGCCGCGTTCGTTGGTGTCGCGCCTCACCGAGCTCAAGACAGCGACCGACCGCTACACGCCCGGCCTCATGCAGCTCGTGCTGGCGCGCTTCATCGCCGAAGGCCGCCTTGCCGCCCACGTGCGGCGCATGCGCGCCGTCTACCGCGACCGGCGCACGGCGCTGCTCGCCGCCCTCGACCGGCATGCGCGTGACGTGCTCGACGTGGGCGAGCCGCCCGACGCCGGGCTGCATCTTGCCGTGCGGCTGAAGCTCGATGTGGACGACGTGGCCGTGAGCCGGGCCGTGCGCCGGCACGGCGTGCAGGCGGCGCCGCTGTCGTCGTACTACGCGCGCCCGCCACGCACGCGCGGGTTCGTGCTCGGCTTCGCCAACACGGCCGGGGCCGAGGCCGCGCCGGCCGTTCGCCGTCTGGCGGCGGCGGTCCGGAGCCGAGCCGGCCGCGCTACCCGCCAGTCCGAAGATTGAGTGCCAAGTTGTAAGTTTGTGGGCAGAAGGCGAGGCCTCCGCGGTCTTGACCTGAGTGCGTATGGCTAATATGATTTGAGTGTTCATGTACCACATCGGCGCGTGTTCAGTGCCGAAAGGAGGTAACCACCATGTTCATCACCTTCCAGCGCGACGTCGATCGACTCTTCAACCAGTTCTGGCGCGACCTTCCCGCACGCTCCGCCACGGCTCCCGTCACGGCGTTCCAGGCCACCCAGACCGAAGACGGCTGGCGCATCGACGTGCCCATGCCCGGCATCGACCCGCAGCACGTCACGCTCGAAGCCGTCGGCAACACCCTGAACGTCCGCGCGCAGGCGCCGGGGGATACGAAGACCGGCCCGCGGCTGCTCTTCGAGCAATCGATCACCGTGCCGCAGTTCCTCGACGTCGAGAAGGTCGCCGCCACGCATCGTCACGGCATGCTGCAGCTCACGGTGCCGGTGAAGGAAAGCGTGAAGCCGCGCCGCATCCAGATCGCGGCCGTCGAAGACCAGCCGCAGCTCGTCGGCGCCGGCCGCTAGGCCCCGGGCGACGACAGGTTGTGGGCGCCCGCGCGCCCGTCAGGCGGACCCTTCGGTGTCCGCCTTTCCTTTGTACGGCGCCCTCCGGACGGCCTGCCCGCGTGGGCTAAGATCGTGGGCGTCCGCATGTCCGATACGTCCTTTCCCCGCCACCGCATCCGCATCACGCTGCTCGAAAACGTTCACCCCAGCGCCGCCGATGCCCTGACCGAACGCGGGTATGCCGTCGAGGTGATTCCACGCGCGCTCGAGGGCCGCGAACTGGCGGAGGTCGTGGCGGCCTCGCACGTGCTCGGCGTGCGGTCGCGGACCAAGCTGCGTGAAGAGGCCCTGGCGCACGCCGGCAAGATGCTGGCGATCGGCTGCTTCTCGGTGGGCACCGATCAGGTGGCCATTCGCGACGCGGCGCAGCGCGGCATCCCCGTGTTCAACGCCCCGCACGCCTCCACACGCAGCGTGGCCGAGCTCACGATGGGCGCGATGATCGCGCTGGCGCGCCGGCTGGGCGACAAGAGCAACGCGCTGCACCATCGCCACTGGGACAAGACGCTCGCCGGCGCGCACGAAGTGCGCGGCCGCACCGTGGGCCTCATCGGCTACGGCCACATCGGCCAGCAGGTGGGCCTGCTCGCCGAGGCCTTCGGGATGCGCGTGCTCTTCCACGACATCGTGCGGAAGCTGCCGCTCGGGCTGGCGCGTCCGATTGCCGACGTCGATGAACTCATCGAGCAGTCGGACTTCGTGTCGCTCCACGTGCCGGAGACGCCGCGGACGCTCGCGATGATTGGCGCGCCGCAGCTGACCCGCATGCGTCGCGGCAGTTACCTGCTGAACCTCTCGCGTGGCAAGGTCGTGGACGTGGAAGCCCTGCGCGCGGCTCTGGCGAACGGGCACCTCGGCGGCGCCGCGCTGGACGTCTTCCCGGCCGAACCCACGCCCACGGTGGCCGAATTCGACGTCGGCTTCGCCGACCTGCCGAACGTGATCCTGACGCCCCACGTCGGCGGCAACACCGAAGAGGCGCAGCGCGCCATCGGCCTCGAAGTGGCGCATGCGCTCAGCGAATTCATCGATCGCGGCTCCACGGAGGGCGCGGTGAACTTCCCGCAGGTGAATCCGCCGTCGATGCCGGAGACGCACCGCATCCTCAACATCCACCAGAACGTGCCGGGCGTGCTGGCCGCGGTGAACAACATCGTCTCGGACGTGGGCGCGAACATCGAGGCGCAGCAGCTCGCCACCACGCGCGACATCGGCTACCTCGTGATGGACGTCAACCGCGAGCTCTCGGACGAAGTGCACACGCGCATCTCGGCGCTGCCGATGAATGTGCGCACGCGGATCCTGTACTAGCGATGGCGCACGAGCTCGAAGCGCGCGATCTCACGGGGCCGCTCACCGGCGCGCCGGCGTGCGTGCGCATGGCGCCCCAGCCGGCAGACGTCTCGGATCTGCTGCGCGATGAATCGCGGATGACCGCGCCGGCCGTGGCCTCGGTTGCCGAGCCGGTGTCACTCGCCGAACTGCGCCAGGTGCTGCGCTGGCACGCGGAGGCCGGGCACCGCGTCACGGTCAGCGGCGCGCGCACGGGGGTGGCCGGTGGCGCCGTCCCCGACGCCGGCACCCATCTGGTCTCGGTGGCGCGTCTGCGCGGGATCGTGGACCTGAACCTCGAGGCGCAGCCGCCCACGGTGCGGGCGCTCGCCGGCACGACCCTGCGCGAACTGCACACGCTGCTCACGACGAAGGCGCCGGGGTGGACCGTGCCGCTCGACCCCACCGAAGCCGGCGCGTCGATCGGCGGCATGGTGGCCACGAACGCCGCCGGGTCGCGCGCCTTCCGCTTCGGCGCCACGCGCGACTGGGTGGAAGGCCTGACGGTGGAACTCGCGTCGGGCCGCACGCTGCAGCTTTGCCGCGGCAGGGACCGGGCCGAGGGCGACACCGTCACGCTCGTGGACGGCGACACGCGCACCGCACATCTGCCGGCCATTTCGAAGCCGCGCACGAAGAACTCGATCGGTTACGGCTTCACGCCCGGTGGCGACGTGCTGGATCTCTTCATCGGCAGCGAAGGCACGCTCGGGGTGGTCACCGAGGTCACGCTCCGGCTCGCGCCCTCGACCGAGCCGCGCCTCGCCTTCCTGCAGTGTTTCGCCACGCCGGCGCAGGCCTTCTCACTGGTCGAGGCGCTGCGCGGTGACGGCGCCCTGCGCACGACGGCCATCGAGTTCCTGGATGCGCGATCGCACCAACTGGCGCGTGAAACCGGCAAGCCCGAAGTGGAGCGTGTGCTCGCGCACGCGCCGGCGCAGAGCTGTTCGGTCTTCGCGGAGTTCGGCTACGACGACGAGGCCGGTCTCGAAGCCACGATCGAACGCGTCGTCGCGCACGTCGCGGCGGCGGGTGGCGATGAAGCGGCCGGACTCGCCGGCATCGACGATCAGGTGCTGCGCGACATCCGTGTCTTTCGCCATGCCGTACCCGAGCGCATCAACGCCACCATCGCCCAGCGCCGCCAGCAGCATCCCACGCTGCACAAGATCGCGACCGACATGGCCGTGGAAGACAAGGACCTCCTGTGGGTCTACGAGTTGTACACGACCAGGCTCACCGAGGCCGGACTCGATCACGCGGTCTTCGGTCATGCCGGCAACAACCATTTCCACGTGAACATCCTGCCGAAGGACGACGCCGAACTCGTGAAGGCCAAGGCGATCTACGCCGAGTTCGCGAAAGCCATCGTGGCGCGCGGCGGCTGCGTCTCGGCGGAACACGGCATCGGCCGCATCAAGAAGCACTTCCTGCCGGTGCAGTACGACGCCGCCACGCTCGAGACGATGCGCGCCGCCAAGCGCTGGCTCGACCCCGGCTGGCGCCTGAACCCCGGCGTGCTCGTCGACCCCGCCTGACCGCCAAAAGTCTCCCCCCGCCTTGAAAAGGGACAGTCCCTCATTCTGGCTGGGGCCAGACACTCGTTCCGGAATCTGCGATCTTGTCCGGATGGACGGTTCGACGTTCTGCGACAGGTCCGGCCGTCCTGCGGCGATCTCCTCGATTTTCCTCAGGAATCCCGGCGGGCACGGTTCGTGCTCTCTGTGGCAGCACCGCGACGGCGTGGTTCACCGCGGCCGGGGGCCGCGGGCGCGAGGGAGATGCATGGAAAAGCGTGGACGCCAGCGCAAGAAGACCCGCGTGTCGGTCCGCTTCGGCGCGGAACGGCCCGACAGGATGGGCCTCATCACCGACGTCTCGGCCCGCGGCATCTATATCGCCACGAACGCCATCCTGCCGCCCGGGTCGCCCGTGCGCGTGCAGGTCCCCGTGCCGGGTCAGGAGCCGCTGCAGCTCGATGGCCGCGTCATGCGCACCCGCCGCGTGCCGCCCGCCTTCGTCATGATCTCCACCGGCGGCATGGGTGTGCGTCTCGTGAACGCCCCGCCCGCCTGGCAGACCACGCACGCGCTCCCCGACGAGGGCTGACCGACGCCGTGAGCGTCGCGATGAGGCCCGGGATGGGCGTCGCCACCTGCGCCGCGTCAGAACATCGCGCGGATCGCCGCGGCGAGCATCGTCACGCCGGCGAACACGAGCAGCCAGAGCACGCCGTTCCTGAAGGCGATCGGGCTCATCCCGGTGTAGATCTTCGACCCGTAGATCGAGGGGATGATGAGCGACCCGGCCACGACCGCCATCTGCGAGAGGTGCTGCATGCCGGTGCGGCCGGCCATCACGAGCGACACGAACGTGGCCGAGAGCACGACCAGGTTGAAGTTCTGCAGCACGGCGCGATGTTCGTCCTTGGTGTAGCCGCGCAGCGTCGCCCAGAGCGCGGGCGCCAGGCCGCTGAAGCCGCTGAGCGGCGCCATCACGCCGCCGAGCAGGCCGACGAAGGCATCGGCCACGCGGCCGCCGTGCGTGATCTTCGGCAGCTTCGACGTGGCGAGCATCGCGCCGCAGCAGACGACCAGCATGCTGCCGAGCACGAGCTTGAAGCGGTTCGGGTCGAGCGAGGCGAGCGCGATGTTGCCGAGCGGGATGCCGATGCCACTGCCGAGCACGAAGGGCCAGAGCAGATGCAGATGCCAGCCGCGCCGCACGCGGATGACCGAGATGATCTGCCCGGTGACGCCGCCGAACACGGCCATCACGGCCGCGAGCTTGGGATCGACGCCCCACACCCAGATCGCCATCGCCACCATGGCGAAGGCGAATCCCGAGATGCCCTGCACCAGACCCGCAACCGCCGCCCCGAACGCCAGCACCCACATCTCAGACATGTTGTGACCGATCTCTCGCGGAGCCAGGCTCCTTGGAAAAACGATGATCTTATGCCGGTTCGGTGCCCGTGGCGCGGCCGTCGTGCACCGCCTGCGGAGCCGCCGGCCTCAGCCGGGCGGCAGCGGCGCGACGCCGCGCCAGAGGTACCACGCGCCCATGACCAGAACGAATAGATGCGAGAAACGATTGAGGGCGACGCGGTGACGCACGAGCGCGGCATCGGCCAGCGACACACCGAGCAGGGCGGGGGCGGTGCCCAGGCCGAAGGCCAGGAGCGCCACGGCGCCCTCGACAGCGCCGCCGCGCGCCACCGCCGCGGCCACGGCCGAATAGAGCAGGCCGCAGGGCAGCAGGCCCAGGAATAGGCCGACGGCGATCGGATGGCCCGGCATGTGGCCTCCCATCACGCTCGAGACACGGCCGAACCACGCGCCGTGCCCGTGCGCGCGGGGCGACCAGCCGGTGAGGCTCACGAGCGCGAAGGCCACGAGTGCCAGTCCGGCCACGACGGCCGCCGCTCGCTGCAGCCCCACGAGCCCGCCCGCCACCTCGACCAGGCCTCCGAGCGCGCCAGCCAGCGCCCCGAGCGCCGCGTACGTCGCCAGCCGCCCGGCCGTGTACCAGAGCTGGGCCCCGGCGGCGGAGTGCCGGCCTTCGGGCACGCCGAACCGGCGCGCCACGATCATCACGAACGGCGAGCACATGCCCACGCAGTGGGCGACACTGCCCATGAGCCCCAGCACGAGGAACGCCAGCACGTCGGCGTTGCCGCCGGCGCCGTGCAGCATCCCCCCGTGGTGGGTCATCGGCATTACGAGTGGTACTCGAGGCACTCGACGAGTGCCGGATCCTTGAGCGGCACCGCGCCGTGGCGGGCGAGCGCCCAGCCGAAGACCAGCGTGAAGAGGCCGAGGAAGCCGAGCGTGCCGGCGAACTCGACGAGCGGCAGGTGGCCGTGCGCGGCTTCGGCGCCATGGCCCACCGCCGGGCCCACCATCACGTAGAGCTCCCAGAACTGGGCGAACAGGATGAGCATCGCGACCGGCACGAGACGTCCCGGGCTGCGTTTGCCGGCGCGCGGCAGCATCAGCAGGAACGGCACCACGAACTTGAACACCGGCAGCAGGAGCAGATACGGCAGCCAGCCGTTCTCGGCCCGGCGCAGGAAGTAGATCGTTTCCTCGGGGATGTTCGCGTACCAGATCAGCATGAACTGGCAGAAGTAGATGTAGGCCCAGAAACCGGTCGTGGCGAACACCATCTTCCCGAGGCTGTGCAGGTGGTGTCCGTTGATGAACCCCTTGAGCACGCCGGCGCTCACGAAGAGCCCGGCGACCACGGCCACGAACGCCGTGCCGGTCTGCAGCACGTCGGTGAAGACGAGCACCGCGAACATCGTCGAGAACCAGTGCGCGTCGAGTGACAGCAGGAAGTAGAAGCTCACGACGCTCAGCGTGAGGGCGAAGATCACCATGAAGATGGCCGAGGCGTGGCGCGTCGTGCGCGTGGCCGCGATGCCGCCATCGCGATCCTGCCGCCGCGACACACCCACGATCCACGTCGCGAAGACCACCCAGAGCAGCAGGCTGCCGCCGACGAGCGCGCCGAACATTCCCATGTTGAGGAAGGGCGCCTTGTGGGTGAGCAGCGCATCGGCGGCCACGGCCTCCGTGTCCGACCAGTGGTAGAGCGAATGCGCGCCAAGCGTGACGAGCATCGCCAGCACGCCGCCGGGCACGAGCCACGCCGTCATCGCTTCGGGAATGCGGCGCATGGTGACCGACCAGGCGCTGCCGGCCAGCGTGAGGATGGCAATCCAGGCGATGCCGAAGACGCCGAGGCCGAGCGCGAAGAACATGCCGATGAGATACGTGCTCCACGCGAGCGTGGCGTCGTGGCTGAAGGCCCACGCGATGGCCGCGGCGCCCACGAGCACGGCGGCGCCGGCCAGGCCCTGCACGAGCCCGGGCAGACGCACACGATCCGGCG
>JAEUQR010000052.1 GCA_016789705.1 Acidobacteriota bacterium
GCCGGACCGGCGCCGAAGGCGCTCCTCGGCCTGTTCCATCCGCGCCACATGTCGGTAGCCTTCGACAAGGTGGGCGCCGGGCGCTACAGCGACGAACTCGCCCTCGACCGCAACAAGGACGTGCGCGACCAGCCGATGCTCGAGGAGATGACGTCGCTCGCGCTCGCCTCGCTCAGCGCGTCGTCGCCGCGCGGCTTCTACCTGATGGTCGAAGGCGCCTCGATTGACAAGCAGGCGCACGAGTCCGACGCCGACCGCTCCATCTGGGACACGATCGAGTTCGACAACGCCGTGAAGGTGGCGCTCGACTTCGCCCGCCGCACCAACACGGATGCCGACCCGGCCAACGACACGCTCGTCATCGTGACCGCGGACCACGAGAGCGGCGGCTTCGGCATCATCGGCGTGGGCAACGAACGCTACGCGCCGGCGGTCATCGGCAAGTCGGTGCGCGACTACGCGGCCACGTTCCGCTTCGAGCCGGCGCAGACGCTCAACTTCTTCACCAACTACACGGTGGACGCGAAGGGCTTCCCGACGGACCCGGATCCCACGCGCAAGCTGCTCATCGGGTTTGCCGCCGGCCCCGACCGCTACGAGAACTGGCTGTCGAACCGCCTCGCGCAGAAAGCCACGATCGGCGACCCGGCCAGCCGCATCGCCGTGGCCAATCCGCGGCGCGACGGGCCGAGCGGCCAGACCGACAACATCGGCGTGGATCGCAAGGCATATCCGGGCTTCCTGGTGTCTGGGGCGATCGAAAACAACGCCACCGGGTGCCTCGCCGCCGACGGCTGCCCGGATGACACGCGCGCCAATCCGGTGGACATCGCCGGGCACACGGCGAGCGACGTGCCGCTCTCGGCCGACGGGCCGGGCGCCTGGCAGTTCACCGGCGTCTACGAGAACACCGATGTCTTCGTGAAGCTGCTGCGGGCCGCCACGGGGAGCTACCCGCGCGTGCGCCAGTAGCCACGGACGAGGTCCGTCCCGGCGACGACGGACCTATAATCCGCGGATGTCACCCACCGCTCGACCGGCGCTCTCGCGCCGCGACGTCCTGGCCCTGGCGGCTGAGCTTGGCGCCGGCGCCGCCGTGGCGGCGCTGTGGCCCGCGGACCTCTCCGCCCAGGCCCTCGCCGGCAAACATCCGCAACTGAAGGCGCTCTCGACGCGGCCGCCCGACTACGAAACACCAGTGGCGCTGCTCGACGCGCTGCTGACGCCGGTGGATGCGTTCTACGTGCGCTGCCACATGCCGGTGCCGGCGAACACGGCCGAGGCCGGCTGGTCACTGGCCATCGACGGCGAGGTGGCCTCGCCCGCGGCGCTGTCGGTGGCCGATCTGCGGCGCCTGCCGCAGGCCTCCGTCACCGTCACCCTCGAATGCGCCGGCAACGGCCGCGCGTTCTTCGATCCGCCGGTGGCCGGCATCCAGTGGAAGAAGGGCGCCGTCGGCACGGCGAAGTGGACCGGCGTGCGCGTGGCCGACGTGCTGAAGCAGGCCGGCATCAAGCCGGGCGCCACACACCTCTGGGTGGCGGGCGCGGATCGCCCGCTCGGCACGCAGCCGCCGTTCGTGCGCCAGGTGCCGATCGCCAAGGCGCTGCACGCCGACACGATCATCGCGTGGGCGATGAACGACCAGCCGATTTCCGCCGCACACGGCGCGCCGCTGCGTCTCGTGGTGCCCGGCTGGGAAGGGGCCTACGCGATCAAGTGGCTCAACAAGATCACCGTGGCCACGAAGGAACACGACGGCTTCTGGGTGGCGACCGGCTATCGCTATCCCACGAAGCGCGTAGCACCGGGCGCGGCCGTGGACGCGAAGGACATGGCGCCACTCACCGGCCTGGTCGTGAAGTCGCTCATCACGACGCCACTCGACGGCGCCACGGTGGCGCCGGGCCGCATCACCGTGGGCGGCTTTGCCTGGGCCGGCGAGTTGGATGTCGTCGGAGTCGATGTGTCGATCGACAACGGCGCCACATGGCGGCCGGCACGACTCACGGGGCCGCTCGTCAACTACGCATGGCGGCGCTTCGAGATCGCCGTTGACCTGCCGAAACAGGAGACCCTGACCATCCTGTCGCGCGCGTCAGACACTCGAGGCAACGTGCAGCCCATGGTGCCTCAGTGGAACCCGTCGGGCTATCTCTGGAACGCCCCGGACCAAATCCGCATCGAGGTGAAGGCGTGAGGACGGGCGCACGCCTCGCGGCGACCGCGCTTGTCCTGGGCGGCCTGCTGCACGGCGCCGCGGCGCTCGACGCGCAGAGCCCGACACTGCCGGCAAGTGCCGGCGTCGAGGTCGCGAAAGCGAAGTGCATCGGCTGCCACGAGGCGGACCTCATCGTGTCGCAGCGCCTCTCGCCCACCGGCTGGGACCGCGAGGTCGCGAAGATGGAGCGCTGGGGCGCCACGCTCACTGCCGACGAACGGCGCGCCCTCGTGGGCTACCTCACGCGCGAGTTCGGCGTGCGGCCCGCCGCGTCGCATGACGCCGCCGCAGTGGCTGCCGGCGAGGCCGTGTTCAAGGAGGCCTGCCGCATGTGCCACGACGACGGCCTCTCCGAACAGCAGCGCCTGACGGCCGCCGGCTGGGGGCGCGAAGTGGACAAGATGGTGCGCTGGGGCGCGAAGGTGTCGGCGGAGGAAAAGCCGGCGCTCGTGGCGTATCTGACCTCGCGCTGGGGCAGCTGAACCGCGATCGACGCTGGGAGCGTCGTTTCTTCCGTGGATGTGCTGACACCGTCGTCCTCTGCTCTGGTGCCCGGCGCCACGCTCGCCTGGCTCGCGCTCATCGGCGCCTTCACGGTGTTGTGGTTGGTGTCCCTGCCGCTCCGGAACGCCAGCATCGTGGACATGTGGTGGGGGCCGGCGTTCGTGCTGGCGGGGGGCGTCTACGCCTCGGCCCGCCCGGATCTCGGGCCGCGCGGGATCGCCGTGCTGGCGGTCGTGACGGCGTGGGCGCTGCGTCTGGCCTGGCACATCGGCCGCCGCAACGTCGGACACGGCGAGGACCCGCGGTACGCGGTGTGGCGCGCGCAGCACGGCGCGTCGTGGTGGTGGTTCAGCTGGGTGAAGGTGTTCGCTCTTCAAGCCACGATCGCGTGGATCGTGTCGTGGCCGATCGGCGCAGCCATCGCGCCCGCACCGGCCTTCCCGTCGGTCTTCGATCTCGCCGGCCTCACGATTGCGGTGTCAGGCCTCGTAATCGAGGCCGTGGCCGACGCGCAGCTCCGCCGCTTCAAGCAGACGGCGCCGAAGGGCGCCATCTGTGACGTGGGGCTCTGGCGCTACTCCCGGCATCCGAACTACTTCGGCGAATCGGTCGTCTGGTGGGGGCTCTTCCTCGTGGCGGCCGGCACGCCCGGCGGCTGGACCACGTTCGTGAGTCCGCTCATAATGACGTGGCTGCTCCTCAGGGTGTCGGGCGTTGCGCTGCTCGAAAAGGGCCTCGTCTCGACCAAGCCTGGCTATGCCGAGTACGTGCGCCGCACGTCGGCCTTCATCCCGCTGCCACCGCGTCCGGTCCGAGGGTGACGACGCGCGCCTCCGGCTACATCGAGCGTCGCCGGCGATTCGACGATATCCTGCGTCCATGAATCGTCGCGACTTCCTCGCCACCAGTGCCGCCGCCATGGCCGGCCTCGGTTCGCCGCACGCCGCGGCCCAGACACCCGCGGGCACCGCCCTCGACGGCCCCGCCGCCCTGCGCCTGGCGCGCGAGAAACGCGACGAACTCGTCGCGCTGCTCTCGCAGCTCATCGCCGTCTCGAGTCCGCTCGGCGAATCGGCCGAGCCGGCGCAGCGCGCCGTGGCGGCCTACCTCGACGCCCGCGGCTACGCGAGCGATCTCGTCACCGACGACCCCACGGCCTACACGTCACATCCCGACTACATGGCGCCGGCCACACCTTACCCGGCGCCGGCCGTGAACCTCGTGGCGCGCGCCGGCCAGCGGCCCTCGCGCGTCGGGCTCTTCGCGCACATCGACACCGAACGCGCCGGCGCCGGCTGGACCACGCCACCCCTCGAGGCCCGCATCCGCGACGGCCGGCTCTACGGCCTCGGCGCCGCCGACGACAAGGGCGGCGTGGCGGCCATGGCGGTGGCGGCCACGATCCTGCGGGCGCAGGGCCGGCCGGCGCCGGTCGTGATGAGCCTGCACGGGAAGGGCGGCGGCAGCCGCGGCAGCCTGCCCACGTTCGCCCGGCTCAAGGACTTCTCGCAGGTGCTCTACGTGCACCCGGCCGAGACCGGGCGCGGCTTTGCCGACATCAAGCACATCGTGCGCGGCGTGCTCGACATGCGCCTCACCGTGACCGGCTGGCGCGGCCAGGCGCGCGAGCTCGGCAGCCCCGACAGCGCGTCGTTCTCCGAGGGTGGTGATGCCCTGCAGGCCGCGCTCGCGGTCATCGACGACTGGCGCGGCGGCACGCTCAAGGGCTGCGAGGTGAACGTCGGCGAGCTCGGCGCGGGCGACCGCGTCGGCTCGGTGCCGGCCTCGGCGCGCGCCCGCGTGCGCGTGCTCTTCGACGACGCGCGCTCGTTCGGCGAGATCCTCGCCGCGGCCCGCCGCGATGCCGAGCGCGTGGCGGCGGCGCGGAGTCGCGGCGAACGGCGCATCACCGTGACGCTCGAGCGCGACGGGCTTGGCGCGAATCACGCCGCCGTGCCGTGGGAGTCGCCGGCCTGCCAGGCGCTGCGCACGTCGATTGCGGACGTCACCGGCACGGCGCCGGCCTCCTATCCCACCCACTTCGCGGGCGACATCCGCTACCCGATCCGCCTGGCCGGCGTGCCGGCGTTCGGCATGGGGTCACTCGCCGGCGGCTTCTACGGCGCCGACGAATGGGTGGACATCGACGACCTGGTGCGCCTGGTCGCGGTCGTGATGTTGTGCGCCGACCGCTGGGCCCGGCTGGCCTGAGCGGGCCTCAGCAGGCCCAGAGCTGCAGGATGGCGGCGAGCGACGCACCGGCCGCCACCTTGATCCAGAGTGGCAGCGCGGGCGGCGCCGTCTCGCCATAACGTGCCGGCGGCTCGTCGCCGTCGTCGAGCCGCGGTAACCGCGGCCGCGACAGCGTCAGCACATCGTGCGACGCCACGGGTGGAGGCGGCGCCGGCACCTCCGCCGCGGCCGCACTCGGCGCGGCGGCCGGCCGCACCGGCAGCAGCGTGGCGAAGCGTTCCAGATCGTGCAGCTCCTCGGCGCACATCACGCACAGCCGCACGTGCGCTTCGACCCACTGGCGGTCGATCGACGACAGCGTGCCGTCGACGGCGCCGCGCAGGTGCTCGAAGCTGGCGTGCGGCGACTCGGGTCGCGCCTCCGCAGCGGCCAGCGCGCGGCCGAAAGCCTCCGCGCCGAACGACGCGTCCGACTCGCGCGCCAGGGCGGCCCGGCAGGCCGCGCACGTCTCGAGATGATCGTCGGTGGCGACGAGCGTCGACGGATGCAGCGCCCCCCGCACGTAGGCGCGGACCTGGTCGATCGACAGATGGTCGGCGGCCGTCATCACTGACCCCTGAGTGCCATGTGCTTCAGCAGGCGCGAGCGGGCCACGGTGCGGGCATTCAGCACCTGCAGGCCGGTGAGGCCGAGACGGCGGCCGATCGCCTTGTCGTCCCATGGCAGGTGCGCCCAGATGGCGGCGGTTTCGTCGGGCTTCATCCCGAGCGCGTCGGCCACGAGCCTGAGCGGCGTCACGCCGGCGCAGTGGAATACCGGCAGCAGCGCCGAGCCGTGGTGATCGCGCAGGCTGAGCAGCAACGCGGCCCGCATCTGCGGCGGCATGGCGAGCAGTTCCTTCCAGGCGCGCTCGAGATAGCGGCGAGCGATGGCCAGATGGTCGGGGCCGACGCCGGCGTCGAGCACGGCGAGCTCCGGCTCGTCGCCTTCGGGACTGGCATCGACGCGCGGGCCCGTGTCGGCACTGCCCGTCACCTCGAAGATCACCGCGGCAACGGCAGCTGACGGCACCGGCGCGCCGGCCAGTTCGAGCACGCGCACCACGGTCGGCGTGAGCGCGGGGCCGTCCACGGCGGCGTGCCCCTTGCCCCACCAGTCCTTCACACGTCCGTGCCACGGAAACGGCGCGTCGAGCGGCGGATGGTCGGTCCACGCCGGCAGGCCGAGCACCGGCTGGCCTTTCGGCGTCGTCCAGCCGACGATGCCCACGCCGCGCGTGGCGGTGAGGCGGATGCGGTTGGCCAGCTTCGCCAGCGCCGGCCGCGTGCGGCGCAGGTAGTCGCGGCACATCGCGTCGGCCGACTGACGGGCGAAGTCTTCGAGATCGGCGACGGGCACGGTGCGCTCGCCGCGCTGCACGGCGCGCAGCAGCGTCGTCAGGCGGTCGCGGCACATGGTGGCGACATCGGCGCGATCGGCGGCGGTCAGGTGCGCGAGTTGCGCCGTGGTGGCGGCGCGCACGGCCGGATCGATCGCGCGCAGCGCCAGCGCGGCAAGGCGTTCGCTGGCGCGCGGGCTCGCATCACCGATGAGCGCCTTGAGGCGCGGGTCCCAATCCTGCTGCAGTGCGTCAGCGGCCACGGCGTTTGAATCTATCACGCGTGCGGCGCGCCTTCGGCGTGAAGCGCCGGCTGATATGCTGACGGCCGTGACGATCGACCGCGCCCGCGACGCCCGAGGCCCGTGGGGTCCGCTCGCCGGCGCCGCGATCGGCGCCGCCTTCTTCGCGTGGATCGCCGGCACACGCATCCTCGATCCCGGCTCGATCGACTGGCTCATGAAGGGCGACTGGGTGCCGCACTACTTCGGCTGGCACTACTTCCGCGACGAGCCATGGCACTGGCCGCCGGGCGCGGTGCACGGCTACTACGCGCCACTCGGCACCTCCATCGGCCTCACCGATTCGATTCCGCTCGTCGGCTACGCGCTCAAGCCGTTCGCCGCCTGGCTGCCGACGCCGTTCCAGTATCTGGGGCCGTTCCTGCTCGCGTGCTTCGCGCTGCAGGGCGCACTCGGCGCGCGGCTCATCGCCCGGCGGGTGGATGCCGTCGGGGCCCAGGTGCTCGGCGCCGCACTCTTCGTGCTGCTGCCGGCGCTGCTCCTGCGCGTGGGGCACGCGGCGCTGTGCGCGCACTGGCTGATCCTCTGGGCGCTGCTCGTGGCGACGCGCGAGCCGTCCGCGCGGTTCCGCCCCGGGAGCTGGGCGGTGCTCGGTCTCACGGCCGGCATGGTGCAGCCGTATCTGGCGGCGATGGTGCTGGCGGTGCTCGGCGCCACGGCGGTCGCCGCGGAAGGCCCTCCCGTCCACCGCCGGTTCGCCGCGCTCGGCGCCGCGCTCGCGGCCACGATCAGCGGCTGGTGGATCTCGGGTCTGTTCCTGCTGAGCGGCGGCAGTTCGCTCGCCGCCGGCGGTCTCGGCTACTACTCGATGAACCTGCTGGCCTTCGTCTCACCCGGCGACTGGTCGTCGTTCCTGCCGGCGCTCCCGATCGCGTCCGACGGTCAGGCCTACGAAGGGTTCCAGTACCTGGGCCTCGGCATCCTGCTGGTGCTCGCCGCCGCACTCGCCATCGCCGCGCGCGATCGCACGCCGCAGGGGCCGGCCAGGGAGCCGCGCCTCTGGTCGCCGTGGCTCATCGCCGCGTGCCTCGTGATGACGGCCTTCGCGGTGAGCCCGGTGGTCACGCTCGGCAGCCGCACGATCCTGAACCTCGACGGGCCGTGGACGGCACCGCTCGCGCTCTTCCGCTCGTCGGGACGATTCGTCTGGCCGCTCGTCTACCTGATGCTCACGAGTGCGATCGTGACGGTGGTGCGGCGTGGCCGCGGGCCAACGGGGGTGGCGGTGCTCGCGGCGGCGGTCGTGCTGCAACTCGTCGACCTGCACGGCGCCCACACCTTCCGCCGGCAGGTGGCGCACGACCCGGCGTTCCATGCGTGGGTCAATCCGTTCGCCGACGCGCGCTGGCACGACGTGGCGCCGGCCTACGCGCACCTGGCGCTCGTGCCGCCGCCGCAGTGCGGGGCCTCGCCCATCCCCTACGAAGGCGCCATCGCCCTCACCGCGCGCCACGGCCTCACGATCAACGCCGGCGTCGTGGCCCGGCGCGACGAACGGGCCCGCGAGGGCTACTGCCGCGCCCTCGATGCCGACATCGACGCCGTGCGCCTGCGCGACGACACGCTCTACGTGGTCACGCCGGCGGCGGTCGGCGTGCTGACGCGGATGGGCGAGGGCCGCGTGACCTGCGGCGCCATCGGCGGCGTGTCGGTCTGCACGACACCTGCCGCGCATGCCCGCTGGGCCGATCGCGCGCGCCTCGACTGACCCGGCGGGCGCGGCCCGCACCCGCGCGCCCCTCAGTGTTTCTGCAGCTCGACGACGATCACTTCAATCGGCTCGGTGCCGTTGTTGATGTCGGCGTGAGTCGTGCCCGGCTTATCTTCGGTGAGCCAGTAGGCCTTGCCGGATTCCCAGACCACCTTCTGCGACTCGCCGCTCTTCTGCACGATGTCCACCGTGCCGCCCTTGAGCGCGATGAGGGCCCGCGGATGCTCGTGGCGGTGCATCGTCAGCGGCTGCTTCGGCATGATGATGCTCTTCCACGCGCGTACGTGTTCGTTCTCGAACTGCGGCTCGCGGCGCGTGCCGCTCTGCGCCGTCTGCGCGGCGAGCGTGGCCGCCACGCCGAGGACACTACCAACGACCAGCACACCCATCGTCTTCAGGATTTGCATCATCAGCTCCTAACGCACGGCCACGAAGTCGATTTCAATCCGCGCGCCGCGCGGCAGCGCCGCCACCTGCACGGTCGAGCGGGCCGGCGGCACGCCACCCGCCGGGAAGTAGCCGCCGTAGATCTCGTTGACCTTCGTGAATTCCGCCAGGTCCACCATGTAGATCGTGGTCTTGACGACGTTCGCATAGCCGAGACCGGCTTCCTTGAGCACCGCGCCAAGGTTCTCCATCACGCGTTTCGCCTGCGCCTCCGTGCCGCCCTCGACGAGCTGATTGGTGGCCGGATCGAGGCCAATCTGTCCCGAGAGATACACGGTGCCGCTGATGCCGACCCCGGGCGAATACGGGCCGATGGGCGTGACGACGCCTTTGTAGGCCGCTTTCGCCGGCGCCTGCGCCTCTGCGGGGCGGAACGAGGGCGCCGCGAACACGAGCGCACCGAGCACGAGCAATCCGACAAGTCGCATGGGCCGAGCCTCCTCTTCGAGTGCGGCGGATTATACAGGCCGGCGTGACGCCGGCGCAGGCGGGTGGGCGCCGGCAGGTCAGCGCATCCGGGCCAGGGCGGAGAGCGCTGCAC
>JAEUQR010000103.1 GCA_016789705.1 Acidobacteriota bacterium
GCGGCGGAATCGGCGCCGGATAGTCGCCCTTGGCGATCATGCGATCCGGCACGAAGCCGATCTGCTCGGGCGTCGGGTTGCCGATCGACTCGGTGAGCAGGCCGACCTGGTTGTGGAAGTAGGCCATGGTCCTGAGACCGCCGTTCCACCACGTGGAGTAGTTCGAGCCCGAGCGCGTCGTCACGCCGGGCTTGCCCTCGGCGTCGAAGCGCGCGTGCATCGCCGCGCCCACCTGGTCGAGCGTGTTCACGACGAGCGGATCGTAGACGTAGTTGAAGGGGTCGCGGAACGGCGGCGAGAACATCACCGTGCCGGTCGGTCCGGTCTGGTGATGGTTGTACATGATCTGCGGATACCACTCGCGGTAGAGCACGCGGTTCATGTTGGTGCTCTCGGGCTGGTTCATCGCGTAGAAGTCGCGGTTGTTGTCGTGGCCGACGTACTTCTGGTAGAGCCGCGGGATCTGTCCGGTGCTGCGTTCGGTGGGATTCGGCTTGCGCATGTACCAGTCGGAGACGAGCTCCATGCCGTCGGGATTGGCGTGTGCCGCGAGGATGATCGTGTCGCGCAGGATACGCAGCGTCTCGTCGTCCGTCTTGCTCGCGAACTGCCAGATGGTCTCGATGAGTTGCTGCGCGCCGAGCACCTCGGTGGCGTGCAGGCCGCCGTCGATCCAGATGACCGCCTTGCCTTCTTTCGCGAGCGCCCGCGCGGTCTCGTCCGTGAGCCCCTCGGCACGGGCGAGCTGACGCGCGATGTCGCGGTAGCGATCGAGCTTCCTGAAGTTCTCGGGCGCCGTGATGATCGCCATGAGCTGGTCGCGGCCCTCGGCGGTCTTGCCGATCGACTGCACGACCATGCGGTCGGATTCCTTGTCGAGCAGGCGCACGTACTCCGTGAACTTCGTGTAGTTCGGCAGCACGTAGTCGGCGCCGATCTGGTGGCCGAAGAACTTCTCCGGCGGCGTCACCCGCGGCACGGCGACCCGCGCGGGCTGGGCGAACAGGGTGACGGCGGCCGCCAGCGCCAGGGCGGCGGCGGTGGACGCGAGAACGGAACGGCGAAGGCTGCTGTGCATGGGACGGAACCTCGAAGTCAGAGGACTAGTGTGGCAGAAACCGCCACCCATTGATTTCTCGCAACGTCACGACCCGCGCAGGGCCTGCATGCATCCCGGGTGCCCGGCCCGAATTGCCACGATACTGGCGCAACTGCCGTGCCATTGGGGGCCGGGCCGTTACGACTGCAGCGCGTGGACAGGTCCACGTTCGTGCCGCCGCCGCGCCGTGCGCGGGCCTGCATCCCGGACGGAGCCGTCGTCTCGCGACGCGCCCGCACGAGACCCGACGCCGCGCCCCCGACGAGCAGCGGGAGGCTCGCCATCAGCAGCACGCCCCACAGCGTGACCGTCAGCGGCCGGCGCTCGTCGAAATATCCCACCGAGTAGACCCACGCGTGCTCGCGGCCCTCGAGCCCCAGCAGCCAGCCGACCTTCGCGCCGGCGAGCCGCAGCCACGCGACGGGATGTGCCGCTGCCCACGCCACGCCGGCCCGGAGCGGGAACCGTGCCGGCGAGACGAACACCGCCACGGCGCCGGCCGCCGCGCCGAGCATCGCCACCGAGATGGCGACGAACGAGAGGTGATATCAGGTGGCGACCGAGAGCAGACGGCTGTCGACGATCTCGAGCAGCAGCGTCGCGAGCATCGTCAGGCCGCGGCCGGCGTAGAGCGGCGTGGAACGTGTCACGCGCGCGCGGCCCCGGAAAGAGTGGAACGCATCGCGAATGACTGTAGCCCGCGAGGCGCCGTCGGAGGCTCCGTCCCGGTCGCCGACTCAGGCAGCGCCCAGGCGCTCGATGAACGTGGCGGCGGCAAGCAACGCGGGTTCGCCGAAGGGCCGGCCCACGAGCTGCACACCCACCGGCAGGCCGTGCGCACCACTGCCGCACGGCACCGACACGGCCGGGACACGCGCGGCGTTGAACGCCCACGTGTTGCGGAGGATGGCCATGCCGTCGATGGGTCCGGCGATGGGCGGCGCCACGACGGGCACCGTGGGCGTGACGAGCACGTCCACGTCGGCAAGTGCGGCCTCGACGCCGCGTTGCACGGCGTCGCGGGCCTCGCGGGCCGTGACCACCGCGGCGGCAGTCGGGCCGGCGCCGTCGAACACCGCCGCGAAGTCTTTCGAGAAGGCGTCGGGCCGCGCGCGGAAGGCTCGTGCGTATGTGGCGCGGATCTCGCTCACGGCGATCGGGCCGAACATGACGTCGTAGAGGCGGCCCGTGACGCCGATCGGGACGTCCCGCACCTGCGCGCCCGCCGCGCGCAGGTGCTCAATCGTCTCGTCCACGGCGCGCCGCACGCCGGGTTCAAGGTTGTCGAAGAAGTAGTCGCGCACGACACCCAGGCGCAGCCCGCGGGGGCCGCGCGCCACCGCCGCACGGTGGGCGTCGAGGAACGCCTCGCCGGCGAGGCCGCGGCCGTCCGCCGCCGGCACGATCGTGGCGAGTGTGATCGCCGCGTCCTCAGCGGTGCGCGTCAGCAGTCCCGCGTGATCGAACGTCGGGCACGCGCCGAGCAGGCCGGTCGTGGGCAGCAGGTCGAACGTGGGCTTGAGACCCACACAGCCGCAGAGTGCCGCGGGAATCCGCACGCTGCCGCCGGTGTCGCTGCCGGTCGCGACGAGTGTGAGATGCGCGGCCACGGCGGCCGCCGAGCCGCCGCTCGAGCCGCCGGGGATGCGTGTGACGTCGCGTGGATTGTGCGTGGTGCCGAAGAACGGGTTGATCGTGGTGACGCCGCCGCCGAGTTCGTGCGTGTTGGTCTTGCCAAGCATCACCGCGCCGGCCATCGTGAGGCGCGCCACCGTGTCGGCATCCGCCTCGGGCACGTCGTGTTCGTAGAGCCGCGACCCGCCCGCGGACCGCACGCCCCGCGTCCGGAAGAGGTCCTTGTGCGCCACTGGCACGCCCATGAGCGCGGAGCGCGCCGCCGTGCCGCGTCCACCCGCGAGCAGTCGCCGCGTCTCGTCCACGGCGCGGTCGCGCGCCACCGTCACATAGGCGCCGACGGCGGCATTCTCGCGGTCGATGCGCGAGAGATACGCGGCCGTGACCTCGAGTGGCGTCACGGAGCCGGCGGCGTAGACTCGCGCGAGCTCAGCTATGGACAGCGCGGTCAGCCCGCCCGGCGCGGCACCGTCGCCGGGGCCGCCGCCAGGCCGCTGCCCCGCCCACGCGGGCGGGACGTCCGCCCCGAGCAGCGCCGACACGCCTCCGAGCGCCGCCAGCCATTCGCGCCGCGTCATCCGCCCGGAATTGTAACGGGGTCTGTCACGGTCATCGGATGTCTTCGGTGACAGACCCCGGAGACATCTCCCCGGAGAGATCTGGCGCTCGGCGCGCGCATCCATCGGATGTGTTTCCGCTATGATCGCGGACGGTCCGCGCGCGTCAGGACCGGGAGGATTCCAATGGGGTGTAGAAGCGTTCGAATGGCCATGCTCGCGACGAGCCTGGCGTGGATGACGTCGGTGGTGCCGGCGCTGGCTCAGCACGACATGCCGATGGGCGGGGCGCCCGCCGCGACGAAACCCGGCGCGATGCCGGAGTTGCCGAAATACGTCGCCGAACCGATTCCGATCTACACCGTGGGCCTCGGGCCCTTCTCGAAGACCATTACCACCAGCAATCCCGAAGCGCAGGCCCTCTTCACGCAGGGCATGCAGATGATGTACTCGTTCGCCAAGCTCGACGCGGTGCGCTCGTTCCGCGCCGCCTGGCAGCGTGACGCCAACTGCGCCATCTGCTACTGGGGCGAAGCGTGGGCGTGGGGCTCGTACCTGAACGGGCCGATCCTCGCGGAACATTCCCCCTTCGCCTACGCCGCCGCGAAGAAGGCACTGGCGCTCAAGACCCATGCGAAGCTGCCGTGGGAAGCGGCGTTCATCGACGCCATCCAGTCGCGCTACGTCGAGAAGTTCGACCCGGCGAAGCGCATGGACCAGGAGCGCGCCTACGCCGCCGCGATGCAGAAGGTGGCCGAGGCGCTGCCGACCGACATCGATGCGGTGACGCTCTACGGCGATTCGCTCTTCATGCTCGAGCCGCGGCGCGGCACCCGCGACATCAACAGCGAGAACGTGAAGCGGCTGCACGGCGTGCTGCTGAAGGCGCTTGCCATGGACATCAAACATCCCGGCGCCTGCCATCTGTACGTGCACGCCACCGAGTCCACCGTGGACCCCGGCCGCGCGTCGGAATGTGCGCAGTTCCTCGGCAACTCAGTGCCGGGGGCGAGCCACATGAACCACATGCCGTCGCACACCTGGAACGAAATCGGCCGCTGGAACGACGGCGTGCGCTCGAACATCCAGGCGTGGCACTCGGACCTGAAGGCGGCGATCGGCGAAGGCTTCGCCATCTACCCGGAACACAACCTGCACATGCTGCTTTTCGCCGCGTCGAACGACAGCCAGGGCGCCGTGGCCACGCAGGCCGGCAAGGACTACGCGAAGAGCACCGGCGACACGATGTACCAGGTGCTCACGCTCGTGCGCTTCGGCCGCTTCGACGAAATCCCGGCGGTGGAGAAGCGTCCCGAGCGCGACGTGCCGGCCGGCATGTGGGACTTCGCGCAGGGCTACGCCAAGCTGCGCGCCGGCGACGTGGACTTCGCGCGCCTCTACGCCACCAAGGTGCAGAAGGCCGCGGCCAGCTCGAAGCAGAACTTCCGCAATCACCCCGCGCGGCTGCTCCTCGGCGCCGTGGGCAACATCCTGGACGGCGAGATCCTGCGCTATATCGGCGACAAGAAGGGCGCGCTCGCGAAGTTCGAGGAAGCGGTGAAGCTCGACGACGAACTCGAGTACGACGAGCCGGAGCCGCTGCCCTTCGACGCGCGGCACTGGCTGGGCGCGATGCAGCTCGAGATGGGCCTCTACGGCGAAGCGGAAGCGACCTACCGCAAGGAGCTCGAGGAACATCCGCACAACGGCTGGTCGCTGCTCGGCCTGAAGCAGGCGCTCGACGCCCAGGGCAAGCCGAGCGCCGAGGTCGCGGCGCGGCTCGAGAAGGCGTGGGAGCGGTCGGACACGTGGATTCGCGCGTCGCGCTTCTAGCGCGCACGTAGGCGCGGCGACGCGCGCGTCAGTCTGCACGAGGGCCCGGTGACAGCGTGCATCGGGCCCTTCGTGCGTACGGAGAACGCCGCGCGTCAGTTGAGCAGCGACGCGAGAAACCGATCGACCAGTGGCCGCGCCTGCGCCTCTTCGGCCGCCGTGAAGCCGTGCTGCGCGCCGGGGATGAGCTCGAGCGTCGCGGCGCGGCCGGCCGCGGTGAGCGCGGCCAGCATGAGCCGGCTCTGTTCGGCAGGCACGCGCGTGTCTGCGTCGCCGTGCACGAGCAGCACGGCCGCGCCGATGGCGGACGCGCGCGTCACCGGCGACCGCGCGTCGGTGCCGCCCGGCTCACACGTGCTCGTGATGTAGCCCGGGATGTCGCTATTGGCCGTCGTGGTCTTCCAGCGCGCGACATCCGTCACCGGGAAGTAGGCGGCGACGCCGCGCAGGCGATTGTCACGCGCCGCCGCGAGCAGCGCTACCTGTCCGCCCTGGGAAAAGCCCAGCAGGGCGATGCGATCGCCCGCCACTGCCGGCACGCCGCGCAGCCACGCCGCGGCGGCCACGACGTCGTCTGGTTGCCGCAGCCCGCAGTCGTCGGCGCCGCCTGACGGCGGCCAGCCGCGCAGCGAGAGCGCCAGTGCCGCAAAGCCCTCGTCGGCGAGTCTGGCGGCGCGGGCCTCGACGACTCCCGCGCCATTCGTGCCGGCCGGCTGCCAGCCGTGCAGCACGATCACGGCCGGCCGGGGTCCGCCGGCGGCGGGCAGGTACAGCACCCCGCCGATGTTGATGTCGCCGGCCGCAATCGAGACGGCGTGACGGCCCGGCGTCGTCGGCGCGGGCGTAGAGACCGGCGCCGGCGGCGGCGTCGGTGCCGTGGGTCCACGCTCGCCGCCGCAGCCCGCCGCGAGCAGGCTCGTCAGCAGTGCGAACTGGAACGCGCGCATCTCAGAACTCTACCCGCAAGCCGGCGGACGGGAGGCGCGGAAACAGCGACTCGGTGTATCCGGTTGCGATGCCGTTCGGCCGCACGGTGCCGCTCGTCCGGCCGAGGTTGTCGCGGCCCAGCGCGTTCAGCACCTCGGCGAAGAGCGTGAGCCGGCGCGTGGACCAATGGAACGTGCGGCTGGCGCGCAGGTCGAGCCGGGCGTAGACGGGCAGCCGGGCTTCGTTGCGGCGTGCCGAGGCCACGAGCGCGGGGGGCGTGCCGGCGACGTAGGCCGGGATCGGCCAGTTGCTGCCGTAGCGAAACTTCGCGCCGACGTTCGTCCGCGCGCCAAGCCGCTGCGAGAGATACGCGTTCACCTGATGCCGCTGATCGAAGTCCGCCCAATAGCGCACGCGGGTCACGCGATCGGTGGCGCGCGTCGTGCCGTAGCCGTAGCTCACCCAGCCCACGAGGCCGCTCGCGGCCGTGCGTCTGAGCGTCAGTTCGAGCCCGCGCGCGTTCACATCGATGGCGTTGGTCCAGAGGTTCGTCGCCGGCGGCGTGCGCACGACGCCGTTCACGAGCCGCGGCTGCGGACGGTCGTAGCGCAGCGTGCCGGATTCATCGCGATCGTAGAGCGACACCTGCAGGCCGAGTGTGCGCGACAGGCGCAGGTCGGCTGATAGATCCGCCGAGCGCGAGCGTTCGAGACCCGGCGTGGCGTACGGGCCCGTTGGCGGCAGCAGCGCGAGGTCCGCAATCTGCCACGCGAGTCCGGCCCCGGCGGCCACGCTCACGCGGTCGGATGGCGACCATCGCGCCAGCAGCCACGGCGACGCGCTCGCAGCATCGCCGCGCGACTCGCGGTCCAGGCGCGAGCCGGCGTCGAACGTGACGACACGGTGCGGCGTGAGTCGCGCGTGTGCGTAACCTCCCACGCGCCAGCGCTCGAGCGGCCACGCCGAGATCGATCGCAATACCGGAGCGCCGAGGCTCGACGCGCTGAACTGCTGGAACGTGAAATCCGCGGTGTCGCGGTCCACGGCGGCGCCGGCATCCGCCGTGAGCCACGGGCGTGGTACGAGCGTCGCATCCACGCGGTAGCCGGCCGTGCGTTCGTCGCCCCGCCCCAGAAGCTGACTGGCGCCTCCGGTGTTCTCGTAGCGCACGCCGGCCCACGTCAGCCGCTGCGTCACGACGACGTGCTGGCCCAGCGTGGCGCGCCACGTGCCCATCAGGAGCGCCGTCGTCGTCTCTGCCACCGTGATGTCGTTCGGACTCGAGATCTCGTCCGTCTCGCGGTAGCGCGACCTTCCGCCCACGCCGGCGAGCTGGAGCTGATGCCGGGGCGAGACGTCGAACACGAGCTTCGACTGGACGTCGGTGAAGCCGAACTCCGACGTCTCGTCGAGATCGAGCCGTGCGATGAGCCAGTCGATGTAGCTCTTGCGGATGCTGGCGAGCCAGGCTCCGCGGCGCCCGGTGCCGAGCGGCCCTTCGGCCACCGCCGAGGCGCCCGTGCCCGAGAGCGAGCCGGTGAGCCTGACGGCGTCGCGCGACCCTTCACGCAGCGCGCTCTGCACCCACGCGCCCGTGCGGTTGCCGTACGGTTGCGGCTGGGCGCCCGACGTCAGGCCGATCTCGCTGAGCACGTCGGCGTTCACCATCGCCACCGTGCCCGTGTCGTTCACCGCGCGCGGGCCGTGCACGAGCCAGGGCGCCGGCACGCCGTCCACGCTGAAACCCATCTGGCGGAAGTCGCTGCCGCGCACCGAGAACTCGGCGCGGAAGTCGTCGCCGGTCGCCACGCCCGGCATCGCCTGAATCGCGCGGAACGGGTCGTCCGCCAGCACACCGCGCAACTCCTGCAGTTCGGCTGAACGCATCCGGAACTCGACCGGTGCACTCGCGCGCGGCGGCGCGTCCGCGCCGCGCACGGTCACCTGCTCCGTGTAGGCGCCGGCGCCGCTTGTGAGCGGCAGCGTCACGTCGAGCGTCTGCCCGGGCCCGACGACCACGTCGCGGCGGGCGAGCGCGTAGCCCACACGGGACACGACGAGCGTCCGCGGGCCGGCAGGGACGTCGTCCAGAACGAAGCGGCCGGATGCGTCCGTCGTGGCGCGCTGATCCGCGTCCTCGGCGATGACGAGCACGTCGGCCAGGGCGTCGCCGGTGTCTGCGTCCACAACGCGGCCGTGGACGGCGCCGGCAGGCGACGAGGATGGGGGCGGCGTCTGCGCCCGCACCGGTGAAGCGAGCGCGAGGCCCAGTCCGAACATCAGCGCCCAGAGGGCAGACGTCGCTCCCGCATGCGGCGCGCGGGCTGCGCGCCGCGCATGGAAGTGGGTTGGGGACGACATGTCGGCGGGCCCCTGCGAGGATATCGCGTTGGCCACGCCGCTCGCGACCGGCTAGCATGCTCGCGTCGATGTCCCGCCACACGCTGCCCGACCAGATCGAAGACTTCCGCGACCAGCGCTGGCGCCGCGAAGGCGCGCGGCAGGTCGAATCCGCGCACGACGCCGAGCAATTCGTCGAGCAGGTGGGCTTCGCCGCCTGCCTGACCGACTCGCGCAAGCCCGGGCCGTCGCTTTACGTGGCCGTCTGTGGCCGTCGCGACGCGGTGATGCCGCGCAACGTGCAGAAAGACCCGGAAGCCTCGCACACCTGGCTGCTCAAAGACGACGTCATCCGCCGCGGCAAGGTGTATTACGCGAAGATGGCGCGCGGCAAGGCGATGTTCCTGGCGCCGCGGCTCATTCCGCATTTCCATGCGATCCACGGGCTGCGAAAGTCCGAAGAGGCCAGGCGCCTGAGCGCGCCGGCTCGCGCCGTCCTGAAGGTGCTGCGCAAGGAATGGGAGATGGCCACGGCCGACCTGCGCTCGGATGCCGGCATCAAGGACCGCGCAACCTTCACGAAGGCGATGGACGAGCTGCAGGCGGCGATGCTGGTCGTGCCGAGCGAGGTGCTCTACGCGCCGTGGTTCACCTACATCTGGACGCTCGCCGTGGGCCGCTTCGGCGATGCGCTGACCGAACGCGTGAAACCGGAGGTGGCACGCCGGGAAATCGCCCGCGCGTTCCTCACGAACGCCGGGATGACCGTGCCGGGTGAACTCGCGCGGGTCACCGGCCTGAGCCGGCCGGAGGCCGGGCTCGGCAACCGTGCGCTCGTCGCGGAGGGCTTCGCCGTGTCGCCCGCCCGCGGCGTCTATGTGCTCGCCTCAGAGGGGGGCGGTCGGCCGTAGACAACGCCGCCGACACTGCGTGTCTCCCGGCGCCGCATCAGGAGCCGGCGCGTCCGACCATGCCCAGCCAATTGCTGAAACGCTGGAAGCCGGTGCTCGTCGCCAGCGGCGTCAGAGTCACGTGCATGCACACATAGTAGGCAAGCAGCACCGGGATGGGCCACCGCACACGACCCGACCGCCATTCCGAAATCACGATGACCGTGCACGCGAGTTCGAGGCTGATCAATGACGCGTAGAGGGCGGCGTCGAAGTTCGGAACGAACCACGGGAACAGGTTCACGAACACCCGCTCCAGGGCCGCTTCAAGCGGTATGAACGCGCTGGCGACGAGCGCTGTGACGTGCAACCGGACGTCGTGCCGACGGGCGGCGGTCACCGCCGTGGAGACGTAGACGCAGAACAGGCTGATTCCCGTGAGATCCAGCCATACGAACTTCACACTCGCGAGGCTGAAGCTCGCGATGTTGCTGAAGGCCATCATCCTGACGACATACACCCCGCTCGTCGCCACGATGGCAGCCAACACGACAGCCGCATAGCCCAGACGGCGGTGAAGGTCGCGCCGGCCGCGTCGGATGAGGCCGTACTGCAGCAGGGGCAGGAGCATCCATGCCGTGGCTGACCACCCATGGATGTGATGCGGCAGCGGTGTGGCGGGCAGCTGCGCGAAGAACCCGGGCCAGAACCCCACCACCGACAGCACCAGTGCGCCGAGGAAAATCGGCCACGGATGCCGAACTGTCTGCTGCACCAGCCGGGTGTGCGATGTCGCGTGATGCATGTGAGCGCGGCCCGGCACGGGCGTTCTCCGGCGGGGACCCGCACAGTAACATGACGGGGCACTCTCTCGATCCCCCGGGAGTGGCCGCTCGCGTTATCATCGCGGCCACATGTCGTCTTCCCGTCGCGTTCGTGTCGGCGTCCTCGGTGCCGGCACCTGGGCCCGCGCCGCCCATCTCCCTGGTTTCGCCCGTGATGCGCGGTGCGAACTCGTCGCCATCGCCGATCCGAAGAAGGAGCTCGCCGAAGAGGCAGCCCGGCAGTTCGGCATTCCTCATGTCTACGACTCGCACGAGGCGCTCATCGCGCGCGCGGATCTCGACATGGTGGACGTCTGCACGCCGAGCAGCACCCACTTCGCGCTCTCGTGGGCGGCACTCGAGGCCGGCAAACACGTGCTCTGCGAGAAGCCGGTGGCGTTCGACTTCCGCGACACCCGGCGTGCTGCGGCGCTGGCGCGGTCGAAGGGGCTCAAGACCAAGCTCGGCTTCACCTTCCGCTACGCGCCGGCCATGCGCTACTTCCGCAAGCTCGTGGCGGATGGCTACGTAGGCACGCCCTTCATCTTCAACGGCTACGAGCAGAACTCGCAGTGGCTCGACCCGATGAATCCGCTGCGGCAGGTGGATCCGAACGCCGATCCGAAGATCCTGCACGTCTCGTCGCTCGAAGGCTACGGCGCGCCCGTCATCGACATCTCGCACCTGATGGTCGGGGCCGACCTGTCGCAGGTCGTGGGCACGATGCGCAACTTCATCCCCAACCGCATGGTGCGGGCGACGGGGAAGATGCAGCGCATGAACATCGACGACGGCGACATCTACCTGGGCGAGTTCGCAAACGGCGCGCTCTGCTCAATCCAGACGAGCTACGTCACCGTCGGCAACTATCCAGGCATCGAGGCGCGGCTCTACGGCAGCGAAGGCGCCATCATCTGCCGGCTCGTCGAGGAACACGGCATCTGCGAGCGGATCTGGCTGGCCGGCAAGGACCACGTGGAGTTCACGCGGGCCGAGGTGCCAGCCGAGTTCTATCCGCCGGGCGGGTCGTCCAGCGAGTCGTGGCGCACGCTCTTCTACGCGAATCTCGTCAGCAGTTTCATCGGCGAGATCCTCGCGGATGACGCCTCCAACGAGGGGAACTTCGACGACGGCGCCTGGGTGCAGGAGACGATCAACGCCGTCGAACTTTCGTTCCGGGAACGGCGATGGGTGACGCTCCCGCTCGCGTAGGCGCGGCCGGTGCGGCCGGCGCCGCGCTCGACCGCTTCTTCGAGACGTTCTACCGGCAGCGTCCGGTGACGGCCACCTTCACCGGGCTGCACCAGCACGACGGCGCGCTGCCCGACTGGTCGCCGGCGGCGCTTGCCGCGCAAGCGGACGAACTGCGGGCGCTTCGTCGTGATCTCGAGGCGGCGGGACGCCTGCCAGACGCGGACGTGCGCGCGTTCCCGCAGGACGTGGATCTGGCGCTCGCCGACGCCACGCTCGAGATCGCGCTCGCCGAACACGAGAGCGGCCACTTCGTGCAGCGCAATCCGTCGCTCTGGACGGGCGAAGCCATCTTCGGCGTGCTGAGCCTCGTGGCCCGCGACTTCGCGCCACTCGGCGAGCGGCTCGTGAGCGCTGAAGCGCGCCTCGGCGCGCTCCCCGCGTTCCTCGCGCAGGCTGCTCAGACGATGGTGGCGGCGCCGCTCGACTGGAAGATGAAGGCGCGGCAGGACTGCGACGCCGCCGTGCCGCTCTTCGCGCAGACGCTGCC
>JAEUQR010000108.1 GCA_016789705.1 Acidobacteriota bacterium
ACGGCCGCCATCGCCGACTACATCGAGACGTTCTACAATCGCTCACGCCGGCACAGCCACCTCGGCGGCGTCAGCCCCGAGCAGTTCGAAGCCGCCCACAAGTCCCGGAAGCAGGGTGCCCACTGAATCCTGGGAACTCCACACCTCCGGTGTGACGGCTTCCGGCGCTTGCTCATAAGAACGCCCGCCGGCTGCAGATTCTTGCACCGGCCTGACTCCCATGCTGAGCGTTCGCGTCCAGCTTGAGGTGTCATCGGCGCCACTTGACGGAGTTAGCGACTGCGCCCCCGCGCCAGCCCAGAACGCCGTACCGATGTAATAAGTGGGCACGACACGCGCCCACGCCGAGTCCGGCACTCAGCGATCGCTCTGCGAAGGGCTCCAGCGACGTTGCGCAGCTCGCGCATTCGGGCGGTGACGACCGCGAGCCGCTCTTCGGCAATGCGCCTGGTGGCGTCGCACGCCATGCCATCTTGAAGGCGCAGCAGGTCCGCCACTTCGCCGAGCGTGAAACCCCACAACTGAGCCGCCTTGATGAACCGCACGCGGTCTACGTGGTCCTTGGAGTACCTGCGCACGCCGCGCTCTGGCCGCGGAGGCACCGGCACGATCCCCTTCCGCTGATAGAACCGGATGGTCTCGACGTTGACGCCTGCCTGTGCCGCCAGCGCGCCGATCGTGAGCATGGCGTGGGTCATGTGGTTGACTCCGTACCTTGGTACGGCCCGTAAGCTTACCGCATGGGCCACCACGCCACGTTCAGTGTCCTGTCGCTCGTGACCGTCACAATGGTGCTGGCGGTCGTCAGTTCAATCGCTGGCGGAGGAATGCAGGCATCGCCTCCGAGTCCGCTCGTGTTCCTCACCCGGGGCGGCTGCGCGAATACCGCGACGATGCGCGCGCGGCTCGATGCTGCTCTCGACCGGCTCAGTGGGCCGACGAATTACGCCGTCATCGACGCAGACACCCTGGCGGACGGCGATGCACGCCGCGGCTACGGCACGCCGACGGTGCTCTACAACAACCGTGACCTCTTCGGCATGCCCGAGCCGGCACCCCCGATCCCCTCCCCAACCTGACGGCTCTATGCGGGCGGAGTTCCGTCCACGGATGCGATTGAGAAGGCGCTCAGGTCGGCGATGAGGTGATCGTTCTCACATCTGCGCTGGAGCAGTGCTTCGATCCCGGTTGTCAGCGTCGATTCTGCAGCCAGTCCGCCCCACCCGCGCCTCCTGCTCCTGCCGGCGTCGAGCGGCACGATCTGCGTTGTTTCGGCATCGCCCAGCCGCTCACGCACCTGAGTCGTTTGACCCTCCCCGACAGGCAGGCACAGGAAGTCGATCCGGCCCCTGTGTTTCGCTCCAGCCCAATGTACGACGGCATCAGTTTTCGCCAACCGGTACCGACTGCAGCCGCTTCAGCCGCGCGGCCTTGGCGTACTGGCCCCCGCGCCGTCGCCACAGCACGGACGACCAGCCCACGATGCCAACGCGGGTGGCTGGCTCCAGTGAATTGGCAGAGGGCGAACGCCGCCCAATGGCTGCGGAATGGCCCGCGCGGCTGCGCGACGAGTGGACTCGCCTCAACAGTTTGGGCGGGGCGCCTGACACTGTCTTGACCGACCGGGCTGGTCGGATATACGCTAGTTCTTGCAAATGAGACTCAGTCTCATATTTGGAGCAATCGAATGATTCAGTTGGGTGTGCGCGTTGCGACCCTGGTCGTCGTTTTGGGTGCGCTTCCGGGTCTGTCGCTTGCATCGGGGCAGGCGCAGCACGGGGCGATTACTGGTACCGTCACGGACGACAGTGGTGCGGTCGTGCCGGGAGCGTCGGTCACCGCGCGCCGCGCCGCAACAGGCGTGGAGGCTCGTGTCGAGACGAGCGCCGCTGGCGTTTTCGCTGTTGCCGACCTGCCGCCGGGCGACTACGAGATCCGGGTCGTCAGCCCCGGATTCTCCCTCACCGTCCTCCGCCTGGCACTCCAGCCCGGTGAGACGCGCCGTATTCCGCTTCGGCTCCGCGTCGGCGGACTGACCGAGGACGTCGTCGTCGTGGCCGGCGAGATTGCCGGAAGTCACGAACGTCTTCGCCGCCTTCCGGGGGCGGTGGACGTCGTGTCCAGGGAGACCCTCGAACGCAGCCGGGTGATGACGACCAACGAAGCGCTCCGTAAAGTGCCCGGGCTGCACGTGCGCGACGAAGAGGGCTTCGGCCTGCGCCCCAATATCGGGATCCGTGGCGTCAATCCCACTCGATCCAACAAGGTGCTGCTGCTCGAAGATGGCATCCCGCTCACCTATGCCGTCTACGGCGACAACGCCAGCTACTACCACCCGCCGGTGGACCGTTTCGAACGCATCGAAGTGCTGAAGGGTGGCGCACAGATCGCGCACGGGCCACAGACCATTGGCGGCGCGGTGAACTACATCACCCCGAAGCCGCCCGCCATGCCCGGCGGGTCCCTGACGCTCGTCGGCGGAAACCGCGATTACGTCAACGGCCATGGCAGTGTCGGCACCACCGTCGGCCGCACCGGGATGCTCGTCGACTACATGCGCAAGCAGGGGGATGGGGCGCGCGACAATCTCGACTTCGCGTTGAACGACATTACGGTGAAGCTGGTGCAGGGTATTGGCAACAACCAGCATCTGACGCTCCGCGGCAACTACTACGGCGAAGATTCGAATGTCACGTACTCGGGGCTGCGTCAGGACGAGTATGCGGCCAGCCCACGGGGCAACCCGTTCAGGAACGACTTCTTCTATGCCGATCGCATCGGCGCGTCCGCCACCCACGCGGTGGCCGTGAACGGGAACGTGGCGTTGGCGACCAATGTCTACTGGAGCACGTTCAACCGCGACTGGTGGCGGCAGTCGAGCAACTCGGCCCAGCGGCCCAACGACGCGTCCGATCCCCTCTGCGCCGGCATGGCGAACCTCGACACGACGTGCGGCAACGAGGGGCGCCTCCGCCAGTATCACGCGTGGGGCGTCGAGCCTCGAGTGACGGTGTTCCATCGTGCGTTCGGCGTGACGAGCGAGACGGAGTTCGGCGCGCGGGCGCATTTCGAGCATCAGGACCGCCTGCAGCAGAACGGCACAGCACCCACCGCCCGATCTGGAACGCTCGTCGAGAGCAACGTGCGCACCAACGAGGCGTACTCTGGCTTCCTCGAGAACCGCTTCCTGCTGGGCGGTTGGACGGTCACGCCTGGCGTGCGGCTCGAACATGTGAGCTTCGAGCGCACCAACCGCCTCGCCAACGCGGGCCTCGGCGTGACGGGCGACACGAGCCTGACGCGTCTCATCCCAGGCATTGGCGTGTCGCACACGACCGGGGAGCGGGTCACGCTGTTCGCCGGCGCACATCGTGGGTTCGCGCCGCCGCGTACCGAGGACGTCATTTCCAACACAGGTGGGGTGATCGATCTGGATCCGGAGCTGAGCTGGAACTATGAGGCGGGCTTTCGCAGCTCGATGCGGCCAGGCATCAGCCTTGACACCACGTTCTTCCGGATGGACTACGAGAATCAGCTGGTGCCAGCGAGCCTGTCAGGTGGCGTCGGCGCAACACTTACCAACGGCGGGTCAACCCTGCACCAGGGCATCGAGCTGCGGGCGCAGGTCGATAGTGCCCCGATGACCGGCTCGATCCACGATCTGTATGTGCGTGCGGCCTACACGTATCTCCCAACCGCGAAGTTTACCGGCACACGGTTCAGCAGCATTTCCGGGTTCGCAACGACCAGCGTGAGCGGGAACCGGCTGCCCTATGCGCCGGAGCAGATGGCCGCCATCACCCTCGGCTACGCGGTGAACAGCCTCGACCTGTCGCTGGAGGTGGTTCGCACCGGGTCCCAGTTTGGCGACGATCTCAATACCGTGGCGCCCACGCCTGACGGGCAGCGTGGATTGATACCCGCAAACACCGTATGGAACGCCGCCGTCAACTACACCATGGCGCGCAGCACGCTGTTTCTGACGGTGAAGAACGCCTTCGACGAACTGTACATCGTTGATCGCACGCGCGGCATCCTGCCGGGGATTCCGCGTCTGGTGCAGGGCGGCGTCAGAATCCGATTCTGAGGAGAACCAAAGACGTGGGCCGAGAGATGACCGACGTGCGTGTGGTGCTTGGTGTCGTGCTGCTTCTGCTGATGCCGGGCATCACGGAGGGCCAGGCGGGGCGCCGCGGTGACGTGCTCGACGTCAACACGGCATCCGAGAAGCAGATAGCGGCGGTGCCGGGCATGACGCCGGACCTGGTGCGGAGTCTGATGGGCCGCCGTCCGTTCCTGACGGCCACGGAGCTCGATGCGGCATTGCGGCCGCTGGCACCGGCGCAGCGGGCGGAGGTCTACCGTCAGCTCTTCGTGCAGGTCAACATCAACGCCGCGCCTGATGAGGAGCTTCAACTGGTGCCCGGCATGACGGCCGCCACAATCGCCGCCGTCAAGAACGGGCGCCCCTACAAAACGCTCGCCCAGTTCCGCGCCGGCGTCGGCGCCGCGATTGGCGATCAGGTGGTAGCGGCGCTCGACCCGTTCGTGTTCGTCCCCATCAACCTGAACACGGCCAGCGACGCCGACATCTTGAGCATCCCCCGCATGGGGCAGCGGATGCTGCGAGAATTCAAGGAATACCGGCCGTACAAGGCCCTCGCCCAGTTTCGGCGGGAAATCGGCAAGTACGTGGACGCCAGGGAAGTGGCGCGCCTCGAGCGCTACGTGACGCTCGATTGACGACTCAGCGTCTGCTCGAGCTGACGTTCCTTGGGGGCGCACTCGGCACCGGAGCCGAGTTGCTCCTGATGGCCCATACGGAAGGCGCCTGGCAGAAGATGCCGTTGGTCCTGCTGGCGGCCGGGTGCTTGGCGCTTCTCTTGTACATGGCCAAGCCCAGCGACACTGTGCGTCGGGTCTTCCTCGGCCTCATGGTGATTATCGCCATGGGGGGCGCTTCCGGGGTGATGCTGCATTTCAACAGCAACGTCGAGTTCGCGAAAGAGCTGGATCCTGAACTCTCGGGAAGTGCACTCCTGGGCGAGTCGTTGACGGGCGCCACGCCGGCGCTCGCACCAGGGGCGATGATTCTCCTCGCGGCGATCGGCTGGGCGTGCCGGCGGCTCGACCGACGGGAGTTGCTGCCGGAGTAAAAGCCGCAGGCGGATCGGGAGGAAGCAAGAACTCGAGCTTCAGGTCGCGCACGCGCTCGAACTCCGCCGTGTTGTTCGTGACCAGCGTGAGTCCCAGAGCTCTGGCGTGCGCGGCGATGAACAGCTCGTTGGGCGCCAATCATGACACCCCGGCGCTTCAGGTCCGCCCGGATCTCCGCGTAGTGGAGCGCGGTACCCTCGTCGAGATCCACCGCCTCGACGCAGGGGAGGAAGGCCGCCAGGGCGGCGGCGTCATGCGCGTGGCGGGGGGAAACCTCGACACCGTAGAGCAGTTCCGCCTTGGTGACCACGGACATGCAGGCGTCTTCGACCGAGAAGGACTGCAGCCGCTTCAACACCAGCGGATGCGAGCGCTTCATGATGCAGGAGCACGTGTCCGTGTCCAGCATGAAGCGAGGCATCACAGGTCTCGTTCCTGCACCGGCAGGTCGTCAACATCGGCCATGAAGGTCGCTGACGCAACGGGCGCGGACGACCGGTACGTCTTCCAGTCACGCGGGCGAGGGGAGAGGATGACCTCGTCGCCGACCTTGCGGATGAACGAACACCCTCGAAAAACAGGCCTGATTCGGCCCACGTTGCTTCGTCGATTGGCCACGTGGGTTCTCACGTCCACCCACCAGGCATCTGGCGGCCCAGGCAAGACCGCCGCGCGAGGCGCAACGGCACTTAGGGTGCAGCTGGGCCATCGTCGGCACGAAGCCGAATCGAGCCGATGCCGCGCGCACGACGGCTCCGCAGCTCAGGGCGTGCGGGGCGGCGCGGCGGTGTCGGCGGGCTCGTCGCCTCTCGAGCGGCGGACAAGCACCCCGGCGAGCTGCGTGCCTGGAGCGACGGTGTTGAACACGGTTCCGTACTTTCGGACGTTGTCGTGCAGCAACTCGAGGCGGCGGTCCGGCTCGTCGGTGTCCACTTGAATCTCGTAGTCGATGCGCTCCATGCGCGGTGGCACGTCCTGGCGGACGCCGCGGACGTGCACCTCCACGCCTCGAAACTCGAACTTGAGCATCGGCGCGACGCGCTCGATGCCCTTGAGCATGCAGGCCGACAGGGCGGCCAGGAGCAACTCGGCCGGGTTGAACGCATCCTCACGTCCGGCACGATCCGTATCGAGCGTGATTACGGCCGCCTTGCACGACGCCACGCTCGCGTGCGCGTCCACGCGCCGGGCGGCAACGGAATAGGTGAGTGGGGCAGTCATGTCGTGGGTCCCTCATGGAACCAGCGCTCGACCTTGTCACGCGCCGGCCGGCCGCCCGCGTGCACCAGCCGTCCGTCGATCACGACCGCAGGCGAGCGCATTACGCCGTAGGCGACGAATTGTTGCGGGTCGTCGACCCGCTCGAGCGCAATCGCGACGCCGGCTGTCCGCGCCACGTCTTCGACAAGTGCATAGGTGTCCCGGCACCTGCGACACCCAATCCCGAGCACCTTGACCTGCGTCAGGGTGCTCCGTGATGGCGGCGTGATCACGATGGGCTCCCGTTCGCCAGCCACCCCTCCACCTTCTGGCGGCTCGGCACGCCGCCGGCGTGCACGACCGCGCCATCGATGACCACACCCGGCGTGGACATGATTCCGTACGCCATGATGTCGCGAAGTTCCTCGACCTTCTCCAGCTCGATCGTCAAGCCCTTCTCCCTGGCGACGGCCTGCACCAGCGCGATCGTGTTCCTGCAGTTGGCGCAACCGGTGCCCAGCACCTTCACATTCATCATGACGGTCGTCCTGTCTGGTGCTAGAGCACCGCATTGAACACGTAGCCGACCAGCAGAATGCCGGCCGCCACCACTCCCACGAAGGTGGCAATCAGGCGCACCTTCAACACCTTGCGGAGAATCACCATCTCGGGCAGCGAGAGCGCGATCACACTCATCATGAACGCCAGCACCGTGCCCAGCGCGGCGCCTTTGGCGAGCAGCGCCTGCACGATGGGGATGACGCCGGCCGCGTTCGTGTACATCGGCACGCCGACGACCACGGCCAGCGGCACGCTCCACCATGCGTCCTTGCCCATGATCGAGGCCATGAAGGCTTCCGGCACGTAGCCGTGGATCACGGCGCCGATGGCGATGCCGGCCAGGATGTAGGGCCACACCCTGCCGACAATGTCGCGCACCGCCGCGAAGCCGGCGTCGACACGGTCGGACAGCGTGAGCCGGAGATCGTCGGCCGTGGCCACGATCCGGGGCATGTCGCGCACCCAGTCTTCGAGATGGGCCTCCATCCTCAGGCGTCCGACGATCCAGCCGGCCAGGATGGCCACCGACAAGCCGAGGCCCAGATAGAGCAGCGCGATGCGCCAGCCGAACAGCCCGAAGAGCAGCGTCAGCGCCACCTCGTTGACCATCGGCGCGGCGATCAGGAACGAGAACGTCACGCCCAGCGGCACACCGGCTTGGACGAAGCCGATGAAGAGCGGCACGGCGGAGCACGAGCAGAACGGCGTGACCACGCCGAGGCTGGCCGCCATGACGTTGGCGATGCCCTCGGTGCGGCCGGCGAGCAGCACGCGTGTGCGTTCGGGCGTGAACGCCGAGTTCACCATGCCCATGACGAACACGATGCCCGTGAGCAGCAGCAGCACCTTGGGCGTGTCGTACAGGAAGAACTGCAGGGCGCCACCCAGATGGCTGGCGCGGTCCACTGGCAGGGCTGCCACAAGGGCTTCCGACGCCGGGATCAGCGCCCAGTAGAGGGCCACCCAGGACACCGCCGCGAGGGCCAGGAACGCTCTGGGATGGGTGTCAGGCCACTTGCGGCTCAACGCGATGACGTGCATGGTCGAATCCTTCGCTCCACCGCGGCGCCGGTGGCATCTACGGGGGGGACGAATGACTTCCCGAAAGGATGCAGGGCCCCGTCACTCGCCCTGGCCAAAGGGGCCGTGGCAACAGACCTGGCCGGTGGGACCAAAGCGCAGCCGCGGCCTGTGCCACCAGGTGTCGTCGCAGCCGGGTGCGGGCCCGCAGAATCCGCGACTTGACCGCCGGCAGCGTGAGCTGGTGGGCCGTGGCGTATGCGGCCTGGGTCTGACCTTCGAGATCACAGCGGACGATCACATCCCTGTCGTCCGGATCCAAGGCGGCGAGCGACGCCGCCAGGTCCGTCGCGAGAGCATCGACGGGTGTGCCGGCGGCCTCGGGCTGTGCCAGCGTGTCCTCGGCCGGCACCGTCGTCTTGCTGAGCCGGTGATGGTCGATCTCGGCGTGCCGGGCCACTTGGTACAACCACGCCCGCGGCGACTCGAGCCGGCAGAAGTGTCCGCCCTCGCGCAAGGCCTTCACGAAGACGTCCTGCAGGATGTCGTCCCGGCCGAAATGGCTGTGGCCACGCCGGGTCGGAGAACAGCGCCGCCGCCATTTGAGATCGGCCGGCGTTGTGAACGCATCAAAGACTACGAGGTACATCTACCCAGAGAGGAGCGGCGCGTCCGTATGCGCCGAAACGAATATACGTTCACGCTACGCCTGCGTGCTATATTTGTCAAATCGAATATATGGCGACGCCGCTGGTCGACCTCGAAACCGTGCTCAAGGTGCTCGGCGACCGCACCAGGCTCCGCATTCTTGGCCTGCTGCTGCAGGGCGAGATCTGCGTCTGCGACATCCACGAGACGCTCAAAGCCCCCCAGCCAAAGGTGTCGCGCCACCTGGCGGTCCTGCGGAAGGCGGGGCTGGTCGAGACGCGGCGGCAGGGCCTGTGGGTGCAGTATCGACTCGCCGACCTCGCGAACCCGCAGCTGGCGTCGGTCGCCGACGCCGTGCGCCAGGCGCTGGCTCAGATGGAGTCGGTACAGCGCGACGCGACGCGTTTGCAGCAACGCGGGAGCAGCTGCACGCCGGTGCCCCTGACCGTTGTTCGCGCCGGCACATCGGATGGACCGATGCGCCGGCGTGCGACACCCTCGGCCTGACTCGCATGACCACACGCATTGGGATCAACGGCTTCGGCCGCATGGGACGACTTGCGCTCCGAGCTGGCTGGGGACACCCCGACCTGGAGTTCGTCCACATCAACGAGGTCGCCGGCGGACCTGAGACCGCCGCACACTTGCTGACCTTCGACTCGGTCCACGGGCGGTGGCCGCACGTGGTCGAGGCCAGACCGGACGCCATCGCCATCGACGACACTGCCATCTCGTTCTCCAGCGCGAGCAAGGTCGGCGAGGGGCCGTGGGCCGAGCGCCAGCTCGATATCGTGCTCGAATGCAGCGGCAAGTTCCGCACCGTCGAGTCACTCGCCCCGTACTTCGCGGCCGGTGTACGCACCGTGATCGTCGCGGCGCCCGTGAAGACCGGGGCGCTGAACATCGTGATGGGCGTCAACGACCATCTCTACGACCCCGGCGTCCATCGCCTGATCACGGCCGCCTCCTGCACGACGAACTGCCTGGCGCCCGTCGTGAAGGTCGTCCACGAGACACTCGGCATCCGGCACGGTGTCATCACGACCATTCACGACATCACCAACACGCAGACAGTGGTCGATGCGCCGCACAAGGACCTGCGGCGCGCGCGCGCCAGCAGCCTGTCGCTCATTCCAACCAGCACCGGCTCTGCCACGGCGATCGGACTCATCTACCCCGAGCTGCTCGGCAAGTTGAGCGGGCTCGCCGTTCGCGTGCCGCTGCTGAACGCGTCGCTGACCGATTGCGTGTTCGAGGTCCAGCGACCGACCACCGTGGAGGAAGTCAACGCGGCGTTCGAGCAGGCCGCAGCCGGATCGCTGGCTGGCATTCTGGGCTACGAAACGCGTCCGCTGGTCTCGGTCGATTTCAAGGACGATCCACGGTCGTCCATCGTGGACGCCGGATCGACCATGGTCGTCGATGGCACCTGCGTGAAGGTGCTCGCCTGGTACGACAACGAAATCGGCTACGTGAACCGCATGGTGGAACTCGCGCAGAAAGTGGGCGCGAGCCGGTGAGCGCCGACGCCCGGGCCGTGTCGGCCCCGTCGTCGGCCATCAGCCTTCGCAACTACGTCACCGTGACGGCCGCCTACTGGGCGTTCACCATCACGGACGGCGCGCTGCGGATGCTGGTGCTGCTGCATTTCAACCAGCTCGGGTACACCCCGGTCCAGCTCGCGTTCCTGTTCCTGCTCTACGAGTTCTTTGGCATCGTCACCAATCTGGTCGGCGGCTGGGTGGCCTCGCGCACCGGCGTGCGGTTCACCCTCGTGCTCGGTTTGGTGCTGCAGGTGTGCGCGCTGGCGCTGCTGGCCGCGTTGAATCGCGAATGGGGCATGGCGGCATCGGTGGCCTACGTGATGACCTGCCAGGCGCTCTCGGGCATCGCGAAGGACTTGACCAAGATGAGCGCGAAGAGCGCCGTCAAGGTGCTGGTGCCGAAGGGCGACGACTCCGGCTTGTTCAAGTGGGTGGCGGTGCTGACCGGCTCCAAGAACGCACTCAAGGGAGCCGGCTTCTTCGTCGGCGGCGTGCTGCTGGCGGCATTGGGCTTCCGGGGTGCATTGCTGGCGATGGCCGGCGGCGTGCTGCTGGTGCTGTTGTTCGTCCTGACCACGCTGCCCAGCCACATTGGTCAGGCGAAGAAGAAAACCGCCTTCGCCGGCATCCTCTCGAACTCGACCGGGATCAACCGATTGTCGCTGGCGCGGATGGCGCTGTTCGCCGCCCGGGACGTCTGGTTCGTCGTCAGCGTGCCGATCTTCCTCGCCTCCGTGCTCGGCTGGTCGTTCGCGCAGGTCGGCGGGTTCATGGCGCTGTGGGTCATCGCGTATGGCGCGGTGCAGAGCGCCTCACCGGTGATTCTGCGCGTCGTCACCAGAGGACACGCACCGGGCCCGGGACTGACGAGCGCGTTGGGTCTCGGATTGGCCGCCATCACGGCGCTCATCCCGCTGGGGCTACGCTGGCAGTGGCCGGCGGCTCCCACCATGCTGGTCGGACTCGGGCTGTTCGGCATCGTGTTCGCGCTGAACTCCGCCGTGCACTCCTATCTGGTGCTGGCCTACTCGGACGCCGACCGCGTGTCGCTCAGCGTGGGCTTCTACTACATGGCCAACGCGTGCGGCCGTTTGATGGGCACGCTGCTGTCGGGGGCGCTGTATCAGGTCGCCGGCGTCTCGGCGTCGCTCTGGGGTGCCGTGGTGCTGGCGGGACTGGCTGGAGCGGTGGCGCTGGCGCTGCCGCCGGTGAGCGATGCGGCCACGGCGTGGACGAGCGTGAAAGGCGACGATTAGGTCGCAGAGCAACGGAGATGAGTCGATGACGCGTGCAATGCAGTGGGGAACGACGACGATGGGTGCCGTGCTGGTGGCTGGGATGGCCACGCTGTCGGCCCAGGCGCCGGTGAAGGTCGAGATGAAGGATGGCCAGGGGCAGTCGATCGGCACGGCCACCCTGTCGTCGTCGATGGGCGCGGTCCACATTCAGCTCGATCTCAAGGGGCTGAAGCCGGGTGAGCACGGCCTTCACGTACATGCCGTGGGGAAGTGCGAAGGTCCTGGGTTCACCACCGCGGGCGGACACCTGAACCCGGCCGGCAAGAAGCACGGGCTTCAGAGCGCTGACGGCCCGCACGCCGGCGACATGGAGAACTTCACCGTGGCGGCTGACGGCACCGCCAAGGGGATGGTCATGGCCAAAGGCGTCTCGTTCGGCACCGACGCCAACTCGGTGTTCGCCAACGGCGCTACGGCGCTCGTGGTGCACGCCGGACCGGACGATGGCAAGACCGACCCGTCGGGCGGCTCGGGCGACCGTATCGCGTGTGGCGTGATCACGAAGTGATGCGGCGGTGTCGGTCGGGTGAGGCGAGGAGTCTCACCCGGCCGGCATGCTCTTCGGACGAAGAAGGCTCACTTGCTGTCAACGTAGCGAACCATGCGTCGCATGGCCGGGCGACCGGTGCGCTGCACACGACACGGCCGGATTGAAGGGGCTGAAGACGCCGCTGGGGTTGTCGCGGTAGATCCACACGTGCCGGTCGAAATGCGGGGCGAACATGTGCGCCTCGTCGAGCGCCGTCGCCGGGTCGTCCGCCATCGCGTCGAAGGGCACGCCGTGGAAAGTCGGGCGCTCGGTGTGACCGGCGGCGCGCCAGGCCGCCGCGAACACCAGGTTCTCGACGCCGACCAGGGTGAGGGACCCGTCCGCCTGCGGCTCGTAGAGCAGAATGGCCGGCCGTCGGAAGTCGGTGTGCAAGCCCACTCCATCGACGCGAGGCGACGGTGGCGCCGTGAGGCCCAGCAGATCGGGCCGGAAGTAATGGATCCCCATCGCCCCGTCAGTCACCGGGCGGCCCATCATGTCCGCCGTTTCGCAGACGTCGTTGGGGTCTCGGATGTAGCCTTCGGCCAGCGCGACGCGTACGTCTCGAAGTCGCTCCGTGGCCTGTCGCATTTCCCTGATCGAGGGCTCCCCCGGAGCTGGACCTGGATCGTCGGGCGGGACCGGGTTGGCTGAGCGGGCGACAAGCCCGCCGGCGAGGGTGAGGGCCAGTAGGGCGACGGTGACCAGTGTGAATCGAGCGCGCATGGGACTTCTCCTGTGAACCGCGGCGGCGAGACGTAGGTCTCGCCCGCGCAGCATCGAAGACGTCGACGCGACGCCGTGGACGCACCGGCACCACCTCGACCGCAGGTTTGCGTCCATTCCGCACCACCGGCGTCTTTTTGAGGAGGACCTGGAGGTATAAGGTGTTCGCAGTCGCCATGTCGGAGCTCACGTCGCCCGCCGTCAGTACGACCGCCGGTGCACCGCCCGCGGTGGATCCCGCGATGTTGTGGGAGCAGTTCGGCCCACCCCTCCGAGGGTTCCTGGCGCGCCGCGTGCCGCCGGGTGTCGACGCGGATGACCTCGTGCAGGAGGTCTTCCTTCGCGTCATCCGAGGCCTGGCCACGTTGCGCGGCACCGATCGCCCCGAAGCCTGGCTCTTCCAGATCGCGAGGAACGCGCTGCGGGACTCACTGCGCGCTCGCCTTCGGCGCGACGGACGCACGGATCCTCTGGAGGAAGATCTGCCTGCCGACGTCGATCCAGCCGCCGACCGGGTCGCCGAAGCCGAACTGGCGCCTTGCTTGACGGCGATGGTCGACCGCCTGGCCGAACCGTACCGCACCGCGATCACGCTGACGTCACTGCAGGGGGTCTCGCAGGCGGACGCCGCCCGCCGACTCGGCGTCTCTGCCTCGGGCATGAAGTCACGCGTGCAGCGCGGCCGGGTGCAGCTGCGTCAGATGCTGGTGACGTGCTGCAGCATCGCGCTGGACGTGCGCGGCGGCGTCTCGGACTTTCACAAGCGTGCTCCGGGGGCGTGTAGCGCACCGGCGAAGACGACCGTGGACGGGTGCGGCGCTGCGCCGTGCGGCACGGACGCGGAGCGCGTTGCGTCCACCGACACCGGCCGTCGTCTTCAGGAGCGTGGCCGCGAATAGACGCGGTCCGCTGCTGGAGAGATTGCCATGTCACGTCGTGAGTCGTCGCCCATACCGCCCGTCGATACCCGCACCGATGCCGTGTCGCCCGCCGTGGACTGCTGTGGCGGGCCCGCACCCGCAGGCACCGAGGCTTGCTGCGCCCGCGATGCCGATCTCAGAGCCGTCGGGGTGGCGGGCTGTGGGTGCGGCGCCCCGGCGCCCGCGCCGGCAACGCAGGCCCCGACGCGCCCGCGCTGCTGCTGACGACCGCGACGTCTGACAGCGCCGTCTCGCCGTTCACGGCTGCGCCAACTGAGCGCGCCGACCTGAATGAGGATGCCCCATGAGTAAATCGTTCCTGTCCGCCGCCGTTGTGTCGACCTGCGTCAGCCTGTCCGTGTTGGTCGGCGTCGCGCAAGAGGCCCAGACCGTCAGCCCTGATGCGTATCGCCTCGAGTTCGAGAACGCCTGGGTGAAGGTGACACGGGTCATCTACGGTGCACATGCCGTGCTTGCGCCGCACCACCATACCGAGCGGGCGACCGCGTATGTCTACCTGAACGACGGCCCACCCGTGCTCTTCAAACACGAGGGCCTGCCCTACGCCGGCGTCACGCGGCCGGCGACCGCTGCTGGCAGCTTCCGCGTCTACAAAGGCCTCAAGGAAGTGCACTCGGTTGAGAATGCGACGGCGACGCCAAGCGACTTCCTGCGGGTGGAGTTCAAGACGGAGCCGCTGGAAGAGGCGTTGCTGAAGGGGAAGTTCTTTCGCGAGGCCGCCATTGCGGAGACCTCCGTAGAGCGGACCCAGTTCGAGAACGCGCAGGTGCGAATCTCGCGCGTCCGGGTGGTCGTCGGACACGCCATGACCGTGGTCACGGGCGACCGCCCGGCGCTGCTCGTGGCGCTGGCGCCCACCAACATCACCCAGGACAGTCGCCCAGGCCGGCTGATCGACACCGGCAAGACCGCATGGCTCGGTCCCGGCCAAACCGCCAGCGTCAGCCCGGTTGGGAACGCCGGCGAGGTGCTGCGGTTCGACTTCAAGACCGCACCCATGTCACCCGCGGCGGATCGACCTTGACCCTGGAACCGTTCCAGGGTCCACGATGGTCATGGACGTCCACCGGCGTCCGCATGACGCACGAGCAGCACATGGCGCAGATGAAGAAGGACGCGGAGATGAAGGACCACGGCAACGCCGCCATGGGCTTCGACCAGGACAAGACGACTCACCACTTGACGATGAACGCCGATGGCGGCGCCATCGACGTCGCTGCCAACGATGCCGCCGACCAGGCGAGCATCGGACAGGTGCGCCAGCATCTGCAGGCGATCGCCGTCGCCTTCAAGCAGGGCGACTTCGGCGAGCCGCAGGCCACGCATAGCGAATTGCCGCCTGGGGTGCCGGTGATGCAGCGCCTGAAGGACGCGATCACCTACACCTACTACCAGACGGCCGGCGGTGGCATCGTCCGCATCTACACGACCAACCCCGAAGCGCGTGCGGCGGTCCACGAGTTCCTGATGTACCAGGTGCGGGAACACAAGACCGGCGACCCGCTGACGCCGCCAGGCTCGTCGGCGGCGATGTCGCAGCAGGGGCACCAACAGGCAGGCACGCACAATCCGGCGGGTGCACAGGCCGACCACTTCGGCCGGCACTTCGAGAACGCGGCCGACTGGGTCAAGACGTTCGATGATCCGGCGCGTGACACCTGGCAGATGCCGTCCCGCGTGATCGAGGCCTGCAGTTGAAGACGGGCCAGAGTGTGGCCGACGTCGGCGCGGGCACCGGCTACTTCTCGACGCGGCTCGCGAAGTCCGCCGCCAGGCCGAGGGTCTATGCGGTGGATATCGAGCCGTCGATGGTGGCGCACCTCACGGAGCGCGCCAAGGGGGAGGGCCTCGCCGACATGACGGCCGTGCTGGCCGGTGATGGCACCACGAATCTCCCAGAGCCGGTCGACGTGGTGCTCATCGTGGACACGTTCCACCACATCCCGAACCGCGTGGCCTACTTCACGGCGCTCAAGGCGAAGCTGAAGCCCGGTGGACGCGTGGCGATCGTCGACTTCCTGAAGGACGCGCCGCAGGCACCGCCCGTGGAGTTCCGCTTCACTCCCGATCAGGTGTCGGCGGAATTGGCGCAGGCGGGATTTCAGTTGCAGGCCAGCCACGACTTTCTGCCGCAGCAGCTGTTCCTCATCTATCGCGTGAAGTAGCCGGATGGTTGCTGCCGCGCGACGCGAACGGGCGGTCATCGTGTGAGGGCGCGGCGAAGAAAGGTCAATGCGGGTTCCACGGCGGCGCGGTAACGGGCGTGGAAGCGCTCGCGGCTGTCCCGGCCCTCGGCGTGTGCGGCCCAGGCACCGTAGTGATCGCAGAAGTCGGCATGGTTGAGCGCGTCGCCGATGGTCCGCGCGTCAACGCCCGGCAGCGCGCCGATCAGGCGTTCGTCCTTGGCGACGGAGTTCTCGGTCCCGGCCGTCACTGAGTACACACGTGCGCGCACACGCTCAGGCGCCACGTTGGCCGCGGCGAGGAGTTCAGTGCCGTACGTGTAGCGCACCGCCGAGTCGAAGCTCACGAGGGCCACGACGCGGCCGTCACGCGCTGCACTCATGAGCGCCGGCACGCCGCCGAAGCTCCAGGCCACGATGCCGACGCGCGTCGTGTCGACGCCGCCGGCGGCCTCCAGGCGCGCCAGCGCCAGCGCGGCGCGGTCGGCGGCGTGTTCGGCCGTACGCAGGTCGAAGGCCCGCCTGGCCGTCTGTGGTGGAGGAAGGACCTCGGCAACCACCAGGCCGTGGCTCGCGAGGGTCTCGGCGACACCGAGCAGTTCGCCTCCACGACTGTCGATCGAGCCCATCAGAAGCACGGCGTGATGTCGTCCCTGCTGTGCACCGCCAAGGCTCGCGCGCAGGCCCATGCGCCGGAGCGTGGAGGAGCGGCCGGTCGCTCCCGTGCTGCCGGCGACGTTCGGGAAACACGCCGCCAGATCATCTGCGTGCCCCGGACAAACGGCGTCAGCAAACGCCCCGAGCGTCAGCGGCGCGCCAGCGCGCGTGATCGGACGCCAGACGAACAGGCGTCCTGCCTCACCCGGCAGCGCGAGCACACTGAACCCGACTGTGTATGGGCCCATCGCGAGGCCGGACGACGCGGTGCGAACCGACGCGGCCGGCTGCGACGTGACGCTGACTGGCGCAGATGGAGCGCCTGCAGTGGCGCCGGCCCATAGCGACATCACCACGAGTGCGTGACACATGCATCCGCTCCTTCGCCACGGTCGCGTGACCTCACCGAGCAGCCTCAGCCGGCGGGTCAGCCACGGCATCAGCTCAGTCTATCGCTGCTGGCAACGCTGCCCGGCAGGCGTTAGCATCGAGGCCGATGATTCGGGCTTCGATGGGGCGAGCCGAAGCGAGGCGGTCGGTGCCGGTCCGTCGTGGCGCACGGGCGCCTCGCCCGAGGACGCGGTCGTGAGCGCACGACGCTTCGATGCGAAGTTCGGGGCGACGCGGATCGACGAACTGCCCCCGGCGCCCGGCGTCTACGAGTGGCTGGGGACGGACGACCAGACGCTGTACGTCGGCAAGGCGGCGAACCTGCGCAACCGCCTCCGGCAGTACCGCAACGCGGGCCGCAGGAAAGCCCACCGCAAGATGCGGGCGCTGGTCGCGGCCGCAAGCGGGTTGCGCGTGCGGACGTGCGACAGCGAACTGGCCGCGCTCCTGCTCGAGAACCAGTTGATTCAGCAGCTCCGGCCGCCGTTCAACGTGTCGGGCGCGTTCGTGATGCTCTACCCCTGCATCGGGTTGCGGGCGCACGAGCGGATTCTCGACCTGTGCTGCACCACCTCGCCGCACCTGCTGGGGGACTTCGCCTGCTTTGGCGCCTACCGCTCTGCCCGGGTGACGCGCGCGGCGTTCGGCGCGCTCGTCGAGTTGCTCGCGCACGTTGGTCACGTCGAGCCGACCCGGCGTTTCACCGATGTCCCGCGGATCCCGTACACCCGCATGGTGCGCCTGCGTCAGCTCGATCCGGGGTGGCGCACGGCGCTCGAGCCGTTCCTGCTGGGCACGTCGCCTGAGCTGCTCACCCAGCTCGTGCTGGCGCTCGTCGAGAAACCGGCCGCCCGCCGGCAGGCGGAGCCCACTCAGGCCGCGTTGCAGCTGCTCAAGCGCTTCTGGGACGAAGAAAGCGCGCCGCTTCGCCAGGCCATGATCGCCGCGGGGCGCGGCGACGACCGGTTCCTGCCGCAGGCCGAGCGCGATCCCGTGTTCCTCGCAGTGCGCGCGCAGCGGGATCGCGATGATCGCGACACTACGTCGCGGCCAGCAGGCGCTCGAGGCCGTCGAGCATCAGCTCGAGGCCGAACTCGACCGGCACCACGCCGTCGTGGCGCCCGGCAATGAGCTCCTCCGTCATCGCCCGCATGTGGGGATAGCGGTCGGCCGGCAGCATCGGCAGGAACGACTCGGCGGCACTGGCGTAAGCCGACGGCTCCACCGGGAAGTTCTGCTCGTGCAGCGTGAAACCGTACACGTAACTGTCGAGCGCATTCCACGCGTAGTCGGTCTGCGCGATGGTGAAGCCGGCGCCGCGCAGGCAGCCGAGCGTGGCGTCGATGTAGCGCAGCATGTGCGGGCCGACGTTGATGCGCGACATCAGAAGCGCCGGCGCCCAGGGGTGCCGGCGCAGCATGTCGCGCGCGGAGAGCGCCCGCCGCCGCATCTCTCCCTTCCACGGCGCGTCCACCTGTGGCAGGTCGATCTCGGCCACCACCAGATCGACCATGCCGTCGAGCAGGTCGTCGCGGCTGGTCACGTGGTTGTAGAGCGACATCGCCTCGACGCGCAGCGCCTGGGCCAGCTTCCGCATCGAGAGCGACTCGAGACCACCCTTGTCGGCCAGGCGCACCCCGGCCGCCAGCACGCGCTCGCGGGTCAGGGGCGCCCGCGGCTTCGGCGTCCGACCCGTCCCACGGCTCGTCCCACGTTGTGCTGCCCGCACGGAACTTCTTGACATGCTTACACCGTAAGTCTTAGAACAGGCGTTATTGACTTACACCGTAAGTGTGCAAAGCCGCGCCCCAGAAGGAGTCCGTGTCCGATGTCGCCCACCCTGTTCCTGGCGTTCTGTTGTCTCATGGCCTGCAGCGCTCCGGCCTCGGCCCTCGCCGGCCCTGGTCCCGGCGGCCAGGCGGCCGCTGCGTCTCAGACGCCGTCGCCTCGCGTTCGGCTGGCCGGCGTCGTGGTCGACGTGTCCACCGGACTGCCGGTTGCCGGCGCACATCTTACCGCCGGCAGCGAGACCGCCACGACCACGGCCGACGGACGTTTTGCCATTGACCCGCTGGCTGGAACCGTCACCCTGGTCGTCTCGGCCACCGGCTACCACCCCGCCAGCACCGTCGTGGACGCAAGCCAGCGGCGCACCGTGGACGTGGAGGTCACTCTCGCCGCTGACACCGGCTACGCCGAGCGCCTCGACATCGTGGCTGTGGCTCCCACGAGCTCACCCACGGCCGAGGCCGTGCGGCCCATCGACGTGCTGCGGACGCCGGGCGCGCTCGACAACGTGTTCCGCACGCTCCAGACCCTCCCCGGTGTCATGGCGGCCGACGAACTCGGCAGCCGCCTCGCGGTCCGGGGCGGTACTCCCGACCAGAACCTGACGATGATGGACGGCGTGGAAGTCCACGATCCGTTTCGGCTCTTCGGGCTGGCGAGCGCGTTCAACCCGGAGACGATCCACAAGTTCGAGCTGGCCACCGGCGGCTTCAGCGTGAAGTACGGCGACAGGCTCGCCAGCCTCCTCCTCGTCGAGAACCGCGACGGGCGCTCCGGGCGCGTGGGCGGCACGGCCGCGCTCAGCGCGACCGACGGCAACGTCGTGCTGGAGGGCGGATTGCCTGGCGGTGCCCGCGGCTCGTGGCTCGCGACGGCGCGCCGGACGTACTACGACCTCGTCGCCGAGCGCTTCATCGACCAGGGGCTGCCGGGTTTCCAGGACCTGCAGACGCGCGGACAGTGGTTGCCGACCGACCGCTCACGCGTCACGCTCTTCGGACTGCGGAGTCGTCAGGCTGCAAGCGTGACGCTGGACGAGGAGAAGGTCACGGGCAGCTTCCGCGACGACACCGCCAACGATCTCGGGTGGACGCGCCTGGAACTGCCACTGGGCCGCGCCGGCACCTCGCAGAGCACGGCCGGGTGGTCGAGGACACATGCGCGGTTCGGTTTTGGCCTCGCCATCGACAGCGGCAACCTGCGGTCGAACAGCCAGAGCGACGACGATCCCCCCCTGCTCAACAGCGGGTTCGACTACGGGCTTCGCATCGACGACCGGTCGTTTCGCCAGGACGTCGGCTGGGTCGCAGGCGACCACGCGATCGATGTCGGCTTCGACGCCCATGCACTGACCACACGGTTGCGGTTCGCATTTACCGGCGACCGCAACCCCATCGCGGCCAACGGCTCGAGCGTGCAAGGCGGGTCTGGCCTGCCTGACCTTCTGCTGTCGACGCCGACGTCCTCACGCGGCAGCGCGTGGCTCCAGGACACCTGGCACGCGCATCCGAACGTCACACTCCAGGCCGGCGTGCGCCTGGACCGATCGTCCATCACGCGACGCACGACGGTCTCGCCTCGGGCGACCGCATCGTGGGTCGGTGGGTCCGGTACAACGGTCACGGCCGCGACGGGCCTGTACACGCAGAGCCCCGGCTACGAGAAGCTGTCGAACAGCGACTACATGCTGGATCTGACGCATCCGGAGGCTGAACGTCTGTCGAGCGAACGCGCCTGGCTGACATCGGTGGCCGTCGAACAGCGACTGCCGCGCGGCTTCACTCTCAAGGCCGAAGGGTACATGCGGCGGCTCGACGACCTGCTCATCGGACGGCTCGAACCGGAGCACGAGCGCCGCGCCAGGGTGTCGCTGTACGACTTCCCGGTCGAGCTCGTTCACGACATTCCATCAGCACCGTCCATCACCGTGGTGCCAACGAACGGCAGTGCCGGTCGCGCATACGGATTCGACGTGATGGTCTCGCGTACGTCGGGTGCGCGTGTCAGCGGCTGGGCCAGCTACACATGGGGACGGGCCATCCGCGAGGCCTACGGACGTGAGTATCCGTTCGACTACGACCGCCGTCATGCCTTCACCGCCGTGGGCGCGCTCCAGCTCACGCCGCGCTGGTCGATCGGCACGACGGCGCGACTGGCGTCCGGGTTCCCCTACACGATGCCCCGCGGCGTCCGGGTGGTGGGCGTTGAAGACATCCACGACGTCGATCTCGATGGCAACACCGATGAACTGGTGCCGCGACGGGACGCGGCCGGCCTGCTCGTCTATGCGCCGGACCTGGGCACGGTGGCGGACCTTCGCAATGCGCGTCTCCCGGTGTTCGCCCGCGTGGACCTCCGCGTGACCTGGCGCCCTCGCGGCGCGGCCGGACGGTGGGAGGTGTACGCCGAAGCCCTGAACGTGCTGAATCGCAGGAACGCGTCCGGGCTGGACCCGCGGCTCGAGCACGACCCGTCGTCCGATCGCCCCCGGGTGGTCGAGAAGCCGATCGGATCCATTCCGCTCCTGCCGACGGTCGGCGTACGCTTCAGGTTCTGATTCCTGTGACACCAGTCCTCATCGAACGCCTCGTGCGCAGCCCACGAACACTGTTTCTGCTGGATGGCGTCGGCGCGCTGGTCACGGCGCTGCTCGTCGGCGTCGTGCTGCCGAGGCTCGGCGAGCACATCGGCATGCCCCGGCCGGTGCTCCGGGCGCTGGCGCTCACGGCCGCGGCCTTTGCGGCGTACTCGTTGACCTGCGCCGCGACACAACCGACGCGCTGGCCGGGCTACGTGCGAGGCATCGCCCTGGCGAACTCGGGGTATTGTCTGGTCACGGTCGCCGTCCTCATCCGCTTCGCTGCGGCACTTCAGGTGCTGGACTGGCTCTACTTCGTCGGTGAGATCGTCGTGGTGTGTGCGCTCGTGACGCTGGAGCTGCGCGTCGCACGCGCGGCCACAACCGACGCCCCGACGAGGACCACACGAGCGCCGCTCAGGCGCCGGGACCGCCGAGGCGCGACGTCGTGACGATGCGACCCGGGCGTGCCAACGCCGCGCCAGATGAGGGAGGCCGGTCACGATACGCGACGCCGGTGGGTCGCGTAGCATGCAGAGTCACCGATGGTCGAACCCGCGCAGCTCGCTCGTCTCGTGCCGTTCTTCGACGTCCTGGCCGCCGGCGTCTTCGCAGTGTCTGGCGCGTTGGTCGCCTCGCGCAAGGGGCTGGACGTGATGGGGGCCATGTGGCTCGCCGTCATCACCGGTGTTGGCGGCGGCACGGTCCGCGATCTGATCGTGGACGTGCCCGTGTTCTGGGTGCAGAACCCCGTGCACATCTCGGTCTGCCTGCTGACTGCGGTCGTGATGCACTTCATCTCGCCGCTCGTCGAGTCGCGCTATCGGACGCTGCTCTGGTTCGACGCCTTCGGACTTGCGCTTGTGACGATCGCGGGCACCGTCAAGGGGGTGGACGTGGGCGCCCCCGCTCTCGTGGCGATTGCCATGGGCGCGGTGACCGGGGCGGTCGGCAGCATCATCCGCGACACCCTGGGGCACCTGCCGTCCGTGCTTCTCGGGCATGAGATCTACATCACGGCCTCGGTGCTCGGCGCGTGCGCCTACATCGGCCTCGACGGACTCGGCGTCGGCCGCCTCGCGGCGATGGTCGCCGGTTTCGTCGTCACGTTCGTCGTGCGTGGACTGGCGATCGCGTTCGGCTGGTCGCTGCCGGTCTTCCGGCCATCGGCCAAACGCGAGCGATGGAGATGACGGCGCGACACGCGGCGAGACTCGCGCGAAGTGGGGCCACGGTAAAATTGTCGGGCCTGGCGACCGGCTCCGCGTGGGAAGCACCGGTCTGACAGGAGACGGCATAGGCAACGACAGGGGAACGCGCAGATGTCAGAGACGAACGCACCGAATCAGAGCCAGATTCTCGCCGCGAAGCGCTGGATGGACGACGAGGCCGGCATGGAGCGGGCGAGCCTCTCCCCGGTCGAATACGTCGCCTATCGGATGAAGGTGTCGGAGGCGGAGGCCAGGACGCTCGTGGAGGCTGTCTACGCGCTGGACGGGGACGAGTAAACCGCTGCGGCGTGTCTACCGCGCCGACTCCGCGTGCTGCCCGCGAGGCGCGCCGACAACCTCCGCCGCGAGTCGGGCACGGTAGGCGTTCGCGTACCGCGTCAGGTCCCGGGCGTCGAGTACGCCACCCTCGATAGCGGCTCCGCGGGCGGTCACCTCGAGCATCGCCTCGCCGATGCGCACGGGCTCGATGGCGCTCGTCAGCGGTTGCAGCAGGCGGATCGGCTGCGTGTACCACCGGGCTCGCGGCCCGGTGCGCACGATGCCGCCCGGGCGGTAGGCCACAACGCGCAGTCCGGTGCCGGCGGTATATTCGGTCAGCAGCGCCTCGGCTCGGGCTTTCTCGCGCGCCCAATGGAACCAACTGTCGGCGGCGGCGCCGCTGCCGCTCACGAGATGGAACGAGATCGCGGCGGTCCGTCCACGGGCCGCCAGCCACGACGTGACGAATCGCACCGGGTAGTCCACGTGGATCTGCGAGTACTCCTCGTTCGACACGTTGAAGGCGCTCGTGCCGAGCGCCCAGTACACGGCATCGATGTCTGCCAGCAGCGGCCCGAGCGCCGTGTAGTCGAGGAAGTCGTCGTGCAGGTGGACAACCGCGCGGCCGGTGGCCGCGGCGGCGTCGAGTTCCGGCGTTCGCCGTCGCGTGACGACGTGCACCGTTCGCACGTCGGGATCGGCGAGCATCGCGGACAGCACGCCCTCGCCAATCAGTCCGGTGGCCCCGAAGACGGCCACCGTGCCGTGGCGGCTGCGGTCAACGGCCGCCGGCGCGAGCGGCGGCCTGTCGGTCCGCCCGCACCATCCGGTCACGGCGGTGACGAGCGCGAGGAGTATCAGGGCCGGCAGCACGCGCCGGCGAGGCCATTGATGCCGAGGCGCTGCTGCAGGGGTGGACATGATGATGACAGGGCCGGCGACTACTGTTTGAGCGCCGAGAGCGGCGCCAGCCGCGAGGCCGCGCGCGCCGGCAGCCACGAGGCGGCCACCGCCGTTCCGCCGAGCAGGACCGCGGCCGCCAGGTACGCGGGCGGATCGAGCGGCGCCACGCCGAACAGGAACCCCTCCAGCCACCGAACGGCGGCCGTGGAACCGCCCAGTCCGATCGTCAACCCGCCGATGACAAGACGCATCGCGCGCCGCAGGAACAGGCGTTCCACGTCGTCGCGGCCGGCCCCGAGGGCCATCCGGATGCCGATCTCGCGACGGCGCTGCATCACGACATAGGCCACGACGCCGTACAACCCGACGACACCGACGAGCGCCGTGCAGCCGGCGGCGAGGACCAGGATCGCCAGCGTGAACGCTCCCTGCGCCGTCGCCCTGTCGTAAACGGCCTGTAGCGACTCGACCCGCGCCACTGGCACCGTCGGGCTTTCGCTCCATACGGCCGTCTGCACGTCGCGCAGCAGGCTGCCGTCGTGCGGCCGCGCCGTCCGGAGCACGTAGACGAGCGTGCGTTCGACGGTGACCTGTCCGGCCGCCAGGTTCTCCTGCAGGAACGGCCAGTAGACGAGCGGCACCACGGGCCGTGTCGGACCGTCGTCGAGCTCGTCGCCCACGACGCCGATGATCTCGCGCCAGGCGCCGGTTGGCGACGTCCTGACGCGTCGTCCCAGCGCGGCGGGTGTACCGCCGAATGTCTCCAGGGCCAGGCGCGCGCTCACGATGGCGACGGGGCGCCGGTCATGCACGTCGCTCCACGTGAAGTCGCGGCCGGCCACGAGCCGATTGCCCATCGTGCGGAAGTAGCCGGGCGAGATCCACTTCATGCGTCGCACTGGCGGCATGGCGCCGTCGGCGACGGGCACACCCTCGATGAAGATCGGGTCGCGGCGGTTGGCGCCGCCCATCGGCACCGCAGATGTCTGGGCCACGGCCTGCACCCCGCTCACCCCTTGCAGGCGCCGGAGCATCGCATCGTGAACACGCGCGGTGGTCCCGGGATCGCGTTCGACGGCCTCCGGAATCGTGAGGGTGACGGTCAGGACCTGCGCGGGCTGCTCGAAACCAGTGCGCACGTCGCGGATCGCCGCGAACGTGCGCACCATCAGCGCCGCCCCCACGAGCAGCACGAGCGCCACGGCGATCTGTGCGACGACCAGGCCATCCCGCAGCCGCTGGCCGTCGCGTCCACCGCTCGATCCTCTGGCCTGTGCCTTGAGGGCCGTGGCCAGGTGCAGCCGCGACCACTTGAGCACGGGCGCCAGGCCGAACAGCAGGCCGCAGGCGGCGGCGAGCGCCAGCGTGAAGAGCCCGACGGCAGGCGACACAGCGACGCCGCCGAACACGGCGAGCCGCGCGACCGCAAATCCCCGCAGCGTCTGCAGCCCGAGCGCCGCAAGGCCCAGTCCTGCGGCCCCGGCGAGTGTCGAGAGCAGCACGGCTTCGCCGAGCATCTGACCGACGACACGCGTCGGCGAGGCCCCGAGGGCGAGCTGCACGGCGATCTCCTGCCGGCGCGACTCGCCGCGCACGAGGAACAGGCTCGCGACATTGGCGCACGCCACGAGCAGCAGCAGGCCGACGGCGCCCGAGAGCAGCCACAACATGGCCGACACATCGCCGGTCATCTCCTCCTGCAGGGGATGCACGTCCACCGCCAGGCGGAAGGCGTCGTACATCTCGCGCGTGAAGCCGGGCGGAATCGGAAATCGCGCCGGCATCGAGGGAATGAGCCGCGCGAGGTCTGCCGCGGCCGCCTCGAGTGAGACACCGGGCTTCAGTCGAGCCAGCCCGTGATACCGGAAGAGCCCGATGGCGGTCTCGGCGCGGTTCAGGCGCAGCGGCAGCACGAGTTCGGGACGATGGCCCAGGAGCTGAAAGCGCTCGGGCAGGACGCCAATCACCTCACGGCTGCGGCCGTCCACCATGAGCGACGTGCCGACGGCGGCCGGATCGCCACCGAAGGCCCGACGCCAGTACGCGTGGCCGAGGAGCACGGTGTCACGGCTTCCCGGTGCGTCGTCTTCCACCGTGAAGCCGCGGCCAGGTGCCGGCACCGCGCCGAGCAGCGGCAGCGCGCCGTCGGTCACGGCGAGGGCCTCGAGCACCTCCGGCTCGCCGCGGCCGGAGACCGAGACCGGCGACGACGTCCACAGCCCGATGTCTTCGAGCCGGCTGGCCTCCTCGCGATACGTGAAGTACGTGAAGGCCGCCTGTGGAAGGGGTTCGGTCGTGAGGCCGGGCGCCACGTGCGACACGCCGACGAGCCGATCGGGCTCCGGGAACGGCAGCGGCGTGAGCAGCACGCCGTGGATGAGCGTGAAAATGAGGGCGTTGGCGCCAAGGGCCACGGCCAGGGTGACGAAGGCCGTGAGCGTGAACGCGGGGGTGGCAGCCAGGCGACGCGCGTGCTGGCGGACGGTTGCGGCGCCGTAGGCGAGCTGCATCAGCGTCGCGCCCCGCACGACGTCCACCGCCGAACGCCAGTCGGCCCCGGAATCCTCGATGAGGGCCGCCAGTTCCGCCTCGTAGCGCTCACGCCAGCGCCTCGGGTAGAGGCGGACGAGGCGCGCCATCCACCACTTCATGCCTGCCTCAGCCGGCGGGTGCCGACGCGCACGACGGGCTCGAGCTTCTCGAGCTGCGCCTGCAGGTGGGCCTTGCCGGCGGCGGTGAGACGGTACGGCTGCCGGCGATCACCGGCCGCGAGCGCCTTGATGAATCCCCGCGATTCGAGCCGCGTGATGGCCCCGTAGAGGGTGCCGGGACCGAGCGAGAGGCCGGCGAACTCGCGGACGTCGGCCATGATGGCGTAGCCATGCTTGTCGCCGTCGGCGAGGCTGGCCAGAACGAGCAGGGTGGGATCGGTCATGGCGGTATTACGTGTCGCGTAGTATCGCGGCATGTAATACCAGTGTCAAGTGTGCCGTGGTCAGGGCGCGTGACGTTATGCTGAGTCGAGCCGCGGAGGAGCGGCGGCATGATGGCGACACGCACGCAGACCATGGCCGCGGCCATGCTGGCCCTCGTGGCCGCGACCGGGCACGCGCAACAGTATCCGGGGCGCGAGCAGCTGCGCGCGCAATCGGCAGAGTTCCGCCGCGAGGTGATCCAGGTCGCACGCGGCGTCTACGTCGCGGTCGGCTATGCCGCGAGCAACGTCGTCCTCGTGCAGGGCACCGACGGGTCGATCATCGTGGACACGGCGACGGACCCCGTCGCTGCGCGCGCGATCGTCGACGCGTTCGGGCCGCGGCTGCGGCGTCCAGTGCGGGCCATCATCTACACCCACTCGCACCCCGACCACACCGGCGGCGCGCGCGTGTTCGCCGGCAACGACGCGCCCGACATCTACAGCCACGAACAGTTCCTGAAGAAACCACCGGACGTCGGGCGTGCCGGCCGCGAGGGCGGCGACCAGTTCGGCATGGCGCTGCCGGCCTCCCAGTTCATCAACGCCGGGGTGCAGGCGGAGTTCGGCCGCGTGGTGCCGCCAACGCGCGACGGCTACCTGCCCCCCACGCGGACCTTCGGTGGAGGCGAACTGTCGCTCACCGTGGCCGGTGTGCGCCTGCAGCTGCTGCACACACCCGGTGAAACGCCGGACACGATCGCGGTGTGGCTGCCCGAGACGCGCGTGCTGATGCCGGGCGACAACGCCTTCCGCGCGTTCCCCAACGTGGCGCCGATCCGCGGGTCGCGCCTGCGGAATCCCGACGCGTGGGTGTCGAGCCTCACTCGCGTGGTCGCGCTCGCGCCCGCGCACGTCGTGCCCGGGCACACACGTCCCGTGCTCGGGGCCGCGGCCGCCGGCGCCATGCTCACCGCCTACCGCGATGGCCTGAAGTCGATCGTCGACCAGACGCTCGACGGCATGCGCAAGGGCGAGCGTCCGGACGAACTCGCGGCTCACGTCACGCTGCCCCCCGCGCTGGCCGGTAGTCCCTTCCTGCAGGAGTTCTACGGCGGCGTCGAGTGGACCGTGCGTGGCATCTACGCCGACTACGTGGGCTGGTTCGACGGCAACGCGACGAAGCTCTTCCCGCTGCCCGAGAAAGACCGGGCGACGCGTCTCGTCGCCCTCATCGGCGGCATCGACCGCGTCATCGCACACGGCCGTTCCGCGCTCGCCGCGAACGACGCGACGTGGGCGGCGGAGCTGGCCGACTACGTGCTCGTGAACGATCCGGCGCACGCCGGGGCGCGCCGCCTGAAGGCGGCCGCTCTGACCGAGCTGGCGGAGCGCCAGGTGAACGCAATCGCCCGCAACTACTACCTGACCACCGCGCAGTTCCTGCTCAAAGACCTGCCGCCGGAGTGACCTCGACCAGCCGGGCGAGCTGCCCGATCACGGTGCCCCAGCCGTCGTCGAACCCCAGTTGGGCGTGCTGCGCCTGATGGGCGTGATCGCGGTGCATGACGTGCGCGGTGTAATCCGTGCCCTCCGCATGCGGGGCCAGCGTGATGATCGCGGTCATGAAGGGTTGCGGCGCCGGCCGCCAGTCCGCCACGAGGGCGTTCGTGAAGACCAGTCGCTCGTGTTCGACGAGTTCGAGGTAACAGGCGTCGAGGTGCGGCACGAACGGCCCGCCGCCTTCGCTCATCTGCGTGGTCAGCGCGCCGCCGGGTCGCAGGTCCATGGTCACGACCCGGCACAGGGCGGGCGCCGGAATCCACCACTGCTCGAACTTCCTCGGGTCGGTCCAGGCCTGCCAGATGACGTCGGGCCGGGCGCGGATGACGCGTGAAATGCGGAGGTCGCGGGAGGGGTCGAAGGCCGGTGTCATGTCGTGGTCTTTCTTCGAGGTGAGGCCGGGGTCGAACCGGCGACGAAGTGCTCGAGTCGGTTGGTGCGGGCGTCCCAGATGCCGTGCTGGACGTGCAGCCAGCGTTGCGCGCGTGTGAGCGTGTCGGGCCGGATGCGGCACGTGCGCACCCGGCCGTCCTTGTGGGTCACGATCCAGCCGGTGCTCTCGAGCAGGCGGACGTGCTTGAGGAATGACGGCAGCGCCATGTCGAACGGCCGGGCCAGGTCGGTCACGCTGGCCGGCCCGCGGCTCAACGTCGCGAGCACCGACCGTCGAGTCGCGTCTGAGAGCGCGTGGAAGATGCCGTCGAGTGGCTGGGATGTTTGTTCGTTAGCCAATAGGCTAAGTGTTGATCGGCGCGTCTCAGGATGTCAACGCGTCGCCGCACGCTGCGCCACGTACGGTCACCGCGTGCGTGTCGCGGTGATCGGCCTAGGAACGGTCGGCCACGCGCTGACGCGAACTGTGGTTCCATATGGTGGCCGCCGCTCGTGTCCGCCCGCGCGTGGCCGCTCAGACGTTGACGGAGAACCCAATGAACCTCATGACCCCATTCGTGCAGGAACTGGCCGCGGAGGCCGCGACGACGCGCCGCGTGCTCGAACGTGTGCCGGAGGCGAGCCTGATATGGCGTCCGCACGAGAAGTCGATGTCCCTTGCCCAACTCGCGCTGCACGTGGCCACGTTGCCGCGCATGGTGTCGCAGTTCGTCGCCGGCGACACCCTCGACGTCGCGGTCGCGGCCGCGCCCTCGCCCACGATTGCCACCCACGACGCCTTGATGGCCGCATTCGACGCGAGCATCAGCCACGCGCAGGAGTATCTCGCCTCGGTGTCCGACGCGCGGGCGATGGAGACGTGGACGCTCTTCCGTGGCGAGACGGTGCTGATGGCGGCGCCCCGGGCGGGCGTGCTCCGGTCGCTGCTGTTCAACCACTGGTATCACCATCGAGGCCAGCTCGTCGTCTACCTCCGGTTGCTCAACGTGCCGGTGCCATCGGTGTACGGCCCGACGGCCGACGAGAACCCGTTCGCGTAGGACCACGGCGGCCGGAGTATCAGCATGGAGACGCGCGTTCTTATCGTCGGCGGCGGCCTGGCGGGCCTCGTCACCGCCCGGCTGCTGCATCGTGCCGGCCTCGCTATCGAATTGCGCGAGGCCCGTCCACGTCTCGGTGGCCGCATTCTCACGGCCGACGCGTCGGGCGCGCCCTCGGCTGACGGCTTCGACCTCGGGCCGTCCTGGTTCTGGCCGCGTATGCAGCCGGCGATGGCCGCGCTTGTCGCCGAGCTGCAGCTCGACGTCTTTCCGCAGCACAGCGAGGGCGACGTCGTGTTCCAGCGCATGTCGCGTGAGTCGGTGCAGCGCTACGGAGGGGCCAGGCAGGAGCCGGAGTCCATGCGGATCGCCGGCGGCACGGGCGCGCTCGTCACGGCACTCGCCCGGGCGCTGCCCGCGGCGTGCGTGCGGCTGGAGGCGACGCTGACCCACCTCACGTTGCAGGAAGACGGCGTCGAGGCGCGATTCACGCAGGCGCGCAGTGGCCACGAGGTCGTGCGCGCGTCGCACGTCGTGCTCGCCCTGCCGCCCCGCCTGCTGGCCGCCCGGGTATCGTTCTCGCCAGCGCTCGACGCATCCACGGCCGCTCGCTGGCAGCGGACGCCCACGTGGATGGCACCCCACGCCAAAGTCTTCGCGCTCTACGAACGCGCGTTCTGGCGCGAGGCGGGCCTGTCGGGCACCGCACAGAGCATGGTCGGTCCGCTCGCCGAAATCCACGATGCGACGACGGCGTCGGGACAGCCGGCGCTCTTCGGGTTCGTGGGCATGTCTGCCGCGCAGCGCCAGGCGATCGGGCGGCATGACATCGTGGCGGCATCGGTTCGCCAACTGGTCACGCTGTTCGGACCCGACGCCGCCGAACCGCGGGCCACGTTGTATCAGGACTGGGCCGCCGATCCGCTGACGTCCACCGAAGCGGACTGGACCGATGGCGCGCACCCCGTCGCTGCCGGGCGCGACTGGGTGAGTGGTGCGTGGCGGGGCCGGGTCACGCTCGCCGGCAGCGAAACCAGTCCCGCCGAGCCGGGGTATCTCGCGGGGGCCGTGCAGGCGGCAGAATGCGCCGCACGTGAGGTGCTCGATCTCATCCGTGGCGACGCCCGAATGCGTCCGTGAGTCTCGCCTCGAAGGTGGATACGATGGGCCGTATGCACCGCACGCCCTGGTTCACGCGCGAGTTCGTTCCCATCACCGACAACGGCCGGTTGCCCGGCATTCTCGAGCGGCTCGACGGCACGCTGCCGCGGTTGCGCGCGCTGCTCGACGGCGGGGCGGCACCCGTCACGCCGGCTCAGGGCTGGACGGCGGCGCAGGAAGTGGGGCACCTCATCGACCTCGAGCCGCTCTGGCTGCAGCGCGTGCGTGACATCCAGGCGGGGCGCACCGACCTGGCCGTGGCCGATCTGTCGAATCGTGCGACCCACGAGGGTAACCACGACCAGTGGCCACTGTCCGTGCTCGCGGAACGATTCGGTGAGCGGCGGGCGACCCTCGTGCAGGCGCTGCGCACGCTCGGAGACGGCGACCTCGAACGGTCCGCGAAGCACCCCAGGCTCGGCACGCCCATGCGCATCGTGGACCTGGCGTACTTCGTCGCCGAACACGACGACCATCACCTGGCGCGGCTTCGAACGCTGTTGCGCCGCCACTGAGCGCGCGAGACACGGGCCCGGCCAGACAGCCGGGCCCGTTGTGATGTCAGAAGCGGTAGCGGAAGCCCACGAAGCCGATGTGCGCGTCGTAGTTCGGGGCCAGGTAGGTGCCGAGATTGAAGAGGCGGTTGCCCCACTGGAACGATCGTGACGTGTCGCGCAGCAGGGTGTCGGCGCCGACGGCTTCAACCCACGGAGCGGTCGAGCCCTGCATCCAATCGTCGAGCGCATAGTGCTCGAAGGTGTAGCCGGCAATCACCGTCATCGCCCCCACCGGCACTTCGACCCGCAGGTTGATGATGTGCAGGTCTTCGGACACGGTGGGCGGCGACGAGAACGCGAACTGGTGGTTCGGCAGGAACGGCGTGCCGTCGAAGTTGGTCACGCCGAAGCCGCCGTAGGTGATGTCGGTGCGGGCAATCGACGCCATGTAGTCCGCCGACAGCGTGGCCTTGCCCGGCACCACCTGCCAGTTCAGGCCGCCGCCGGCGCTCCACGTCCGGTCGTCGTAATCGGCGGTCCACTGGCTGCTCGCGCGTGTCCATGGTCCGAGTTCAGCCGTCGCGATCGTGCTCGGATTGGCTTTGTTGTTCTCGTTGAACTCAATCGAGCGGTCGAAGGCCGTGCCGCGGTCGAAGTTCACGAAGGCGTTCAGCGAGACACGCTCCGTGAGTTCGGTATACGCATCGGCGCCAAAGCGCGTGCGCGCATCCTCGAGCCGGCCCAGCTGGTCACCCGGCGAGGTCGCCGTGCGTTCGGCCAGGGTGGTCCCGAGCAGGGGCTGCGAAGGCGAGACGTCGGAATCGAAGTCGTCGCGGCGATAACGCGCGTACGCCGAGAGCGCGACCTTGTCGCGTGGAGTCAGGTTGACCCGCGCGTCCACCTGGCGCCGTGCCCGATCGGACACGTCGTAGCGGCGCATGTCCGGATGGTTGTCGAACGTCAGGGCGGGATTGTTGTTGTCAACGCCGTCGGCCTGCGTATACCAGTAACCCTCGTGGGTGACCGTGTTGTTGTAGACACCGCCGTCTCGCACGCCGAGCAGCCCGCGTACCTCGACCGTCATCCAGCGGCTGCCACGCGTGCGCAGCGACGCCCGCGCGACGTTCTCCGCCGTGTTGGCTTCGCGGAACTCGCGGTCGACGTCCTCGCGTTCAACGCCAACGACCAGGCTCGTGCGCGCGGGCAACCGCCACGTGGCGTCGATGCCCACGTTCCGGCGATCCCACGCGTACGGCAGGCTGACCCGCTTGTTGACGAACGAGGCCGTGCCGTTCAGGTTGCTCGTGTCGGAGGTCACGTATTGCCAGCGGCTCGACGGCGTGCCGTTGTTCAGCGAATACGAGCGGGCGAACGCCCGCACGTTCAGGCGGCGCAGCGGCGAAATGGTGTAGTCGGCCGCCAGATGCACCGTGTCGATGGCCCCCTCGGCCGTCGCGCGCGGCAGGGTCTGCACGGCGAGCTGGTCGACGTTGTAGCTGTAGGGCAGCAGCGTCGCGTTCTGTTCGAGACGGCCGTAGGTGGCGGTGACCGTCACCCGGCTGTCGCGCGGCAGGTTGCCGCCCATGATGGCTGTCACATGGTGCGCCCGGTTGTCGGGTGAGAGCGGCCGGACCCCGAAGGTCGAGACCGAGCGGTCCCAGACATCGAACGTGGCGCCTGGTGCGGCCGTGGCGTAGATGTTCTGCCATTGCAGCGTGTCGATCTGATTGGCGAAGTCCGAGAACTGATATTCGGCACGGATCTGATAGCCGCTGCCTTCGTGTTCGGCGGCCACCGTGATGTCGTTGGTGTTGTAGTCCACGGGCTCGGCCAGGCCGATGTTGAGTGTGCGCGGCGGCCGGTCACCGATGGGCCCGAACGACGCCCGCGAGCCGTACTTGTCCCTGCGGTCGTAGGCCAGGCTCAGTGAGAGCGCATCGCGCGGCGACCACTGGGCGCCAAAGCGGCCGGCGTTGGTCTGCATTCGCAGCGGCGTCGGAGCGAGGAACGACGACTGAAAGGCCGCGATGAGGTCGTCACTCGCCAGAACGCCCGGGGTGTCGGCGGCGGCTGTCGCGAGCTTCTTGAACGTGATCGGAATCGTGGCCGGCACGGTGAAGAGGCCCGGCCGCGACTGAATATAGGGTGTCACCGCCTTGTTGCTGAAGTTGTGCGGCGTTTCCACCCAGTCGGCGAAGAGTTGCCAGCGTCCGAGCTGGCCGACCGAGGCAGACAGTGACTGATCGTCGCGGCTCAGGTTGATGCCGCGGACGTCGAAGTAGCGTCCCGTCGCCGCGTCGGCGATGCCGAACGTGAGCGAGGGCAGGAAGACGTTGCTCCGCAGGTCGCGGTATTCGGTGAACTTGGACGAGTTACTGGCGTTCTCGAGCGGTTGCACACCGGAGGTGATGCTGCCCGATACAGCGGGCGGAGCGGGCGCGTTCGCGGGCGCCTGGGGCGCCTGCGCGAAGGCCTCGCTCACGCCGAGGATCACGAAGAGCACGATGAGCCTGGTCATGGCCGCCCCCTTACCGAGTCAGCTTCGCGCCCGACGGGTGGTTCGACCCATGGACGCTGGTGTGGCAGTTGACGCAGCCGCTGCCGTACGGGTTGCTGGTGCGGTTGTAGCGCGGCAGGTTGATGTGGCCGCCGTACGAGTGGCACGTCAGGCACAGGAAACTGTCTTTGCCGCTCAGCAGATTGCGATTGTTCGAGCCGTGGGGCGTGTGGCAGGTGGCGCACGATTCGCGCACGGGCGCGTGTTCCCAGACGAACGGGCCGCGCTTCTCCTGATGGCAGGTGAAGCAGGTGTCGTTCACCGTGGCTTTCGCGAGCAGCGACGGCGTCGAGCCGTGCACGTTGTGGCAACTGGCGCATTCCATGCGGCCCTCACGCAGCGGGTGGTGCGACATCTTGTTGATGTCGGTGCGGACCTCGGCATGGCAGGAATAACAGGTGTCGGAGGCGCTGGCCGTCTTGAGGAGGGCCTTCGGGCTCTTCGCGGCCATCACGGTGTGGCAGGACGTGCAACTGACGTCGCCGTTGTGATGGGCACCGGCGCGATAGCCCATCCGCGCGCCCTTTTCATGGCACTGCAGGCAGATGGCCGACTGGCCGCGCGCGTCGGTGACCTTCAGGGCCGCCGTGGGTTCTTCGATGTGTTTGCTGCGGGGGCCATGGCAGCTTTCGCAGTCGCCGGTACCGGCCGGCGGCGTGACGGCGAAGACGCGGGCATGTGTCGTGGTGTGGTAGTCCGAGACGTCGCCGGAGTGTCAGGTCTCGCACGTTGAGGCGTCGTTGACGAACGTGGCACCGGCGAAGGCCGGATTGAGCGCCACCCAGTCGACGGGTTTGGGACGGGCCGCCATGGCCGTCCAGCCGAGCGACGCGACGAAGATCGCCGTGGCACCGGCAAGGGAGACCCAACGGAATCGCATAACGAAGTCCTTCCTGTGGGCTGTGCGCCCGGGCCTCCGAAGCGCCCGGCGAGTCAGCCGTCGTTCACGGACCGAACACAGCACGTCCGATGCCAGCCGGAACTGTCCGCGGGCGTGGCGCCGGGGAGGGGGGAGCGCTGGACGATCGGTATGGTGGGGAATTGCCCCGGTCTGTGGGAGCCTCGTCCCGGAGGGCGGCTGCGGCTCCTCCCCCGGACGCACTGTCTTGACTCGGTATTTTAGTTTCATCTAAAGTGGGCCGCGTGACCGCGCAAGTCCTCGCCGCCGTCTCGTCGCCGCGCCGGCAGGAGATCCTTCGCCTCGTATGGCGCGACGAACTGGCGGCCGGCGAGCTGAGCGCCGCCATGCCCGATGTCTCCTTCGGCGCGGTGTCGCTGCAGCTCAAGGTCCTGCTCGAGGCCGGGCTGGTGGAACGGCGGGTGGATGGCCAGCGGCGGCTGTACCGCGCCAGGCCGGAGGCGCTGGGGGCGGTGGGCGCCGCCCTCGAGCGCATGTGGGACGACGCCTTGTGGAAGCTCACGCTCGCGGCGGAACTCGCGGAATCTCGACGCGGGCCACGCCGCCGGGCTCGACAAACGTCACGGCCGACCTCTTCACGGAGTACGCGATGAATCCGCTGCCACACACGCTCGAACGCACCGTCCTCATCCGTGCCAGACGCGAGACCGTCTTCGCGCACCTCGCCCAGAGCGACCTGTGGGCCTCGTGGTGGGGCGCCGGCTCGACGATCGACGCCCGCGTGGGCGGGCGGCTGCTCATCCGGCATCCGAACGGCGTCGAGGTCCACGGCGAGGTGCTGGAGGTGGAGACGCCCTCGCGCGTCGTCTTCACGTATCTGTCAGCAGGGCAACGCGACGCGAGCCGCGTGACGATCACGCTCGATGCCCACGCCGAAGGCACACGCTTGCGGCTGACGCACGACTTCGCGGAGGCGGCTGACCGCGACGCCCACGTGCAGGGCTGGCGGTACCAGCTCTCGGTGTTCACGAACCGCCTGGCCGACGCCGTGAACCACAACGCGGAGCACGCGGCGGATCAGTGGTTCGCGGCCTGGAGCGAGCCGGACGCCAGCCGGCGCGAGCCGGTGTTCGCGGCGCTGGCCGCGCCCGGCGTCCACTTCGCCGACCGCTTCAGCTGCATCTCGTCGCTCGACGATCTGCAAGCCCATATCGCCGCGGTGCATCGCTTCATGCCCGGACTGCGCCTGGTCAGGCGCGGCCCGGTGAGGCACTGCCAGTGGCGCGTGCTGGCGGACTGGACGGCCCTGGGCGCGGACGGCGCCGAGATGGGGCACGGCACCAACGTGTTCGACCTCGATGCCGATGGGCGCCTGAGCGGCGTCACCGGTTTCTGGAACTGACGGCGGCCTCAGATCAGGCTGAACGACAGCTCGCCGAGCGTCTCGACGCTGCAGCTCACACGGTCGCCCGGCTTCAGCCACACACGTTCGGCCTCCGGCTTGCCGAAGACGACGCCGTGCGGCGTGCCAGTGAAGAAGATGTCGCCGGGTTTGATCGTCATCATCCGCGAGGCGAAGCTCACCATCTGGCGGCAGTTGAAGATCATGTCGTTGGTGTTCCAGTCCTGTCGCTGCTCACCGTTGACCCGGCATTCAAGGCGCAGGTTGTTCGGGTCGCCCACGAGGTCACTCGTGACCAGGTGCGGCCCGAGCGGCGC
>JAEUQR010000121.1 GCA_016789705.1 Acidobacteriota bacterium
ATCGAGGCGCTGCGCTTCCGCGCCGACGCGTTCAACGTCGCGGCGATGGTGCTGACAGCACTCGGCGCCGTCACCGCGCTCAGCCTGCTCGCGCCGGCGTTCGGGCTGCTGCGCACGAAGCGCCGTGCGGTTGCGCACCGCATGTCGGACCGCCTCGTGCTGTCGCGCGCGGCCGGCGTGCTCGGCGACCGGCTCGACGGCGCGCGTGGCGGCTGGACGCCCGAGGCGCTCGCCGAGGCCCATACCGCCGCGCGTGTCGTGGCCGCGCTCGCCACCGGCAGCGGCGCCCGCGAACTCCCGCTCGGACCGGCGGCCGTCACGCCGGAAGGCCGCCTGCGCGTGCAGCACCGTGTGCGACGCGATGCCGCGGCGGTGACCGCGCACGCCACCACCGACACGCTGGCCAGGGCCATCGCCGCCCTGCCACCCGACGCATCGGCGGCCACGCGCAGCCGCCTGGAACGTCTGCGCGACGTGCTCACGACGCTGACGCGCGCGCAGTACGGCGCGGCCGGCACCATCGACGCGACGGCCGTGGACGACGCCGTGAGGGCGGCACGTGACATCGGTGCGGCGATGGCGCGCGAGAAGCTGACGTCGCCGCGCGAGTGGTTCCGGCGGCCGGCGGAACCGGTCACGGCCACGCCGGAGTTCTGATGGCGGCTGCCGGCCTGCGGGAGTTCGCGACGGGCCTCGTCGACGACTGGCGGGCCCTGACGGCCGATGGCGTGCAGTTCGCCTATCGCGACGATCCGGCCCTTGTCGCCGCCGGGCTTGTCGGGCTCGCGCTCGTCGTGCTGGCCATCCGCCTGCTCATCGGCCGCCGCCCCGCGCGCGACGCCGTCGCCGTGCCGGCGCTCTTCGGCGACGTGCGCACGTCGCCGTTTGCCTGGCTGCGCCACACGCCGCGTGTGCTGGCCGGTGCCGGCGTGCCGCTGGCGCTGCTGGCGCTCGCCGATCCCTTCACCGCGCTCGTGTCGAACATGGTGACGTACCCCGGACGGCGCATCGCGCTCATGATCGACGCCTCGGACAGCATGTCCACGGCCTTCAAGGCCGGCACGCTCAACGAACGTGCCGAAACGGAGGCGGCGTTCTTCACCACGGTGGCGGCGGCGAAGCGGTTCGTGGAATTGCGCCGCGGGGGCAAGTACAAGGACCTGATGGCGCTCATCGAGTTCGGCGACCGCGCCTACGTCATCACGCCGTTCACGAGCGACTACGACAACCTGCTCCTCAGCATCTCCCTCATCGGCGATCCGATCGAGTTCTCGATGTTCCCCGACCCGGGCACGGTCATCGCGAGCGCGCTCGAACAGAGCATCGAGGTGTTCAAGGCCTTCGACTTCCTCGAAGCCTCCGGCAACCTGATGGTCATCTTCACCGATGGCGAAGACACGACCTCACTCGTGCACGGGCGCAGCCTCGACGACATCCTGAAAAGCGCCGTCGACAACGGCATTCCGCTCTATTTCGTGCGCACCAACTACGGCAAGGCGTTCGGCGACGGCATTCCCGACCGGCAGTGGCAGGCGGCGGTCGAGCGCACCGGCGGCCGCTACTACGTCGCCCGCGACGAGCAGAGCCTGTTGAACGCCGTGCACGACATCGACGCGGCGGCGGTGGGCGCGATCCAGACGCGCCAGTACACGAGCCGCCAGCCGCGCTTCGCGGTGTTCGCGCTCGGCGCCGCGGCCTGCTGGTTCGGCGCGGCGCTCCTGGCCCTGGCCGTGCCGCGCTTTTCGACGTTTCCCTGAGGCCCTATGACGCACCTGATTGGACGCGCCCTCCTGGCTGTCGCCCTGCTCGCCGCGGCGTATCTCTGCGCCGCCGAATCGACCAGGCTCGAAGGCCTGGCGGGCGCCTGGCAGACACTGGCGACGCTTGGCCGCGACGTGCCCGCGCCGGCGCCGCCGTCGCGTCTCACGCGCTGGCTGCCGGCCGCGCTCCGTCCGGCCGACGACGTCGGCGCGCGGCAGAAGGCCACCGCCGACTACTGGGTGGCCACCTGGGACGATCTGGTCCGCACGCGCGGCGGCGACCCCGACCCGGCCGTGATGCACACGGCCGCCAATGCCGCCTATCGCCTGGCGCGCCTGCGCCGCGATGTGGGCACCGCGGCGGCCGAGCGGCTCGACCCCGTGCTCGAGGCCTACGCCAACGTGCTCAAGGCCGACCCGTCGCACGCCGACGCCGCCTGGAACTACGAGTTCGTGTCGCGGACGCGCGACGTGCTGGCGAGCGCGCGGCTGTCGGGGCCGCGGCGCACGCCGGCCAATACGCCGGGCCTGGCCCCGCCGCCGCCCGGCGCCACCGTGCACGGCCTGGCCGGCGCGCCGCCGCCCGAGATCAAGAGCGAGCAGTTCGAGACGATCGCGCCGATGGACTTCGGCGATCGCGAGGCGCAGCCCGAGCCGACGCCCGGCACCTACATCAAGCGCAAGGGATGACACGGCGATGACCTTTGGCGCGCCCGGCGCGCTCTGGCTGCTCGTGCTGCCCGCGGCACTCGCGCTGCTGTGGGGCTGGCGCCTCCTCGGGCGCTGGCGTGACATCCGCGTGCTGCGGCAGCGGCGGGTATTGCCCGAGCGCGAGCGGCACAGCGTGTTCGGCGTGCTGCCGGCGTGGCTGTGTCTGCTCGCCGCCGGCGCCTGCCTGGTCGTGGCCGCCGCCCGTCCGCGCGGCTCGGCGACGACCGCCGGCCGGCCCGGTGTGGACGTGGTCGTGCTGCAGGACGCCTCGGCCTCGATGTACGTGACGGATGTGGCCGGCAACCGCTGGCAGCGGTCGATGGCGTTCCTGCGCCGCTTCGGCGACGCGCTCAGCTGGCAGGACGACCGCGTGGCGCTCGCCGTCTTTGCGCATATCGCCACGCCGCAGATCCGCCTGACGCGCGATCCGAACACCGTCTTCTTCTTCCTCGACCACCTGAGCGCGCGCCCGCCGTTCCGTCTGCAGGACGACACGACCTGGAACACCAATCTCGAGCAGGCGGTGGTGTGGGGCCTGCGCATCCTCGACAAGGACGAGGAACTGCACGGGCCGTCGCCGAACGCGCGGGTGTTCGTGCTGCTCTCGGACGGCGAGGCGTGGAGCGGGGAAGTGGCGCGGGCACTCGACCGGGCGCGCGACGCGAAGGTGCCGATCTTCGTCGTCGGCGTCGGCACGCTCGCCGGCGACTGGCTGCCCGAGGTGGAGGTGGCGCCCACCGAGGAACCGGCGCCGCACGCCATCTCGCGGCTCAACCGCGGCTCGCTGCAGCGCATCGCCGAACGTGCCGGCGGGCAGTACTTCGAGCTCGATCGCGATGCCGACCGCGACATCGCCAACGCCATCGTGGATGCCGGGCGGCGTCTCGCGCCGCCGCGCGACGCCGCACCCACCGTCATCGAGTACTACCCGCGCCTCCTCATGGCGGCCGTGGCGCTCGCCGCACTGGCGCTGCTCTTCGTGCGCACCCGCGGCGAAGCGTGGCTGCAGGCGGGGCTCGCCGCCGCCACGCTGGCCCTCGTGGCGCGGGTGCTGGCATAGCTGCGATGGAGCATTCCGCCGAGGTCCTGCGCCTGCTCGACGAGTGGCGCGCGGGTGATGACGCCGCCTACGACCGCCTCATCCCGCTCGTCTACGTGGAGCTGCGGCGGCTGGCGCACGCGCAGTTGCGGCGCGAGGTGCCGGGCCATTCGCTGCAGCCCACCCTGCTCGTGCACGAGGCCTACCTGCGGCTCGCCGATGCCGACATCGCCTGGCAGAACCGCACCCACTTCATGAGCGTGGCGGCGCGCGTGATGCGGCGCATCCTCGTGGACTGGGCGCGGGCGCGGCGGGCGGAGAAACGCGGTGGCGACGGTGTGCGCGTGACGCTGACCGACGCGGTGTCGGCCCGGCAGTCGGATCCGGTCGACATGCTGGCCCTCGACGACGCCCTCGAGCGGCTGCAGGGCCTCGACGCCCGTCAGGCGCAGGTCGTCGAGCTGGCCTACTTCGCCGGCCTCACCTACCCGGAAATCGGCCGCCTGCTCGACGTCTCGGAAGCCACGGTGGACCGCGACCTGCGCCATGCGCGGGCCTGGCTCAGGCGCGAACTGGCGGCCGGCTGACCTGAACTGACCACAACGACATACCGAGAATGTAATTGCACGATTTATTGAGGGGGCACGACAGCCCGCTTCGCATACCCTCTTGTGTCGTGGTAGCGGACCGCTGTCCGCCGCCGAACCGTGGAGCCGCCCCCTATGCCCCTTTCGTCCCGTCGTTCGACCGCGCGCCGCTTTGCCCTCGGGCTCGCGGCTGCAGTTGCCCTGTGGTCGGGCGTCAGCCTGCTCGCTCAGATCCCCGGACGCAACGTCAACATGGTGGCCGGCACCGAATGGCCCGGCGGTGATCCGTTCCTGCAACGCCAGAACGAGCCGTCGATGGCGGCCTCGACGCGCAACCCGCTGCATCTCGTTGCGGGCAGCAACGATTACCGCACGGTCGACTTGCCGGGACTGCCCGACGCTGTCGAGACCGGCGACGCGTGGGTGAGCGTCTACAAGTCGTTCGACGGCGGAGCGCGATGGTCGAGCACGCTCATGCCGGGGTATCCGCAGGACACCTCCGCCGCCGGCCTCGCCTCGCCCCTGAAGGGGTATCAGGCCGCGGCCGACCCGGTGGTGCGCGCCGGTACCAATGGCCTCATCTACTACAACGGCCTCGCCTTCGATCGTGGCGACAACGGCAAGAGCGGCATCTTCCTGGCCCGTTTCGTCGATCAGAACAACAAGGAGAACGGCGACCCGATTGCCTATCTGGGCACGAGTATGGTCGCCAGCTCGAACGGGACTGTGTTCCTCGACAAGCCGTGGATGGCGGTGGACCTGCCACGCGCCAATGCACCGCTCTGTGTCGTGGGCGGCGTGCCCACGGGTGGACGCGTGAAGCGGGCGGGGCATCGCCTGCGGGGCAACAGCGGCCAGACCGGCAACGCCGGCTTCGTCTGGGTTGATCCGGGCCTGCAGTACGTGCCCGCCGGCGCCATCTACGTGGCCTACACGTCGATCACCGGCGACGGCTCGACGCTGCGCGCCGAGATCCTGCTCAAGCGCTCGCTCGACTGCGGCGCCACATGGAGTGCGCCGCTGCGGGTGAGCCGGGCGACCGACGCCATCAACCAGGGCGCCACCATTTCCATCGACCCGGTCGATGGCGACGTCTTCGTGGCCTACCGCCGGTTTGCCACGCCCGAAGCGCCGACGGCCGATGCCGTCATGGTGTCGCGGCTGCCCGCGGGCCAGCTGGCGTTCGGCCCGGCCGGGATGGCGCGCGCGCTGCCGCGCACCGATTCGCCCACTGCCGCGCTCGACCGCATCTTCGAACATCGCAAGAAGCGGGCGCAGACCCAGTCGGCGCCGTCGGCGGTGACGTCGACGACCGGCCAGATCGACCAGGGCACGAGCCCGTACAGCTTCCGCACCAACGCCTATCCCGCCATGGCGATCGATGGCGCGAGCCGCGTGTACGTGGCCTGGTCCGAGCGCGGGTTCGGGGAATACCAATCCTTCGACGCCCGCATTCGCGTCGCGACGACGCTCGATGGGGCCACGTTCTCCGCGCCAGTGACGGTCGAAGACCCCACGAATGATGCCGGCGCCGCTGTTCCCGGACATCAGTTGATGCCGAGTCTGGCGTTTGCCGGCGGCAAGCTCCTGCTCGTCTATTACGACCTCCGCGAGACGCGGGCCGGCTACTTCGGCGAATTCGTGAGCGATCAGCCGGGACTGTCGCCCGTCAACAAACGCCAGACTATCGATATTCGCGCCTCGCTCGGCACGCCCGGCGCGTCGCCCTCGTTTGCGCCCTCCGTGCGCGTCTCCGACTACTTGATGGGGTTCCGAGACGGGGTGCGCACGACCGACCGCTTGCCCGAACAGCTGCAGGTCAATCCGCCCAACCTGCCGATGTTCAAGCTGGGCACGGTGCCCTTCATCGGCGACTACATCGACGTGGCGCCGTCGCCGGCGTTCGTGCCCACGGGTGGCGGCGGCTGGGCCTTCAACACCGCGGCCGGCAGCGAGTTCCCGGTCTTCCACGCTGTCTGGACCGACAACCGCGACGTGCGGCCCCCGCGCGACGGCAACTGGGCCAACTACACGCCGCCCAACTACACCGTGCGCGGCGGCATTCCGGGCCAGAGTATCTTCGACCCCACGCAGACATTCAACACCTGCAATCCCAGCGTCTTCAACAACGCAGGGTCGCGCAACCAGAACATCTACACCGCAAGAATCAGCGGCGGGCTGCTCGTGGGCTCACCGGGCAACAGCAAGCCGCTGTCGCCCACCGTGCAGCGCGGCTTCGTGGTGTTCGCGCAGAACCAAACCACGGTCACGAAGCGCTTCCGCATGACCGTGCTGGCGCAGCCGCCTGGCGGCCGTGCCTCGTTCGAGCAGTTCCCGCGGCCCGGCGATGTGCTTCCCTGGCCTGCACCCACAACGGTGATCGACGTGAAGGTGCCGGCGCGGTCAACAGCATCCCGAACCGTGTATGCGACATCCACCGACCCCAAAGCACAACTCGCAATCAGTGTGCTCGAAGTGGAACTGGTGAGCGGTGGCGCGCTGGCGAGCCCCCTGGCCGCACGCACCGTGCTCAACCCCGACATCGAGAACCCGGACATCGAGAACCCGGACATCGAGAACCCGGACATCGAGAACGCCGAGGTCTACAACCCGGACATCGAAAACCCGGACATCGAGAACCCGGATATCGAGAACCCGGATATCGAGAACCCCGATATCGAGAACCCTGACATCGAGAACGTTGTGGTGGCCAACCCCGACATCGAGAACATCGGTATCGGAAATCCGGATATCGAGAATCCCGACATCGAGAATCCCGACATCGAGAACCCCGATATCGAGAATCCAGACATCGTGAACGGCACGTTCTCCGACGTGTCGTGGACGGTGTCGAACATCGGCAACACGACGTCGGCGTTCAACGTGAACGTCTTCCTGGCGGCGTCGGGTGTGCCCACAGGCTTCGGCACGCAGCTCATCGTCTACAAGACCTACCAGACGCCGGTGCTGGCGCCGAACGGCTGCGACCTGAAGACCGAAACACGCAACGTGCTTCAGTTCAACGTGCCGCGCCCGAACTTCATTACGCCCGGCGAAGGTCTGCCCGATCAAAACGACCCGTCGGAGACCAACGCCACCTTGTGGCTCAACCCCGGCGAAGTTGGACGCGTGACCCTCCGGGTCTACGACCCCAACAAGTTGGACAACGTGCCCTTCACTAACCCGGATGGCACGACCTCGTTTATCGACCCGCGGTTCAACCCCAGCACTGTCACCACCGTCGGCATTTCCGCCCAGGGCGTGGACGAGCTGGATCCTCCGGGAGCCACCGAGCCACCGGCGGTGACGACGACCGGCACGAACCTCTTCTTCGCGCAGCAGCCCGCCAACACGACGCCCGGAGTGCCGATCGGTGGGGCGTTAGAGTCGCCGGTTCGCGTGCGCGTGTGGGACAACACCGGTGCGCCGCTCGGCGGTGTCGACGTGACCATCGCGCTCTGCGGCCCGCCGAACCCGCTCGAGCCGGCCAACCCCTGCCAGCCTCCGCCTGCGGGGGTCGTGCTCTCGGGGACGCTGATTCGGACCGCCAGCGCAGCCGGCATCGCCGAATTCGACGACCTCTCGGTGAACCTGCCCGCGACGGGGCTCCGCCTGCGGGCCGTGGTGCCCACAGCCTCCCCACTCGTGAATCTCGCGTCCGGCAACTCCGCGCCGTTCAATGTCACTCTCGCCGGCGGCCCCGTCAGTCTCTGGCGCGCCGACGGCGACGCCCTCGACAGTGTCGGCAGCAACAACGGCACGCTACGAGGCGGTGCCGGCTACGACGTAGGCAGAATCGGTCCGGGCTTCTACTTCAGCAACCCGGTCTCTACAGCCACGCCAAACCAGTTCGTGCTGGTGCCAGACGCCCCGAGCTTGCAGACCACGGGCGCCATGACGATGTCGGCCTGGATCTATCCCAACGGGAGCGACCGTAATGGTGCCCTCGGGGGCATCATCATCAACAAGGAATGGGCGTACGAGTTCGCCCGCTTCCCTGATGGCACCATCCGCTGGGCGTTTGGCAACGGCATCGACACCTTCTCCGTCAACCTCGCCGCCGGGAGCGATCTCGGAGGGTGGTTCAACTCGGGTGGCGTGGCGCCGCTCAACACGTGGACGCACGTGGCGGTCACATACAACTTCGGCGTCGTGACGACCTTCATCAACGGCGTGCAGGTCGACAGCCGGAACGTGGGCGACGTCCTCGGCGCCGGACCGAGTGCCCTGCGCATCGGCGCGCGCGAGTGGCCGCTCGGGTTGGCCAGCAGCGACGGAAGCTCGCCCTTCAACGGCGCCATCGACGAGGTCGGCATTCAGAA
>JAEUQR010000135.1 GCA_016789705.1 Acidobacteriota bacterium
AAGGTGCTGGCCGCCGACATCACGTCCTACGAGCTGTTCGTCTACGACGCCAGGGACTTCTCGAAGGCACCGGATCGCCTGCCGGCTCTTCCGCCGGAACTGCGGGGAGGGAGCTTCCTTCCGCTCGACTGGTCGCCCGACGGTCGATATTTGTCCGGCACGGCCGGCCCTCACGTCTGGGTGTACTCGTTCGAGACGCGCGCCTACCGGCGAGTCGCTACCGGTGCCGGCGCGTTTGCTGCGCAGTGGTTCCCCGACGGACGCCGGCTCCTCATCACCCGACAGGGCCGCGTGTATGCCCTCGACGTCGAGACCGGCGCTGAACGCGAGCTGCTGGCGATCGACGGCGAGGCCATCACCACGGCTCGCCTCAGCCCTGATGGGAATTGGCTCTACTTCCTGCACGGCAGCGCGAGCGGCGATATCTGGACGGTGCGCTTCGACGACGGCTCGAAGGCGGCGGGCAAGTAGCGTCGCCCACACCGCGGGCTCAGCCGACGTGCAGGGGCGGAGCCGGTAGAATCGGCGCATGCCGCGTCCATCGGTCGTCGCCGTCCTGCTGCTCGTCGTCCCTTTTACTGCCGGCACGGCATGGGCGCAGCGGCCGCTGCCGCAGGCCCTCACCGACCCGCAGGTGACCGCCGCGCTCGCCGCGGTGGACGCCCGCAGAGACGACACGGCGCGCTGGCTGGCCGCCATCGGCGGCATCGTCTCGCCGTCGGGTCAGGAGCGCGAACGTGCCGAGGCAGTGGCTGCCGAGATGCGCCGCATCGGCCTCGCCGACGTAACCGTGGACGCGTCGCCGAACGTGGTCGGGCGCATCCGCGGACGCTCGGGCAAGGCGCTCGTCTTCGTCTCAACACTCGACGATCTCGCGACCGTGGCGGCGCATCAGCGCGCCACGACCGCGAAGCCGCGCATCGACGGCGACCGCGTGGTGGGCCCCGGCACGAACACCTCCACCACCACGGCCGCGCTCGTGGCCGCCGCCGACGCGCTCATCAAGAGCGGCATCGTGCCGGAACACGACCTGGTCTTCGCCGCCGTCGCGCAGGAAGAGACCGGCCTCGTCGGCATGGGCACGCTCTACACGCAGTGGAGGGATCGCGCGCTCGCCTTCGTGGACGTGCTTGGCGATGGCCACAGCATCACGTACGGCGCCATCACCATCCACTGGTGGAAGGTCGTGGCGAGCGGCCCAGGCGGGCATTCGCTGAACGGCGGCGTGCCGAACGTGAACCAGGGCATCGGCCGCGCCGTGGACCGCATCCTGCAGTTGCCGCATCCCACGCGCCACGCCGCCGACAAGGTGGTCATCAACGTGGCGATGCTGCAGAGCGGCGCCGTCTACAACCACAAGCCGGAGACAGGCTGGTTCTCGCTGGATGTGCGTTCACTCGATGGCGCCCGCGTGCGCGAGGTCGAAGACGAGGTGCGGAAGGTGCTGGCGGCAGTGACGGAGGAGACGACGATCCGCTTCGAGATGCAGCCGTTCCAGACCACGCCCGGCGGGCAAATTCCGGGCCTGCGCGAATCGCCTCTGGTCACGACCGCCGAGGCCATCGCGGGGCACCTCGGGTACACCGCGCAGCTTGGCAATGCCGGATCGGCCAACCTGAACGTGCCGCTCGGCCAGGGCTCGGTTGCCATCGGAATCGGCGGCAACCGCGGCGGCCAGCGCGGCTTCGCCGACGAGTGGGGCGACATCCCGCAGATGATGCGCACCGCGAAGTTCGTCGTGCTGCTCGCAGCGACGATCGGCCGCTAGTTGTCCGGTGCGTTTCCACCCTCCACGTCGACCTCATCCGCGCGTCCCTGGAGGACGAGAAGGCCGCGACCTTGCCACGAGCCGGGAATTTCCGCCCATCCGCTGCCGAACTCCCGGCGTGGAAGGCCGCACGAACCTCGGGGAGCTCGATGGTACACAGCTTGCTCCCTGATACGGGACGGCGGCACTTGGCCAGCTTGACGGTGACGACGTGCAGCCGCTTCCAGACCGGTGGGGGTGCGTCATGCAAAGCAGGCTGCGGGTCAGGGCTGGCGTGCTGCTCTTGTGCTGGTTGGCGACCGCGGCTCTGACGGGATGCGCCGCCCGGTCGCGCCCGGCCTCGGCGGCCCCGATATGCCCCAAGAGCATCTGTCCGTCGCTCGCGGCGCTCGAGGACAGCCGTGCACTCCATCCAGGAGACCGCGTTCGAGTGGTCGATCATGCGGGAAAGCGGCTGACTGGCAGGGTCCTCGGACTGTCGGCCGCGGAGGTGTCCCTGCGGGTGCGCGACGAAGAGCTGCGCCTGGCGGAAGCCGATGTGCTAGGCATCTGGCAGCGTGCGAGCAGGGGGCGCAGCATGGCCGGGTATGGCGCCATCGGCGCGGTTGTGGGTCTCGGGTGGGGCGGTCTCGCGTGGCTGAACAAGCGCGACGTCGACTGCACGCGCGAGCGGGAAGAGGTGCTCGGCGACTGTTACGTGCACGAGAGCTACTACTTCCTGGCGCCCACCACGGCCCTGGCTCTCATCGGGGCTGGGTTTGGCCTGACCTGGCCCGCCGAACGTCAGGTGTTCGCCGGCGTCAGGCGGCCAGTGACCGCACACCTCCGGCCGTACGTGGACCGGCAGCGCCGGGGTGTCCAGCTGTCGGTGGCTTTTTGAGCGTGGCGGCCTTCGCCTGCCGCGTAGCCACCACGCCTGCTCGCCAGGGCATCTGTCGGTATACTTCGCGCCACCGTGCGTGCCCTTCCAGTCCGTCCAGGCTCGCTGCCCGGTATCGTGATCGCGGCGTTCCTCGCCGCGCTCGCGACACCGGCGGCACACGCGCAGCCAGCCGCGCCCTCATTGCCAACGGCCGCGCGCGACGGCGGACCGCCCGTGCCGACGCTGCCCGACACGATCTCGCGCGACGGCGAGGGCCGCGCCACGGTCATCGCCGTGCGCGTGCCCACGCCCATGCGCATCGACGGCGTGCTCGACGAAGCGATCTACACCACGGCGCGGCCGGCCTCCGGATTCATCCAGATGGAGCCGCGCGCCGGCGAAGAAGCCACCGAGAAGACCGAAGTGTGGGTGTCGTTCGACGACAACAACCTCTATGTGAGCTTCAAGGCGTGGGAGAGCCAGCCGGAACGCCGGGTGGCGAACGAACTGCGGCGCGACAGCGGCAACATCCGTCAGGGCGATTCGGTGGGCTTCGGCTTCGACACCTTCCGCGATCGCCGCAACGGGCTGCAGTTCGAAACCAATGCCCTCGGGGCGCGCAGTGAAGGCCAGAGCACCAACGAGCGCCAGTTCAATCCCGACTGGAATCCCGTGTGGCGCGTAGCTGCCGGCACGTTCGAGGGCGGCTGGACGATCGAAGCCATCATCCCGTTCAAGTCGCTGCGCTACGCCCCGGGTTCGAGGCAGGTCTGGGGCTTCCAGGCGCGACGCATCAGCAAGTGGAAGAACGAGATCGCATATCTCACGAAGGTGCCGAACGCCTTCGGTCTCGGGCGGGCTGATTTTTCCGCCTCGCTCTATGCGACGCTCGTCGGTCTTGAAGTGCCGAATCTGGCACGCACGCTGGAAATCAAGCCCTTCGCCATCGCCGACGTGACCACCGACAACGTGGCGCGGCCCACACGCGCGAACGACGTCTCGGCCGACATCGGCCTCGACGCCAAGTACGCGGTATCGCAGAACCTCACGGCCGACTTCACGCTCAACACTGACTTCGCGCAGGTCGAAGCCGACGAACAGCAGGTGAACCTGACGAGGTTCACGCTCTTCTTTCCGGAGAAGCGCGACTTCTTCCTGGAGAACCAGGGCGTCTTCACCTTCGGCAACAACGTGTTCGGCGGCGCCGGCGCGGTCACGTCCGACGTGCCGCTGCCCTTCTACAGCCGCCGGATCGGCCTCGTGCAAGGCCTGAACGGGCCGGCCAGCGTGCCCATCCTGGGCGGCGGTCGGCTGACGGGCCGCATCGGCAAGTATCAGGTGGGCCTCGTCAACATGCAGACGCGCGACGACGACGCCTCGGGCAGCGACGCCACCAACTTCTCGGTCGTGCGCCTGCGCCGCGACATCCTGCGCCGCAGCGGCATCGGCGTCATGGCCACCTCGCGTTCCGAGGCGCAGGCGCGGCCCGGCTCGAACCAGTTCTACGGCGTGGATGGCACCTTCGCCTTCTTCGACAACCTGCTCTTCAACACCTACTGGGCGCAGACACGTTCGGAGGGCGACAGCCGCGGCCACTCCAGCTACCGCGCACAGATGGACTACACGGCGGACCGCTACGGCGTCCAGCTCGAACACTTGACGGTCGACCCGGACTTCAATCCCGAAGTCGGTTTCCTGCGCCGCACCGACCTTCGTAAGCAGTACGCTCAGTTCCGGTTCAGTCCGCGCCCGCGTCGCAGCAAGGTCGTGCGGAAGCTCTTCGCGGTTGGCCAGTACACCTACATCCAGGACAGCGCCGGACGGCTCTCCACGCGTCTTGCGGACGGCGCCTTCGACGTCGAGTTCCAGAGCAGCGACCGGTTCGCCGTCGGCGTGCTCGACGACTACGAGCTGCTGCTTCGTCCGTTCACGGTGGCCGGCCTGCGCATTCCCGCCGGCGGCTACCGCTTCACGACCGGGCGCGTCGGCTACACACTGGGCCAGCAGCGTCCGGTCTCGGGTGCCGTGCTGTTCGAGCGTGGTGACTTCTACGGCGGCACGCGGTCGGCGCTCACGATGAGCCGGTCGCGCGTGAACGTCACCGCGGCGTTCTCGATGGAGCCGAGCCTCACGCTCAACTGGCTGGATCTGCCGGCCGGCCGTGTGACCTCCACGCTCGTCGGTTCGCGCCTCACCTACACGATGACGCCGCTCATGTTCGCGAGCGCGCTCGTGCAGTACAACTCCGTCACCCGCATCGTCAGCGTGAACGCTCGGCTGCGCTGGGAATACCGCCTGGGCAGCGAGCTGTTCCTCGTCTACAACGACGAGCGCGACCAGGGCGCCACCATGGGCCGGCCGGAGCTGCAGAACCGCGCGCTCATCCTGAAGGTGAACCGCTTCCTGCGGTTCTAGGGTTCTCGGACGACTCCGCCGGATTCCGGTCCATCATGGAGGATGTCGTTTCGAAGGAGGCGACGCGCATGAGCACACGTCTCGATGCCGGCGATGCTGCCCGGCGCATGTCGACCCTGCACGCCGACTGGACGATCGATGCCGAGGCGACGTCGATCACCCGCCGGTTCACCTTCGAGGCCTTCGCCGCCGCCGTGCAGCTCGCCAACGTGGCAGCGTGGCTCGGCGAGAAACACAATCACCATCCCGATGTGACGTTCGGCTGGGGCTACTGCACGGTGCGCTACACGTCCCACGACGTGGGCGGGTTGTCGGGGCGCGATTTCAGGTCGGCTGCGGCGCTCGACGCTCTCGTCGCCTGACGCGCGGCGAGTTTACAGCCACGCGATGTCGATCGGCAGGCGCGACGTCACGCCGGCGCGCGCTTCGATCGCCTCGCCCGCCGCGAGACACAGGTCTTCGCGGAAACGCGCGGCCACGACCGTCACGCCGACCGGCACGCCGTCCACGATGCTGGTGGGCACCGCGAGGGCCGGCACCCCCAGCACCGGAATCGCGGTGAGCGTGAGGCACTCGCGCCAGAACCGTCCGGTGCGCTCCACACTGTCCACGTCGAAGCCCCGCCTGTAGACCGGCTGCGTGCACACGGGCGCGAGCACGAGCGGCACCTGGTCGAAGCTCCGCTGCCAGTCGCGCACGACACGCGCGCGCTCGGCCAGGGCGCGCATGTAGGGCACGCCGGGGTCCGCGGGGAAGGCGTCGAGCATGAGGCCCATCGCGCGGCGGATGCCGTCATCGCCGTGTTCGGCGATGGCCGGCCACAGGAACTCGCGGATCTCGGGCATCTGCATCGCGTACCAGAGTTCTGCGGCACGGGAGAACCCCGGCGTCGTGTCGTCCACGATCTCGTAGCCCGCCTCGGCCAGCCAGACAGCCGCCTGCGCGAGCGCCTGCGCCACGTGCGGATGCAGCCGCTCGCCGCCGAGCGCCTCCGGCCGCGTGACGACGGCGACGCGCACCGGCGACGGCACGGGCGGCCCCTCGAGCGGCGCCGGCACCCACCACGGATCCCGCGGATCACGCGCGGCCAGCGTCGCAAGACCGAGCCGCACGTCGCGCACCGTGCGCGCGATGGGTCCCTGCACCGAGAACATCTGCGACGACATCGAGCGCTCGGCGGTGGCCGTGACGTTGAAGGCCGGCACCCGGCCGAACGACGGACGCAGCCCGGCGAGCCCGCAGGCATAGGCCGGATAGCGGATCGAGCCGGCGATGTCGTTGCCGTGCGCAAGCGGCGTGATGCCGGCCGCCACCGACGACGACGCGCCGCCGCTCGACCCGCCGGGCGTGTGCACCTCTGACCAGGGATTCCTCGTACGGCCGCGCAGCGCGTTCTCGGTATCGAGACGGAAACTGAAGCCCGGCGTGTTCGTGCGGCCCACGATGATCGCGCCGGCCGCCTTCCAGTTGGCCACGACGGGGCTGTCGCTCGTGGCGATGAGATCCCGGTACGCCGCGGTGCCATTCGCGGTGGCGCACCCGATCTGATCGACGTTCTCCTTGATCGTCACCGGCACACCGTGCAGCGGCCCGAGGCGATCGCCGCGCGCCACGGCGGCATCCGCGCGATCGGCGGCCAGGCGGGCTTCGTCGCCGCGATCGACGGTCACGGCGTTCAGCCGCGGATTCACCACCGCCATCCGGTCGAGACACGCCTCGACGACCTCGCGCGACGACACGTCCCGCCGGGCGATGGCCGCGGCCATGCGCGTGGCATCCCAGCGCCAGATCTCGTCAGCCATACATGCGGACTCCGGGGGAGAACGTCGGGCGGCGAAGGACGCTGGAGCGGTCAGTCTCCGACCTGTGCGACGAGCGCGCACTGCCCCACGTGATACGCCATGTGCGCGGTGCGATTGAGCAGCACGGCCAGGCGGTTGCGCAGCGGGTTGGCGGCGAACTCAGCATCCGTCATCGCCGTGTGCCGCTTCGTCCAGTCGGCGGGCGAGAAGCTGTCGAAGCCGGCCTTCAGCTCGCCGTGCACGTCGCGCCAGAGCGCCGTGAGTTCAGCGGCCGACGGCAGCTCGGTGGTCGTGCGATCGGCTTCGGTGAGGAACACGGCGTCGAGCTCCGGGTGCCGCCGCGGGCCGATACCGAGCAGCGGCAGCATGCCGTCGTGCACCGCGATGAGGTGACCGAAGAGATAGACGAGGCGGTTCTTCCCCGGGGCGATGGCCTCGCGCAGCGCCTCGTCCGTGCGTCCGAGGAAGATCTTCTCGGCGCGGGCGAGATTGAGCGTCCATGCATGCACGGCGGTGGCGGCGAGCGACTGTTCGGGGAGCATGGCGAGACGCTATCACGGCTGAGGCATCATGGTGCGGCATGTCCACCACGGTGCTCGACCGCCTCCTCCGCTACGTCACCTTCGACACGCAGTCGAGCGAGACGTCCGCCTCGTATCCCAGCACTCCAGGCCAGCTCGTGTTGCTGCGGGCGCTCGTGGACGAACTGCACGCCCTCGGGGTGCATGACGCGGTGTTGGACGCCCACGGCTACGTGATGGCGACGATTCCCGCGACCACGACGAAGACAACGGTGCCGGTGATTGGCTTCGTGGCGCATGTGGATACATCGCCCGAGATGCCCGGCGCCGGCGTGCGGCCGATCGTGCATCGCGCCTGGGACGGCCGCGACCTCGTGCTGCCCGATGACCCCACGGCCGTGCTTCGCGTGGCCGACGCGCCGTACCTCGGCGAGTGTGTGGGCCACGACATCGTGACCGCCTCGGGCACGACGCTCCTCGGCGCCGACAACAAGAGCGGCGTCGCCGAGATCATGACGGCGGCCGCGTTTCTGATGGCGCACCCGGAGATCCCGCACGGGCCCATCCGCATCGCGTTCACGCCGGACGAGGAAATCGGCAAAGGCACCGAACACTTCGACGTGGCACGTTTCGGCGCCCGCTACGCCTACACGATGGACGGCGGCCAGCGCGGCGAGCTGGAATACGAGAGCTTCTCGGCCGACGCGATGACCCTCACCTTCCGTGGCTTCAACACGCACCCGGGCTACGCGCGCGGCCGGATGGTGAACGCCATCAAGCTGGCGGCCCGCTTCATCGACCGCCTGCCGCCCGACCGCCTCTCGCCCGAGACCACGGCCGGCCGCGACGGCTTCGTACATCCCTACGTGGTGCAGGCGTCGGTCGACGGCACGCGCGTGAAGCTGCTGCTGCGCGACTTCGACACGGCCGAACTCGGGCGCAAGGCGGACTGGCTGCGCGGGCTGGCGCAGGAGGTCGTGGACGCGGTGCCCGGCGCCGCCGTGGACGTGGAGGTCGAAACGCAGTACCGCAACATGCGCGAGGTGCTCGACGAACATCCGCTCGTCGTCGCGCACGCGCGCGAGGCCATCACCCGCGTGGGCCTGACGCCGCGCGAGCGCCCGATCCGCGGCGGCACCGACGGCTCGCGGCTGTCGTTCATGGGCCTGCCCACGCCGAACGTGTTCGCCGGCGAACAGAACTTCCACTCGCGGCTCGAGTGGGTGTCGGTGCAGGACATGGAGAAGGCCGTGCAGGTGATCATCGAGCTGGCGAAGGTGTGGGAGGAGCAGGCGTGAGGCGGCCGCTGCTCGTCGCCCTCGTGCTGAGCCTGACGACCGCGGCCGGCGCGCAGGACTTTCCCGCGCACACGGGCAAGGTCAATGACTTCGCGCACGTGCTCACGCCGGCCGATCGCGACGACCTCGAACAGCGGCTCGCCGATCTCGAGCGCACGACGGGGGCCGAAGTGGCGGTAGCCACGATCACGACACTCGGTGGCCGCCCGCTCGAGGAGTACGCCACCGGCCTCTTCAACACGTGGGGCATCGGCAAGGCGGATCGCGACAACGGCGTGCTCGTGCTCGTCGCCGTGGACGACCGCGAGATGCGCATCGAGGTGGGTTACGGCCTCGAAGGCGTGCTGCCGGACGGCCTGGCCGGCGCTGTCATCCGCGAGACGTTCCTGCCGAGGTTCCGCGACGGCGACATGCGCGGCGGCGTCCTCGACGGCACCGCCCGGATCATCGACATCGTACGGCGCCGCGAGACGCTCACCGAGGCGCAGCTGGCGGCGCTGGATGTGGCGGCGCGCGAGGCCGGCACGTCGTGGGGCTTTGCCGCGTTCATCGGTATCTTCGTGGGTGTCGGGGCGTTCACGGCCGGCACGGCCGCCGGCGCGCGAGTGGTCGTGCAGCTGCTCTTCGGCCTCTGCTTCACGGCCGGCGCCCTGTTCCTGAGCACTCAGATCGCACCACGAGCCGCCCAGGTGCTGCTGGCCGTGCTGGCCCTGGCACTCTTCGTGACCGGCGCGGTGCTGGGGCGCCGTCCCGCCTGGAGACGCAGCATGCGAGGCACCGGGCGGGGCTCCGGCTGGATCGCCCAGGGCAGCGGCGGCAGCAGCGGGTCGAGCTCGTCGGGCGGCTCGAGTTCCGGCGGCAGCTTCGGCGGTGGCAGCTCTGGCGGCGGTGGCGCCAGCGGGCGCTGGTAGCGGCCGGGCGCGGCTGCCGCTACGGCTGCGGCGGCGCAGCGGCCTTCTCGCTGCCGGTGTAGGCGAACTCGGCGGTCACCGAGCCGCCAGGTGGCACGTCCATGGTGGCCGTGAGCGGGCCGTAGCGCTCGTGCCACACCTGCACCACGCGGCGGCCGGTGGGCACGTCGCGAATCTCGAAAGCACCCGACGTTCCGGTCACCGCGAAGTACGGATGATCGACGACCGCCACGTACACGTTCATCCAGTGGTGGACGTCGCAGGTCACGCGCAGCATCTTCTCTTCATGCGTCATGACCACGGTGAAGGGCGGACGGCCCACCACCTGACTCACATTGAACGTGTTGCCCTTCGTGGAGAGCGCATGGACGTTGTGCAGCGTGGGGTCACCGTTGCGCACCTCGAGCACCTGCCCCCGCTGCAGCGCGAGCACGCGCGGCCGGAACATGCAGCCCTGCTGGTCGAGCACCACGCGCGTGGCGGCTGGCGCCGGCGCCCCGGGCCACGGTCCGCGCACTTCGACGAACACGTTCGCCAGCCCGCCGTCCGCGGCGCGCACCACGAAGTCGTGCGTGGGCCTGGTGTCGCCCCAGGCCCGGCTGCAGGCCGGGTCCATCCCCATGCGCACCACGGGATTGGCCGGGGCGGGGCCAGTGAGCCGCACGTGGCCGGTGATGGTACCGGTGCCGCCGGTCTGCACGCCGGCCCTCGCGGCCGTTGACGCCCCGACGGCCGCCATCGTCGCGCCGATCACGGCGGCGGCGATCCCGGCCACCGCCGCCACATGCCGCGCCGCCGCCACTACGGCTTCCGGCGCATCGAGGGCGCCACCTTCGGCGCGCCGCCCCTGGGGTACCAGTACTCGCTGTGGCACGCCTCGCAGGCGCGATCGAGCTGATCGCCGGCTTCCGACAGGCGGTCGACGTTCTTCGCGTCAGCCGCCTTGATGGCGAGCACGGCCGCGTCAATGAGCCCCTGTGACAGCTGCATGAACTTCGCGCGGTCGCGATCGATCAGGATCTGGATCTGATCCGGCGGCAGGTCCTCGGGGGCGGGCGGTTCATCGACCAGGCTCGGGATGGGCGTGGCCGGTGCGACCTTGCGGCCAGGCACGCGCAGGAGGTTCGCGGACTCAGCGAGGATGAGCGCGTGACGCCTCACGGCATACCAGTCCTCATTGGTGCGCGGAATGGTCTCGACCACGCCGGCTGCCGTGATGTCGAACGACACCGCGTCCCAGATCGCGTCGGCCGATGGGTCGACGACGCCGTGCATCAGCTCCTTGATCGTGCCGGTGATGACATAGCGCGGCGTGGCTGACGCGGGCCGCGGCCGGGCGCCCGCAGCGGGCGGCGTCGCCGGCCTGACGGCGGAGGACGGCGCCTGCGCCGCGGCGAACGCCGGCAGCGTCAGCAGCACGAGCACGTTCCAGACGGACGTTCGCATCACATACTCCACGCGGCAGGACGGGTGCACGACAGGCGTCGATGGTAGACCATACGCGTGCGCCGCACGCACGGTAGAATCACCGCGCCGTGCACGAATGGCTCGTCTGGCTGGAATCGACCGCGGTCTCTACCTGGGTGCGTGAGTCGGGATCGCTCTGGGCTTACCCGATGGTGCTCACGGCGCACACCGTGGGCATGAGCCTGCTCGTGGGCGCGAGCGCGGTCATCGACCTGCGCCTGCTCGGCGTGGCGCCGCACGTGCCCCTCGGCCCGCTCGCGGTGGTGTTCCGGGCGTTGTGGACGGGCGCCGCGATCAGCCTCGTCTCCGGCTTGCTGCTCTTCGGCGCCGACGCCTCGACGAAGGGTGCGACCGCCGTGTTCTTCGTGAAGCTGGCCTTCATCGGCGCGGGCCTGGTGGTGGCGTGGCGCCTGACGCGAGGCTTCGGCGGCGGCGCGGCCGCCGACATCGGGACGTTGCCCGGACGCACGCGCCTGCTCGCCCTGCTGTCGTTGCTGTGCTGGACGGCGGCCATCACGGCCGGCCGCTTCATGGCGTATCTCACGCCGGAGCCGTTCTAGATGGGCGCCGGACTCGAACAGTTCGCCCTCTGGCTGCACGAGACGGCGCCCTCGCAGTGGGTGCGCGCGTGGCCGTGGACGTGGGCGATCTGCGAGACGCTGCACTTCATCGGCCTCTCGCTCGTCATCGGCATCATCGGCCTGCTCGACCTGCGCCTGATGGGGTTCCTGCCGCGCCTGCCGCTCGCGGCGCTGCGCCCGCTGCTGCCGTACGGCATCGCCGGCTTCGTCATCAACGCCGTGACGGGCGTGGTCTTCTTCATGGGCACGCCGGAACAGTACGTGACCAACATCGCCTTCGCGATGAAGATGCTGTTCCTGCTCGTATCGGGCCTGAACGTGCTGTATTTCGAGACGCGGCACGCCAGGAGCGTGCTCGCGCTGGCCCCGGACGCGCCGCTGCCGGCAGCATTCAGACGGGCCGGCGCGATTTCACTCGCCTGCTGGCTGATGGTCCTCTTCTGGGGCCGGATGTTGCCCTACATCGGCAACGCCTTCTAACCCCACACCGCGGTTGAGTCGGGGGGGCGGCCGGGGGGCGGCGGGGGTGGTAGGGGGAGGGCCCGGTGGCGGAGCCGGGGGTGGTGGGGCAGCCCGGGGCCGGAGCC
>JAEUQR010000156.1 GCA_016789705.1 Acidobacteriota bacterium
CTGAACTTCCTGTTCGTCGGCCGCATCGTGCCGAACAAGAAGATCGAGGACCACATCCGCCTGGCCGAGGTGTACAAGCGCTACGTGGACGTGAACTACCGGTTCATCTTCGTCGGCAGGACGGACGGCGTGCCGCGTTACTACAACATGGTGCGCGCGCTCATCGCCGAGTTCCAGATGCCGGCCGACCGCTTCTGGTTCACGGGGCCGGTACCGAACGAGGATCTCGCGGCCTACTACCGCACGGCGAGCGTCTACGTCTCGCTGTCGGAGCACGAAGGCTTCTGCGTGCCGCTCCTCGAGGCAATGGCGGCCGACGTGCCGGTGCTGGCCTATGGTTCGACAGCCGTGCCCGACACGCTCGGCGGCGCCGGCCTGTGTTTCCACCCCAAGGATCTGGAGCTCGCAGCCGAACTGCTCGGCGAGCTCGCCTACAACGACACGCTGCGCGCGAAAGTGATCGCGGGCCAGCGGCGGCGTCTCGCCGACTTTGGCGACGACCGCATCCGCGAAGCCCTGGCCGGTCTGCTGCACGGACAACTCGCCGGCCTCCCGGGGCCGGCCGCGCATCGAGATGGAGTGACATCGTGAGGATTGCGTTCGTCGTCCAACGCTACGGCGCCGAGATTCTCGGCGGCTCCGAGTACCACTGCCGGCTCATCGCCGAACGCCTGGCCACCAAGCACGACGTCGAGGTGCTGACCACCTGCGCCCGCGATTACGTGACGTGGAAGAACGAGTATCCCGAAGGCAACGACCGCATCAAGGGCGTCACCGTGCGGCGCTTCCCCGTGGCCGTCCAGCGCGACATCGCGGCCTTCAATCAGTACTCCGACTGGATCTTCCACCACCCGCACTCGCGCGAAGACGAGGTGAAGTGGCTCGAAATGCAGGGCCCGTGGTCGCCGGCGCTGCGGGACTACCTGGCGAAACATTGCAGGTCATACGACGCGCTCATCTTCTTCACCTACCTCTATGCGCCGACGGTGCTCGGGCTCAAGGTGGACCCGGGCCGCAGCATCCTCGTGCCGACGGCCCACGACGAACCGGCCATTCACCTGGGCATCTACAAGGAGATGTTCCGCCTGCCGGCCGCGATGGCCTACAACACCGAGGTCGAACGGCAGTTCCTGAAGACGCGCTTCGAGATCAACGCCGTGGCCGAGGAGGTCGTGGGCTGCGGCGTCGACCTGCTGCCGGGCAGCGACGGCGGCGGCGTGCCGGCATCCACCGACGACCGCGGCGAGCGCCGCAAGGCGGCGCCGATTGCCGCGGCCATGGGCTTCGACGAACCGGCGGCGCCGACGAGTGACGACGAGCCGTTGCCCGAGCACCTGCTGCATCGCGGGGCCAGGTTCCAGCGCCGGCATCGCCTGCACGGCCAGTTCCTGCTCTACGGCGGCCGCATCGACCCGGGTAAGGGCTGCGAGGAGCTGCTCGAATACTTCACGAGCTACAAGGAGCAATCGGGCGACGCCGATCTCGTCCTCATGGGCGTGAAGCTCATGCAGCTGCCGGAAGTGCCGTGGGTGAAATTCGCCGGCCTGCTCTCCGAGCGCGAGCGGCTCGAAGCGCTCGAGGCGGCCACGATCGTGGTCGTGCCATCCCCGTTCGAAAGCCTGTCGCTGCTGGCGCTCGAAGCGATGGCGGTCGGCACGCCGGTGCTCGTGAACGGCCACAGCGAGGTGCTGGTCGAACACTGCCGCAAGAGCAACGCGGGGCTCTGGTACAACGACCGCGACGAGTTCGTGGAGGCGGCCAAGCTGCTGCTGGCCGATGACCGCCTGCGCCGCTCGATGGGCCGCAACGGCAAGGAATACGTGAAGCGCGAATACCGCTGGGAGGCGATCCTGGCGAAGTACGACCGCCTGATCAGCGCCGTCCGCCAGCGCTGATTCGTCCGCGTCCGCCTCGCGCCCGCTGTCGCTGCGCCGCGTCCGTGTGGACGCGGCATCTTCCTCCGGCTCCCCTTCGCTCCGGCATGCCGGGTCGACTCTGGCACACAAAAACAAGGCACCGGTCCGCATGGGGGACCGGCAACGCTGCCGGTGCTCAGAGGTCGCCGTCGGAAGCCGCCACGCCCACCCGGCCGCGGCGGTGCGGCATGGGCGCGCGTGGCTTCTCAGCGCCGGGCTTGGGCCAGAAACGTGACCATGTGCTTTGCCACACCCGCCTTCACGTCGCTGACAAAGGCGCGCATCCATCCATCGGCCGCAGGGCGAAAGCGTCAACGACCGTCTGCGCCTAGCTCAGTCTGTTCGAGCAGGTCACGCTCAAGTGAAGGGGACCACGTTCCCAGCTCCCAGGCGCGGAACTCCCGGCGGTGCCTTTCCAGCAGACCTTCGGCTGCGGGCGCTACGGCATCGATGGCTTCCTGCATTCCGGTTTCGAACTTGTCGGGAACACCGGCATAGATGATGTCGAGCGCCACGATACTTGTGACGCGGGACGGAAACGCGCGAGCGAGCCGCAGCACCTTGCCACCACTGGCGGAATGGCCGGCGAACGCTGCTCGTTCGATACCCAAAGCATCCAGGAAGCCGACCAGGTCTCGAACCTGAACATCGAGGCTGTATCCGTCGCCGGCCTGTCCGGACGAACCACACCCGCGGGCGGTGACGCTGTATACGGAGTAGGAACCGGTCAACAGGGGAGCCAGCTCGCCGAATACGAACGGACTATCGCAGCGTGCCGGCACGAGGATGAGGGGGTCGCCCTTACCGCCCCAGGTCACGTAGTGAAGCCGGACACCGTGAACGTCGATGAATGCCGAGTCAGGCGGCGACTGCGCGGACGCGAAGGAGGAATTCGTCAGCCCCAGGAGCGCAACCAACGCAATCAACCGCGCCGTCATCGCGGGAGTATAACGCGGCACACTTCAGTACCACCCGACGACCGCGACATGCCAGCGCCTCGCCATGGCCAGCGGGATTCGGGGTGGCGTGGTGTCTCTCGACGCCGAGATTGATGGCCAGCCCGCCGTTGATGAAGCGACCTGGCACCCCCTCGCGATGGGCGGGCGCCAGCCGAGCGCGAGGCGGAGAGAGATACCGCGCTACCCCGAGTCCCGCGCTGCACCAGACGGGCAGGGGGGGGGCTAGTCGACGTCCGACGTCGCCGGCTCGAGCCGATCGTCGGCGTCAGGCGCGCCGGCCTTCTTCCGCCGCGGCCGGATGTCGTAGCGCTTGATCATCTCGTTCAGCGTGGTCGGCTTGATGTGCAGCAGCTCGGCCGCCCGCTTCTGCACGCCGCCGGCCGCCTCGAGCGCGGATTCGATCCACTGCCGCTCGTAGGCCGCCGTGACGTCCTTGAGCGAGATGCCCTCTGGCGGCAGCGCCACCTGCGGCACCACCGTGCGTGGAGCGCGACGCACATGCTCCGGAATCATGTCGGGGCCTAGCGTACGCCCGGGCGTCAGCACCACGGCGCGCTCGATGACGTTTTCGAGTTCACGCACGTTGCCCGGCCAGTCGTGCTCCATCAGCAGATCGAGCGTCTCGGGCAGCACCTCGAGCACGGGCCGCTCGTTCTCTTCGGCGTACTTCTTCAGGAAGTGCTGCACGAGGAGCGGGATGTCACTCTTGCGTTCGCGCAGCGGCGGCAGGTGGATGGCGATGACGTGCAGGCGGTAGAACAGGTCCTCGCGGAACCTGCCTTCCTCCATCTCCTGCTTCAGATCGACGTTGGTGGCGGCGATGATCCGCACGTCCACCTTGATCGTCTCCATGCCGCCGAGCCGCATGAACTCGCGCTCCTGCATCACGCGCAGGAGCTTCGCCTGGGTCTCACCCGAGATGTTGCCGATCTCGTCGAAGAAGATGCTGCCCTTGTCGGCCAGATCGAACAGGCCCTTCTTCGGGTAGACGGCGCCGGTGAACGCGCCCTTCACGTGCCCGAAGAGGGTGGACTCGAGCAGGTCGGGCGGCAGGTTGCCCGAGTTGACCGTGACGAACGACTTGTCGGAGCGCGCCGAGTTGCTGTGGATGGCGCGCGCCACCAGTTCCTTGCCCGTGCCGCTCTCGCCGGTGATGAGAATGGTGGAGCGGCTGGGCGCCGCCTGGATGATGAGGTCGAAGACCTGCTTCATCTGCGGGCTGCCGCCGATGATGTTGGCGAACTTGTGATACCGCGCCTGCAGGTTCTGCTTGAGAGTGACGTTCTCGGCCACGAGACGCCGCCGCTCGACGGCGTTGTTCAGCACGACCAGCACTTCGTCGTTCTTGAACGGCTTCGTGATGTAGTCGAAGGCGCCCTTCTTCATCGCCGTGACCGCGGTTTCCATCGAGGCGAACGCGGTGATCATCAGCACCGGCAGCTCGTCGTCGATGTCGTGGATGGCGTCGAGCACCTGCAGCCCGTCCATCCCGGGCATCATGACGTCGACGATCACGGCGTCGATCGGCGTTGAGCGCACCACCTCGAGCCCCTCGGGCCCCGAGGCGGCCAGCCGCACGCGGTATCCCTCACGCGTCAGCAGCGTCTCGAGGATCTCGCGCATGATCTCTTCGTCGTCGATGACGAGAATCGTGCCTTGGCGTCGCATGACGATGCCGCCCTCCCCGGGGCTAGTGGCTGACTCCCTGGCGCAGGGCGTGGCCGGAATCGGATGACGCGGCGGCGAACGACAGCACGAAGCGTGTGCCCTGGCCGACGGCGCTCTCGCACTGGATGGTGCCGGCGTGTTCCTGCACGATGCCGTACGAAATCGAGAGGCCGAGGCCGGTGCCCTGGCCGATGCCCTTGGTGGTGAAGAACGGGTCGTAGATCCGGGCCAGATGTTCCGGCGCCACGCCGACGCCGGTGTCGCGGACGTCGGCGACGGCCCGGCCGTTCTCGAGGCGTGTGGCGATCGTGAGCCAGCCGCCGCTCGGCATGGCGTCGCGGGCGTTGAGGAACAGGTTGAGGAACACCTGCTGCAGCTTGAACTCGAAGCCCACGACCGGCACGGGTGTGGGCGAGAGTTCGCGGCGGACCCGCACACGGCCCTTGTCGAACTGGTGCTCGAGCAGCGCCAATACGTCGTTGGCCACGGCGTTCAGGTCGACCACCGTGCGCTCGCTGTCTTCGCTGTCGGCCGGACGCGACAGGTTCAGCAGCCCGTTCACGATACGGGCGGCGCGGAAGGTCTGCTTCTCGATTTTCTCGAGCACCTGCGTGCGCGGGTCGGCCGGATCAGCCTGTTCGAGCAGCATTTGCGTGTAGCTCGAGATGCCGGTGAGGGGCGTGTTGACCTCGTGCGCCACGCCCGCTGCCAGCAGGCCCAGCGACGCCATGCGCTCCGAGACGCGCAGCTGCTCCTCGAGATGGGCACGCGCCGTCACGTCTTCGAACATGACGATGGTGCCGGCCCAGTCGCGGCCCGGCATCGGCAGCAGCGGCACGGTCGTGATGTTCACGAGCAGGCGGGTCGCCGAGCGCCCACCGCGCGGTTGCAGCGGCACGCGGTACTCGGTGCCGCCGTTGGTGGACATGGCCCGGGCCGACGCCACGGCCGCCACGACGTCGCCGTCGAACAGGGCGTCGAGCGGGCGGCCGACGGTTTCGCCGCGGCGCAGGCCGTAGATTCGCTCGAGCGCATGGTTCCAGCGCACGACCGCGCCGTCACCACCCACGACGAGCAGGCCGTCGTCGAGCGACTCGAGGATGTGTTCGTTGAAGACACGCAGGCGATCGAACTCCGCGGCCTTGAGGTGCAATTCGCGATACAGGCGGGCGTTCTCGACGGCCGTCGCCACCTGCCCGGCCATCGCCGTGAGCAGCGCGACGTCGTCGGACGTCATCGGCTCGCCGTTCTCCCGGCGTCCGAGCGCCAGCACCGCAATCGACGAGCCCTTCGACACACAGGGCACGAAGTAGAAGACGCCGGCATCGCGCCAGTGTTCCACTTCCTCGGCCGGAAGACGGCCGGCGGCCATCGGGTCGTCCAACCGCACGACGTGTCCCTGGCTGAGGCGGGCGGCCACGGCCGAGCCGCGCGGCACGATCGGCGGGGCCTCGTCGAAGCCGTCGTGCCGGATCGACTCGAAGGTGCCGAAGCCGGTCGCCGACATCAGGCAGAGGCGATCGACCACCAGCGTGTCGCGCACGCGCGAGAGCAGGCGCTCGGCGAGGCGGTCGAGGTCGAGGTCGGAGTTGAGCTCGCGCGCGAAGCCCACGAGCGCGCGGCGGTAGTCGTAGCGGTCGCGATAGAAGACGCGGTCGATGCCAGTCTGGACGGCCTCCTTCACCGGGCGCGCGAGCTGCAGCACGACGAGGGTGGCGAGGGCCGCAATCACCCAGCGGTGGTCGTCTTCGGACGACACGAAGTAGAGATCCGTCGTGCCGAGGATCACCATGTAGATGGCGGCGATGGCGCTGACGGCAGCGGTGTAGACGAGCAGCCGCTTGAGGATCACCTCGACATCCATGAGGCGGTAGCGCACGATGGCCGACGCGAACGCCAGCGGCACGAGGCCGAGGGGGACGGCCGTGAGCTGCATGGCGAGTGACGGGGTGGCGCCGAACGCGAACGGCACGGCGTAGACGAGCAGGAACGGACCGGAGCCGATGGCCGCACCCCACACGATCCAGCGAAGCTGCCGCAGCGCCGTGGTCGAGCGGGCATTGGCCAGCGCCAGGCCGAAGATCGCGAGGCCGAAGAGCAGGTAGACGCCGACGTAGAGCGGTTCGAGACGGTCGAGTATCGCGATCGTGCCGATGAGGCCGGCCGGATCGACCGAGGCACGCAGCAGGGCGCCAGCCCGGAGCAGCCCGAGCGTCACCGGCAGGGCATAGAGCCACCCGCGGCGCCGGTTGGCGAATGCGGCCAGAAACGGCGCGCGCGGGCGCTCGGGGAACACCAGCGCGAAATGCACGAAGAGCGGCGGCAGCAGCAGGGTGGCGATCTGGTCGGCCCAGTAGAACACCCAGTCCACGCGATCGAGCCGGCCCGTGAACGAGAAGGTGAACACGCCGTAGAACGCGACCGATAGCCAGAAGAAGTGCAGCGTGGCCTGATCGGTGGGCCGGCGCGTGCGCACCGCGGCGCCCACGAGCAGCGAGAAGATGCCGACGGCCGCAAGGACGTAGTACAGACCGCCGACGCCGCGCGGCATGGGCTGGAGCGTGACCTGCGCCACCCGCCGATCGCCGAGTACGAGCAGCGTGTAGACGTGGCGGGCGCCGCGCCGTGCGGCCTGCTGGAGCGCGTGGACGTCCTCGCGTGCTTCGATGCTCTGGCCATCGATGGCGAGCAGCACGTCGCCCGGCCGCACACCGGCGCGGCCGGCCGGCGACCCCGGATCGACTTCGGCGGCCACGACCCCCATCGAACGCTGCACCCAGAGAACGCCGTCTTCGACATCGTCCTGCGTGGCGCGCTGCACGATGTTCACGAGCCCGAGCAGCAGCAGGACGGTGGCCACGACAACGGGCACCGTCGTGCTCGACCAGATCGGCCAGAGGCGGCCGGGCACGGTCTGCGCGTGTTCGTGCGTGAAGGAGGGCATCTAGGTCGTCCGGCCGCAGCGTTCGCTGCAAACGACATACCACGATCCGAAAAGCCGAACGTATATTAAATCGTTACAGATCAACAGTTTGCAAGGCGATAGATGGCGAGAGGCCGGACAGGTCCAAGGGCTTGAACCCCGGTTCCAAAATACGGAAGGCCGAGTTGTCAGGCGCTCGAACTGCGCCGGCTCAGAAGCGGACCTGAAGCCCTCCGATGAGGCGCTTCGGCGCCCGCACGACGAGCAGCTCGTCGTAGAGCGACCGGTCGTCGAGGGTCGGTCGAAACAGACTGCGCACGCCGAGCAGCATCTCCCATTCCCCCATGCCGCCCATGAAGGGCAGGCCCTGGCGAAGCTGCATATCGAAGCGGCCGTTGGCGGGCTGGATGCCTGCCGGCGCGCCGACGAACCCCGTATTGACCTTGTAGAGCAGCACGAAGCGGGTCGCTGTCTGCGGCACCTCGGCATCGAGAGACGCCGCCACATCGTGAATCTGTTCGCTGGGCGCGCGCAACGCCTGCGGCGCGAACGTCCGGAGCGCGCGGCGGTCGGCGCCGGTGGACGGCGTCCACTCGGCCGACAGGAACGTGTAATCGACGCGTCCCCGGACATGCGGCGTGACGGCGTGCACGACGCCCACGGACCAGCCACGCATGGAGGCGTCGCCCGCCGAGGCGATGCCGTAGTGCCCGCCGGCGGCGATGAGCCGCGAGGCATCTGCGGCGCCGAACACGGTGACGAGCTGGTTCTGCACGGCCTGGCGGAAGGTGCGCACCGAGACGGTCACAGCGGAGAACTCGCGCGCGACGCCCACTTCGAACTGGCGCACGCGTTCGGTGTCGAAGCGGTTGGCACCGAGCGGCGCGAAGGTGCGCTGCGGCGGCACCCATGCCGCATCGGCCGGCGGCACGAATTCCTCCGCGCCGGGAGCCACCTGCTGCAACGAGGCCTTGGCGTGCACGTGAAACGTCTGCGTGGGCGAGAACGTGAGCCGCGCCGTCGGACTCAACTGGCCGCCTCCGCGCAGGTAGTCGTAGTGCTCGTACCGGGCGCCGTAGCCAAGCCGCCAGAATCGCGACAAGTCGAACTCGTGGGAGCCCGATACCGACGCCACCTTGCGATGGCCGTCCGGTACCGCCTGGAGCGCCGCGAAGTTGCCGCCGCGATACGCCTGCAGACTGTAGGTCATCCCGAGCGTGACCTGGTGGCGCGCCGTCGCCCGCGAGACGTAGTCACCCGCCATCGTCCACGACGTCACGTCACCGCTGTTCATCGCGGCCCGGGCCGACCAGTCGGCATGCGCGCCCACCGGGGCGCCGACGGCGAAGAACGCGACACCCGACGGGCGGCCGAAGTCCACCATCTCGCCGGCATCGTCATACGCCGTCGCGGTGAGCAGGTTGACCTGGCCGTACACGGGGCCGGCGAAGAAGACGTCGGTCGCAAAGCGCGCCGAGGCGTCGAACGCCCGGGCGAGGAACCCGGGCCCGGCATCGTCGAACCATTCGCCGACCTCGTCGAGTTCGGCGGTGGTTCGGCCGTCGTCCTTGAGCACGCTGCGCGTCAGGCGGCGCAGCCGCCAGGCGAGCGGGCTCTCGTCGCGTGGCGACGCGGCGACATCGCCCGGCACGCCAACACCGGCCGCGAGCACGGGCGGCGCATCTTCCACGCGGCGCAGGGTGAACGAGGAGGGCGCTTTCGCGGCGGGCCGCACGTTGACGAGCGTGCTGCGGGCACCGGAGAAACCATCGCGGTGCGCGCGCACCACGTAGGGGCCCGCGGGCAGATCGGTGAGGCGGTACTGGCCAGCCTTGTCGGTGACGGCAAAGGCCGTGGCTCCGCCGAGGGCTGACACCACGGCGCCTTCGACCGGGGCGCCGCCGTCGTCCACCACGGCTCCGTAGATGGAGCCCACGGACGCCGTGGCGAGGCGAACGACCGGACGGGAACCAGAGACGGGCGCCGGAGCCTGCGCGTGCACGGACGACGCCGGCAGGGCCAGCGCAGCGACGGTCGCCGAAAGGAGCCAGACGCGCGTTGCGATCATGGGGAGCTCCGTCTCTGTGATGCAGTACCCGCTTCGCGCGGCGCACGCGAAGCGGGCACGTCGAGCCGAACGAACGTCTTACGCCTTGACGTTGAACTTGACGTTCTGAGTCAGAACCTTGTTCGACGTCTTGTCGGTGATCTTGATCTCGAGGCGGTACTCGCCCTCGGGGAAGCTCTTGAGCGGCACGGTGATGCCGCCGGGCACAGGGAACTTGGCCGGGTCGAACTGCGGCGGCAGGTTGCTCTCGTTGATCGCCTGGGGGTTCGTCTTGTTGAAGAACTTGTCTTCGGCGCCTTCCTTGCGGAGGAAGTTGTACTCGAGCGTCAGGTCGGGCTTGCCGCCGGCGTTGAGGCCGGGGTTGTAGACCTGGAAGAAGATCGACAGCTCTTCGGCCTTCGTGAAGTCCATGTCGGCGGCCGGCTCGAGTTCCTGCGTGCCGAAGGCGAAGGGACGCTCGCGCGCCTCGTCCATCGAGAGCGGCGCGTTCAGGATGTTGACCTTGTCGGCCACGAGAATCGAGCTCGTGGTGAACTCGCTCGCCAGATCAGGCACGGTCACGCTGGTCTTGAGCAGACCGGCCTTCACGACGGTGTTCTTCGGCGCCTTGTCGGCCAGGCGCTCCTTGGCCATGACGTAGACGTCGTAGGTGCCGGGCTTGGCCATGAACACGCGGTTCAGGCGCACCGGCGAACCGGCGAGCTGCGCGGCGGGCACGAAGTGTACGTCGTCCCACGGGTACTCGACCTTCTTCTTCTTGTCGTCGGGCTTCGCGGTGGGATCGACCACGCGGATGTAGAGGACGGCGTCCTTCTGGGGGATGCCGGTCATCTCGATGGTGAAGGGCACGAAGTTGCGGGCTTCCTGCGACTTCAGGAACACCGGCGCGATCTTCATCTGGACGTCCGACGGAGCGGGCTGCCCGGCCATCGCGGCGTCGACCATCTTGACGATCGTCTCGATCTCTTCCTTCTCCTGCTTCGAGCGCTTCTTGTCGTCCTTCTGGGCGAGCGCGGTCATCGGAAGGGTCGTGACGAGGACAGCAGCCATCGCCAGGGCGAATCCGCGGAACGTGAACTTCATGAATGTCTCCGTAGAAAGTGCCAGAAAGTGGAACAGTCCCCAATCATATGGGCCAGATTGAGCGCTGTCAACGCCCGTAACTGTTTTCGTTGTAACAACTTGCAGCCGCCAATCCAGCCGGGCCACGTGATAGATTGCAGCCGGGGCCGTAGGCACTGCCCCGGGAGGTCGCCATGGTTCGGGAGGACGCGCTCGTCATCGTGCTCGCCGGCGGCGCCGGAGAGCGTCTGGCACCCCTGACCCGGGAGCGCGCCAAGCCGGCCGTCTACTTCGGCGGCCCCTACCGGATCATCGACTTCGTGCTGTCGAACTCGGTCAATTCGGGACTGCGCCGCATCTTCATCGCCACGCAGTACAAGTCGCTCTCGCTCAACCGCCACATCCGCATGGGGTGGAACATCATGTCGGAGAGCCTGGGCGAGTTCATCGAGATCCTGCCGCCGCAGAAACGCGTCGGCGAACACTGGTACCTGGGCACCGCCGATGCGGTGTACCAGAACATGTACTCCATCGAGCGCGAGTCGGCGCGCCATGTCGTGGTCCTGGCCGGCGACCACGTCTACAAGATGGACTACGGCAGGATGCTGCGGACGCACGAAGACACCGGCGCCGATGTGACCATCGCCACCATCGAGGTGCCGCTCGAGGACGGCCGGCGCTTCGGCGTCGTCGCCGTGGACGCCGAGGCGCGCGTCACGGATTTCCTCGAGAAGCCGGCGTCGCCGCCGCCGATGCCCGGCCAGCCGCACCTGGCGCTGGCCTCGATGGGCATCTACGTCTTCAACATGGACGTCCTCAGACGCGCGCTCGACGAAGACGCCGCCGATCCCGACAGCCGCCACGACTTCGGCAAGGACATCCTGCCGACCCTCATCCCCACCGGCCGCGTCTTCGCCTACGCCTTCTACGACGAGAACAGGAAGGCGGCGAAGTACTGGCGCGACATCGGCACGCTCGACGCCTACTACGAGGCCAACATGGACCTGTGCCGCGTCAATCCCGAATTCAACCTCTACGACCCGGCGTGGCCGATGCGCACGCACCAGCCGCAGGCGCCGCCGGCGAAGTTCGTGTTCGCCGACGAGGGCCGCACGGGCGCCGCCATCGATTCGGTGATCTCGCCGGGCTGCATCGTGTCGGGTAGCCGCGTCGTCGGCAGCATCCTGTGCCCCAACGTGCGCGTCCACAGCTTCGCGTCGGTCGAGAACTCGATCCTGATGCCGGGCGTGCAAGTGGGCCGCCACGCGCGCATCCGCAACGCCATCATCGACCGCGACGTGCTCGTGCCGCGAGGCGCGGTCATCGGCTACGACGAAGCGGCCGACCGCGCCCGCCACACCGTGACCGAACGGGGCATCGTCGTCGTCACCGTGGACGAGGAGCCGCGCATCGCGCCGATCGCGCCCGAAGCGCTCGCCCGCGAGTCGCGCGCCGACGGGCCGTGACGCGGGCGCTGCGCAGCCTCTCGCACGGTTGCATGCGACCTGAAGTGACCATGGCCGCGGGCACGCCGGAGGACGGAATTTCGGCAATAATTGAACGCCGGTTCTAATTCGCGACGGCCCGTTCCGGACCGCGCCAGGAGCGACAATCGTGCACATCGTCGACATTCGCGGGCGGGAGATCCTCGACTCGCGCGGAAATCCCACCGTGGAAGTGGACGTCCTGCTCGCCGGCGGCGCGCGTGGACGCGCGGCCGTGCCCTCGGGCGCCTCGACCGGCGAGCGTGAGGCCCTGGAACTGCGCGACGGCGACAAGCAGCGCTTCCTCGGCAAAGGCGTGACGAAGGCCGTGAGCCACGTGAACGGCGAACTGCGCGCCGCCGTCGTCAACCGCGACTGGACGCAGCGCGCGCTCGACGACGCCATCATCGCGCTCGACGGCACGCCCACGAAGGGCCGCCTGGGCGCCAACGCCCTGCTCGGCGTATCGATGGCAGCGCTCAAGGCCGGCGCCGAGGACACCGGACGCCCGCTCTACGCGCACATCGCCGCGGAGGCCGGCGCCACCGGCGGCTACCAGCTGCCCGTGCCGATGATGAACATCCTGAACGGCGGCGCGCACGCCGACACGAACGTGGACTTCCAGGAGTTCATGGTCATGCCGGTCGGCTTTCCGTCCTTCAGGGAAGCCCTCCGCGCCGGCACCGAAATCTTCCACGCGCTCCGGTCGATCCTGAAGGCCCGCGGGCTGGCCACCGGCGTCGGCGACGAGGGCGGGTTCGCGCCCAACCTCAAGAGCAACAAGGACGCGCTCGACGCGGTCATGGAAGCCATCGGCAAGGCCGGCTTCCGGGCCGGCGACGACGTCTACATCGCGCTCGACTGCGCGGCGAGCGAATTCGGCAACGCCGCCGGCACCTACGAGTTCCACAAGTCGGGTGAGCCCGGCCGCGACTCCGAAGGCATGGTGGCGCTCTACGAAGACTGGTGCCGGCAGTATCCGATCCTCTCGATCGAAGACGGCTGCGCCGAAGGCGACTGGCGCGGCTGGAAGCTGCTGACCGAGGCGCTCGGCAGGAAGGTGCAGCTCGTGGGCGACGACGTCTTCGTCACCAATCCCGAGATCCTGGCGCGGGGCATCACGGAGGGCGTCGGCAACGCGCTGCTCGTGAAGCTGAACCAGATCGGCACCGTCAGCGAGACGCTCGACGCGATTGCCATGGCCGCGAAGGCCGGCTACCGCAGCGTCATCTCGCATCGCTCCGGCGAAACCGAAGACGCCACCATCGCCGACCTCGCGGTGGGCACGTCGGCCGGTCAGATCAAGACCGGCTCGGCCTCCCGCAGCGACCGCATCGCCAAGTACAACCAGCTGCTCCGCATCGAAGAGGCGCTCGGCGACGGCGCCGTCTACGCCGGCCGGGCCGCCATCAGCCAACTGAGCTAGCCATGCACACGCTCGTCCTGCTCCGTCACGGCGAATCCACCTGGAACAAGGAGAACCGGTTCACCGGCTGGGTGGACGTCGATCTCAGCGAGAAGGGCTTGGCCGAGGCACGCGCCGCCGGCCAGTTGCTGAAGGCGCACGGCTTCACGTTCGATCGGGCCTTCTCGTCGGTGCTGAAGCGCGCCATCCGCACGCTGTGGATCGTGCAGGACGAGATGGATCTGCTGTGGCTGCCCGTGGAGCGCTCGTGGCGGCTGAACGAGCGCCACTACGGCTCGCTGCAGGGCCTCAACAAGGCCGAGACCGCCGCGAAGCACGGCGAGGCGCAGGTCAAGATCTGGCGCCGCAGCTACGACATCCCGCCGCCGGCCCTCACCGTGGACGACCCGCAGTACCCGGGCAAGGACCGCCGATACGCGGGTCTTGCGCCGGCCGACCTGCCGCTCACCGAGTGTCTGAAAGACACCGTGGAACGGTTCCTGCCCTACTGGCACGACACGATTGCGCCGGCCATCCGCGCCGGAAACCGTGTGGTCATCGCGGCCCACGGCAACAGCCTGCGTGCGCTCGTGAAGTACCTCGACGGCATCAGCGACGAGGACATCGTCGAGCTGAACATCCCGACCGGGATGCCGCTCGTCTACGAACTCGACGCCAACCTGCGGAAAGTGAGCAGCCGCTACCTCGACGAGGAAGCGGCGAAGAAGGCCGCCGAGGCCGTCGCCGACCAGGCGAAGGGCCGCTGAGCCCGGGGCGCGGGGCCGGCCCGCGCCGTCAGTTCGTTTCTTCGACGTTCACTTCGTCAGCCGCGATCCGGAGGGAGCGCAGGAAACGTCGATCGTTGGCGCTCACCTCGAACACGGGCAACTCGTCGGCGGGGCCGTCGGTCACGGCGGCGCCCTCCGCCAGCTCGTGGCCGGCGAGCGCCGCAAAGCCCACGGTGGCGTCGAGCGTCAGGTGCAGGTGGTAGCCGGCGGCGCGGGCGCGCTCGCGGCATCGCTCCACGTCGGCACTCTGGGCCACGGCAGCGGCCACGGCGTCGGCAAGTTCCCGGGCAAAGCGGTTCTGAACGTCATCCATGGACTTCCCTCCTCGCGGAGCACCTGCCTGACCGAGTGGATTCTACGGGGCTGTGCAATTTCGCGCAACCCCATGCATTTCAGGGGTTTGGGCGGCCGCGACCCGGGGTCGCTACAATGCGGGGGACATGGCTGGAGAGACCAAGCGTTATCACGCCACTCCTGAGGACCTGGCCGGCTGGGACGCCAGCCGGGACCTCGGCTTTCCGGGGGAATTCCCCTACACCCGGGGCATCCAGCCCACGATGTACCGCGGCCGGCTCTGGACGATGCGCCAGTACGCCGGCTTCGGCACGGCAGAAGAATCGAACGCCCGCTACCGCTACCTGCTCTCTCAGGGCGTGAGCGGCCTCAGTGTCGCGTTCGACCTGCCCACCCAGATCGGTTACGACTCCGATCACGCGCTCGCGGCCGGCGAAGTCGGCAAGGTGGGCGTGGCCATCGACTCACTCGATGACATGGCGACGCTCTTCGACGGCATCCCGCTCGGCGCGGTATCGACGTCGATGACGATCAACGCCACCGCGATCATCCTGCTCGCGCTCTACGTGGCCGTGGCGAAGCGCCAGGGCGTCAGTCCGCGGGCGCTCTCGGGCACGGTGCAGAACGACATCCTGAAGGAGTACGTGGCGCGCGGCACCTACATCTACCCTCCCGGGGCGTCGCTGCGGATCGTGACCGACATCTTTGCCTACTGCGAACGCGAGGTGCCGCAGTGGAACACGATTTCGATCAGCGGCTATCACATCCGCGAAGCGGGCTCGACGGCGGTGCAGGAGGTGGCCTTCACCTTCGCCAACGCGCTCGCCTACGTAAAGGCGGCCGTGGACGCCGGCCTCGACGTCAACTCGTTCGGCCAGCGCCTGTCGTTCTTCTTCAACGCGCACAACGACTTCCTCGAGGAAGTGGCGAAGTTCCGGGCGGCACGCCGTCTGTGGGCGCGGCTCATGCGCGAGCGCTTCGGCGCCACCAATCCGCGGGCGCTGCAGTTGCGGTTCCACACGCAGACGGCCGGCAGCACGCTGACCGCACAGCAGCCCGACAACAACATCGTGCGCGTGGCCGTGCAGGCGATGTCGGCCGTGCTCGGCGGCACGCAGTCGCTGCACACGAACGGCCGCGACGAGGCGCTGGCGCTCCCCACCGAGGACTCGGCGCGTATTGCGCTGCGCACGCAGCAGATCATCGCGCACGAGTCGGGTGTGGCCAATACCGTGGACCCGTTCGGCGGCTCGTGGCACATCGAACGGCTGACCGACGGCATCGAAGCCGGCGCGCTCGAACTCATGGGCCGCATCGATGCCGTGGGCGGCACACTGCGGGCGATCGAGACGGGCTACATCCAGCGGCAGATTCAGGAGTCGGCCTACCGCGCCCAGCAGGCCATCGACACCGGCGCGGCGGTGGTCGTGGGCGTGAACCGCTTCGCGACCGACGGACGGCCCACGGTGGACGTCTTCGCGCTCGACCCCGATGTCGAGCGGCGGCAGATCGAACGCACGCGCGGCGTGCGAGCAGGACGCGACCAGGCGGCATGGGCATCGGCGCTGGCCGCGGTCACGACCGCCGCCACCGGGCGCGACAACCTCGTGCCGCCCATCATCGCGGCCGTCGAAGCCGGCGCCACGGTGGGCGAGATTGCGGATACCATGCGCAGCGTGTTCGGCGAGTTCCGCGAAGTCGCGGTGGACTGACGCCACGGAGTGACATGGCTGCGGACGTGCTGCTGTCGGTGCAGGGCCTGACCACGGTGTTCGACGTGGGCGCGACGCCGCTCGTCGCGGTGAACGACGTCTCGTTCGATATCCGGAAGGGCGAGACGCTCGGCCTCGTCGGCGAGTCCGGCAGCGGCAAGTCGGTCACCGCCTATTCGCTGCTGCGCCTCGTACAGCCGCCGGGGCGCATCGCCGGCGGCCGCGTCGTCTTCCAGGGCCGCGACCTGCTGACGCTTCCGGAGAAGGAGATGTGCGGCGTGCGCGGCGCCGGCATCGGCCTGGTGTTCCAGGAGCCGATGGCGGCCCTCAACCCGGTGATGCGCGTCGGCAGGCAGATCGGCGAATCGCTCGTCGTCCACGGCCTTGCCTCGAGCCGCGAGGCCCGCGACCGCGCCATCGAGCTGCTCCGCGCGGTGAAGATCGTCGATCCCGAGACACGCGTGGACGACTACCCGCACCAGCTCTCGGGGGGCATGCGGCAGCGGGTCATGCTGGCCGTGGCGCTCGCCTGCAAGCCGCCGCTCGTCATCGCCGACGAACCCACGACCGCGCTCGACGTCACCGTGCAGGCGCAGATCCTCGACCTGCTGCGCGAGATGAAGAACACGTTCGACCTCTCGCTGCTGCTCATCACGCACGACCTCGGCGTCATCGCCGAAGTGGCCGACCGCGTGGCGGTGATGTACGCGGGCCGCATTGTGGAAGAGGGTCCGGTGCGGACCATCTTCCGCGCGCCGGCGCATCCCTACACGCGGGGGCTGCTGGCGTCGATTCCGCACGGCCGCACCGGCGAACGTCTCGTGGCGATCGACGGCGTCGTGCCGAACCTGGCGCACCTGCCGCCCGGCTGCGCCTTCGCGCCGCGCTGCGCGAGCCGGCTCGCCGACTGCGAGCGCGCCGTGCCGCCCGAGGTGCGACTGGCCGACGACCACCGCGCGCGCTGCGTCCTGCACGCCGCCACCGGCGCGGGAGCCGACCGATGAACGCGCCGCTCGTCGAGGTGCGCGGCCTCACGAAACACTTCACGCGCGGCGGCGGCCTCTTCCAGAAGGGCACCGTCGTGAAGGCCGTGGACGGCGTCAGCTTCTCGATCGACGAGGGCGAGACGTTCGGCCTGGTGGGTGAATCCGGCAGCGGCAAGAGCACCACCGGCCGCTGCATGCTGCGCCTCGTCGAGCCGACCTCCGGCGAGGTGCGCTACGCCGGCGAGGACGTGCTCGCCTTCTCGTCATCACGCATGCGGGCGGCCCGCCGCCACATGCAGATGATCTTCCAGGACCCGTACTCGTCGCTCAATCCGCGCATGAAGGCGCGTGACATCGTCGACGAGCCGCTCATCATCCACAAGCTCGGCTCGAAGCGCGAGCGCGGCGACAGGGTGGCGGAGCTCTTCCGGCTGGTCGGCCTCGATCCGGCGCACCTCGATCGGTATCCGCACGAGTTCTCGGGCGGCCAGCGGCAGCGGATTGGCCTGGCGCGCGCGCTCGCGCTCGAGCCGAAGTTCATCATCGCCGACGAGCCCGTGTCGGCCCTCGACGTCTCGATTCAGGCGCAGGTCGTGAACCTGCTGATGGATCTGCAGGAACGCCTGCAGCTCACCTATCTGTTCATCGCCCACGACCTGCGGCTGGTACGGCACATCTGCCGCCGCGTCGCCGTCATGTATCTCGGCCGGATCGTCGAGATGGGCGACACCGAAGCGATCTTCGCCAACCCGGCGCATCCGTACACCCGGGCGCTGCTCTCGGCGATTCCCGTGACCGACCCGGACGCGCCGCGCCAGCGCATCGACCTCGACCCGGCAAGCGTGTCGCGCGACGCGGCCCTCGTCGAAGTGGCGCCGGGACATCTCGCCGCGGTGCAATAGCGGCACGGAGGAGGCAGGCCATGGCAGACACGCGGCGCGTCGGTGCGGGCGTGATGGCGCTGATGGTGATGAGCGCACTGGCACTGCCGGCCGGCCGGGCGCAGGAGATCGACCCGCAGGACGTGCGGTCGCGCCTGCACGCGTATCTGACGGCCTACGAGCCACGCCTGAGCGCGCTCGTCGCCGACGAACACTTCGAGCAGTGGCCGCTCGACAACTTCATGACCGGCCTGGTCCCCGGCACCTACAAGCGCGATGTCTTCCGGCTCCGGATCCTCGACTCGGAAGTGGCGTTCGTGTCGCTGCCCGCAAACGCCGGCTGGCTGGGCTTCCGCGATGTGCAGCGCGTGAAGGGCAAGCCGGTGAAGCGGCGGTCACGTGCACTGGCCGAGCTGCTCGTGCTCGAGACGGCGGACGCGAGGGACCGCGCGCTCGCGCTGCTGCTCGAGAGCGCCAGGCACAACCTGGGCGCGCCGCGCACGATCAACCTGCCGAGCCTGCCGCTCGAGCTCCTGCACTTGCGTAACCAGGCCCGCTTCGTGATCGACCGGGCGACGCGTGACCGCGTGGACGACTGCGATGCGCTGCGCCTCGATCTGGTGGAGACGGTGACCCCCACGCTCATTCAGCGGCCGCAGGGCGGCAACATGCCGAGCCGGGTGGCCGCGTGGGTGGAGATTCCGACCGGACGCCTCTGCAAGGCCGAGGTCCGCACCCGCGATGCGCAACTCGGGGTGTCGAAGTTCGAGGCGGTGGTGGCGGTCGAGTTCGGGCACGACGCCAAGCTCGACCTGACCGTGCCGAGGCGCCTGCGTGAGGTGTTCCTGATGCCCCCGCGCGGCGCCGGCGAGGGGGAGGCGACGTATTCGAACTACCGGCGGATCGTGCGCGCGCCCGCGGTCCGCTGAGCACCGCCGCGCTTACGCCGCCTGCCGCACGTCCTTCTCGACCTTGCCGTCGCGGATGAGGATCTGGCGGTGCGCGTAGGCCGCCACGTCCGCTTCGTGCGTGACGAGCACGATGGTGTTGCCGGCTTCGTGCAGGCGGGCGAAGAGCGCCATGATCTCGACGCCGGTCTTCGAATCGAGGTTGCCGGTCGGTTCGTCGGCGAGGAGGATCGACGGGTTGTTCACGAGGGCGCGGGCGATCGCCACGCGCTGGCGCTGACCGCCCGACAGCTCGTTCGGCTTGTGGTTCATGCGGGCGCCGAGTTCCACCTTCTCGAGCGCGGCCCTGGCGCGGTCGAGACGTTCCTTCGACGAAATCCCCGCGTAGACGAGCGGCAGTTCCACGTTGTGCAGGGCCGTGGCCCTGGGCAGCAGGTTGAACGTCTGGAAGACGAACCCGATCTCCTCATTGCGGATCCGGGCCAGTTCGTTGTCGTTCATCGTGCTGACCTGCTTCTCGTTCAGCAGGTAGGTGCCCTTGGTGGGCGTGTCGAGGCAGCCGATGAGGTTCATCAGCGTCGACTTGCCCGAGCCCGACGGGCCCATGATGGCGACGTACTCGCCCTTCTCGATCTGGATGCTGACTCCGCGCAGGGCGTGAATCTCCTCATCGCCCATCGTGTAGGTCTTCCAGAGGTCGTTGGTCTCGATGAGGGCCATGAACGAAGGTTCTCCCGCGGCGAGGACGCCGCCGCCCTCATTTCATCACAGACGTCGGAAGCGGCGGGGAGGTTCCTCGCCCGGCCCGGGATTGCCGGGACTGCACGGGGTCACGTACGATGGCCGCCCGGGCCGCGCACCGCGCCGGCCCGCCATATCCGTGACCGGCCGTCCCCCGGTGCCAGCGTCACGAAGGAGTCGTCATCATGGCAGTGGCACGCGTGACCGAGATCATCGCCGGGTCGAAGAAGAGCTTCGAGGACGCCGTGGAACAGGGCATCGCCCGGGCGTCCCGCACCCTCAAGAACATCGAAGGCGCCTGGGTGCAGGACCAGAAGGTGGTCGTGCAGAAGGGCAAGATCGTCGAATACCGCGTCGCCATGAAGGTGACGTTCATCCTGGAGAAGTAGCGAACCGGGGCTCGGGGCCCGGGGCCCCGGGCCTGCCTGCTACGCCTGCTCGTCGGCGTACTGCTCCTTCAAGCGGGCGACGACGGCCGGGTCCGCGAGCGTCGTGGTGTCGCCGAGGGCCTTACCTTCGGCGATATCGCGCAGCAGGCGCCGCATGATCTTCCCCGAGCGCGTCTTCGGAAGGTCGGCGGCGAAGATGATGTCGTCGGGCCGGGCGATGGCGCCAATCTTCTGCGCCACGTGCGCCTTGAGCTCATCGGCCAGCGCCTCCGACGTGGTTACGCCCTCTTTCACCGTCACGAACGCCGCGACCGCCTGCCCCTTGATCTCGTGGTGGCGGCCGACGACCGCCGACTCGGCCACCTTCGGGTGATCGACGAGTGCGCTCTCGACCTCCATGGTGCCGAGGCGGTGACCGGCGACGTTCAGCACGTCGTCCACGCGGCCGAGCAGCCAGAAGTAGCCATCGTCGTCGAGCTTGGCGCCGTCGCCTGCGAAGTACACGTTCGGCCAGCGGCTCCAGTACTGGGTGACGAACCGCTCAGGATCGCCGTAGATCCCGCGCAGCATCGACGGCCACGGCTTGGTCAGCGCGAGCAGGCCACCACCCTTCTGGATGGGTTCGCCCTTGTCGGTCAGGATCTCGGCCGAGATGCCGGGGAAGGGCTGCGTGGCCGATCCGGGCTTCGTGCTCGTGATGCCCGGCAGCGGCGTAATCAGAATCGATCCGGTTTCGGTCTGCCACCACGTGTCCACGATCGGGCAGCGCTCACCGCCGATGTGCTGGTGATACCAGATCCACGCCTCGGGGTTGATGGGTTCACCGACCGAGCCGAGCAGGCGCAGCGACGACATGTCGCGCTTCGCCGGCCATTCGGTGCCCCAGCGCATGAAGGCGCGGATGGCGGTCGGCGCCGTGTAGAACACCGTCACGCCGTAGCGCTCGATGAGCTCCCAGAAGCGGTCGCGCTTCGGCCAGTCGGGCGCGCCTTCGTACATGAGCACGGTGGCGCCATTGGCGAGCGGGCCGTAGACGACGTAGCTGTGCCCGGTGACCCAGCCGATGTCGGCGGTGCACCAGTAGACGTCGTCCTCCTTGAGATCGAACACCCACTTGGTCGTGGCGTAGCAGCCGGTCAGATAGCCGCCGGTCGTGTGGACGATCCCCTTCGGCTTTCCCGTCGTGCCCGACGTGTAGAGGATGTAGAGCATGTCCTCGGCGTCCATCGGCTCGGGTTCGCAGTTGTACGACGCCTCGTCCATGAGCTCGTGGTACCAGTGATCGCGGCCCGACTTCATGTGCACGCGCAGATCGGCGGCGCCACGCTTCACCACGATGACCGAGGTGATCGACGGCGTGCCCTCGAGCGCCTCGTCGGCCATCTGCTTGAGCGGCACGATGCTGCCGCGGCGGTAGCCGCCGTCGGCCGTCACGAGCACCTTGCACTGCGAGTCGTTGATGCGGTCGCGGAGCGACTCGGCGCTGAAGCCGCCGAAGACCACGCTGTGCACGGCGCCGATGCGAGCGCAGGCGAGCATGGCGATGGCGAGTTCCGGCACGAGCGGCATGTAGAGCGCCACGCGGTCGCCCTTGACCACGCCCTGCGCTTTCAGCACGTTGGCGAACTGCGACACCTGCCGGTAGAGCGTGAAGTAGGTGAGGGTGCGGCGCTCGCCCGGCTCGCCTTCCCAGATGATGGCGGCCTTGTTGCGGCGCGGGCCGCGAATGTGGCGGTCGACGCAGTTGACGCTGGCATTGAGCTTGCCGCCCACGAACCACTTCGCGTAGGGCGGCGTCCACTCGAGCACCGTATCCCACGGCCGCATCCAGTCGAGTTCCCCGGCAAAGCCGGCCCAGAACGCCTCGGGATCGGCAGCGGCGCGCGCGTAGACCTCGGGATCGTTGACGTGGGCGGCGGCGCGGAAGGCGGGGGTGGGTTCGAAGCGCCGGTCTTCGTTCAGGAGGGCGTCGATCTCGGAGGACTGGGGCGTGTGGTCTGACATGGGCCGATTCTACTTCCGGCCCATGTCAGGTGGCACACTCGGTGCGGGCGTCTCAGTCGTAGTATTCGCGGCCGAGGTGCGTGATGAGCTCCTCGCCCTTGAGATACCGCAGCGTGTTCTTCAGCTTCATCAGCTGGATGAACAGGTCGTGCTCCGGATACACCTCGGGCGCGTGCATCG
>JAEUQR010000078.1 GCA_016789705.1 Acidobacteriota bacterium
GCCGCTGGCACGTCAGGAACTGGCGGATCTCACGGGCACCACGATCGAGAGCGCGATCCGGATCATGAGCCGATGGGAGAAGGAAGGCGTGCTGCACACCGACAAGGACGGCTTCGTCGTGCTCGACCGCGCCGTGCTCGAAGACGCCTCCGCCACGTGACGAGCCCTCACGGCTCGTAGCGCATCATCGCCATGAAGCCGTTGTCCATGTGGAACTGCTGGTGACAGTGGAAGGGCGCGAGGCCGGGCTGACTGGCGGTGACGTCGATCTCGACCTGCTTCCACGGCGGCACGACCACGACGTCCTTCATCACACCTGCGGTCGGTCGTCCGTCGAACCGCACGAGTTCGAAGGTGTGCCGGTGCAGGTGCACGGGATGCGGGTCGGCGCGCGACGGCTCTCACTCGTGCAGCAGCAGCGGCACGTCGGCGTCGTAGGCGCCGGGATCGCGTCCGTCGTCGACCAGCATCCCGCCGAACTGGCCGGTGTAGGTGCTCCTCGACAGGTCGCGACCCGCGGCATTGTGGCTGTGGTACCAGCGCATGCCCGCCGGCTCCGGGGTGAAGATGTAGCGGCGGCGCCCGCGCGGCGGCACGCCGGGTGTGCCCTGTTCGTAGACGCCGTCGACCGCGGGTCGGATGTGGAGTCCGTGCCAGTGCACGATGTCTTCGACCTCGGTGTCGCTGAACACGTCGACGGTGAGCGCGCGTCCGCGCGACACCCGCAGCAACGGGCCTGGCACCTGGCCGTTGTAGGCCAGCGTCTGCACGACACGGCGGGGCGCGATCTCGTGCCGCAGACGGCCGATGCGCAAGGTCACGTCGGCCGGGCCGGCAAGTTCCTCGGCCGACTGCGGCGGATGGTGCATCGGCGCGCCGCCGTGCTGGGCACGCGTGGCGGCGCCGGTCAGCACCGACGCCCCGGCTGCGAGCAGCCACTCACGTCGTGTCATGCCGGGAACGCTACCCCGTCATGCCTGGCCATGAACGACTGCGCGCGCAGGCAGGCCCTACTTCTGAATCGACTTCAGGAAGTCTGACAGCGCCTGCACCCGCAAGGGCACGGTGTCGCGCTCCATCGAGCGGAAGAGTTCTCCCCACATCGGCATGTCCCGTGAACCGTGGGCCGCCACTTCATCGAGGCCCTCGATGTAGCGTTTGACCTTCGTCTCTGGGAAGGTGCCACCGTTACGGGCAGCGATGCGGGTGAGGTCCGCCGGAGCCTTGGTCAGGGCTTTGGCCGCCGGCCCGTCGCCAATGGCGCTGAGACCATGGCAGGCCGAGCAATAGCTGTTGTACATCCCCGGCCCGTCGTAGGCCGCGGTGCGCTTCATGGGCGCCCGCTCGATCGTCTGCGCCTGCGCGATGCCTGCGGCGAGCGTCAGAGCCACGAACACGCTGAGAACAAGTCGAGTCATGTACCGCCTCCTGGGGAAGGACTGCGCGCGAGTCTGCGGCCGATTCCTCCGCGGCGGTATGACGGAGGTCATATGGGCATGACGACGCGCTCAGCGCGTCACCTGTCGCGCCTCGCTGAACAGCACATAGTCGCTGTTCCCCATCTCGGCGAGCGCCACTTCGTAGAGCCGCCTCGACACCGGAGATGTCGTGTCGCGGAGGTGTTGGGCCAGGCTGCTGACATGGTACGCGTCGGGGCGCACGAACACCGTGCCCACGACCGCCACCGTGCCGGGCGGCATCACGCCGACGAATTCGAGGGTGGCACGCTCGTCCTGACGGAGCCGCGTGTCGCCGAGTTCCGTCCACTGGCCGCGCGCGAAGGCGACCCGCCTGGCAATCAGCCGCTCTGCGACGACGGGTCCCGCACCGTAGCGATTCACGAGCTGAATCCGCATCCATACTTCGGGCACGATGTAGGTTGGGAAGGCATGGCCGGTGTCGGTGTTCGTGAGGGTCATACGGCTCTCGACGCGGCCGCCCACCAGGCCCGCGTCGAACGTCCATCGGACGCCGCGACGCACCGTGTCGGGGTCGTGAATGCCGCGGAAGAGGTGCCGCCGCTCCGGCATGTGGCAGGTCTGACAGGTCTTGCCCTCGCGCGCGGCCCGCGAGGTCCGCCACTCCTCGACCGTATTCTGCAGGAACGCGCCGTTGACCCGCGGTGCCCGTCCCTCGGCGAACTGATGGCATCCGCCGCAGAACTCCACGCTCTCAAAGAAGTCTCGCGTGTTCACCGGGCCATGCGGGGCGGGATACCGCGCGACGAGCGGCGCGATGGTGCTCGGCCTGGGAGATGGGCCGAACTTCCGGCTCGCCCGGGAATGACAACCCGAACATCCGACACCATCCGCCTGGAGGTACGAGTCGGCCCACTGGTCGCGCAGCGGCGTATGGCACGTGGCGCACATCCCGCTGAGTTCGGGCTGGTCGTGCATCTGCGCCCACACACCCGGCCCCATGGCGAGGGCATGACGCGCCCGCGACCAGTCTGCGAACTGCGCCGTGTGACAGGCGGCACACGACGCCGCGGACAGGACGCCACCCTGAACGGGCACCGGCAGAGTCCAATACTCGTCGACCGACGAGGTCTCGACCACGCCGGTGGACGGCGGCTCCGGAAGGGGCCGCTGCAGTGACCACAGATAGGCGGCCACATCCCACACGTAGCGCTCGATGTCCGGTTGACCGGCATAGCCAGGCATGGTCGTGCCGCTGAACCCCGTGAGCACGGAGCGCGCCAGGCCGACGTCGTCGCGGCCGGCCTTGAACGTCCATGGACGCGTGAGATCGGTCGGCGCCTCGGGCCGGCCACGCGTATCCCGCAGGTCGCCCGCGCGTGGACCGTTGCCCTCACCTGAGGGTCCGTGGCAGGCCGCACAACCCGCTGCGGCATAGACGCGTGCTCCCTGGCGCGCGTCGGCGGTGACGCGGCGCGGCAGCACGATGTCGGTCGGCGCCTGCTCGCGCTGCCAGCGCGGCGAAAACGCCTTCACCCGCGCGACCAGGCGGTCGATGTCGGCACCGGTCAGGAAGGAGAAGGACGGCATCCCGCCGTCGCCGCCGGCGCCGAGCCGAATCACCGCCGCCAGGTCGGCATCGCTCGGAAGCGAGCCGAACGGCGTCGAGCGCACCTTGAACTCGGCACGCGTCAGGTCGGCGGGCGAGACCCTGCAGACCGGCGCCGCAATGCCGTCGCCGCGCCCCTCGGGCCCGTGACACGCGGCGCAGAACGTCGAGTACAGCTCCTCGCCGTCTGCCGATGTCGGACTAGCCGGCGCCGGAGCAACCGGCGCGTCCCGACACGACGCAACCGTGAGGCCCACGGCGACGAGCATCGACACGACGCGAGGGACGTTCATGAGGCCACCTCCCCACGCAGCTGCGGCCAGCGGGGCCCGCGCCGACGCGCGTGACGGAATATTCCGCGCGGCCGCCGTGCCGTCGATATGATGCCGGTCATACAGCCGGGGCCATGAATTCCCAGACGATGCCTCGACCACGTGCATGACCACACCGCCCATCGACCCGCTCGCCGGCTCGCCGTGGAGCACACCCGAGACCGTCAGCGGCTTCGTGTCGTCGCCGCCGAATCAGGTACTGCTCGGCGTCGCGACGGCCGAGTTCGCGCGGCGCGGAGGAGGGCGCCTCCTCGATATCGGCTGTGGGGCGGCGCGAAACGCCGCGCCGCTCGCGCGCATCGGCTGGCACGTACTGGGCACCGATCTGTCGTGGCCGATGGCGCGCGCCGCCGCCGACCGCGTGGCCACACGTGAGCCTGTTCGATTGCGCGTCGTGCTCGCCCCGATGGACGACCTGCCCGTCGCCACCGGAAGCATCGATTTCGTCGTCGCCCACGGCATCTGGAATCTGGCGCCGTCGAGTGAGACCTTCCGACGCGCCGTGGCCGAGGCGGCGCGGGTCGCCAGACCTGGCGCGGCCTTGTTCGTGTTCACGTTCTCGCGTCACACCCTGTCACCAGATGCGGAACCTGTGCCGGCTGAACCGTTCGTCTTCACGCAGTTCTCCGGCCACCCGCAGTGCTTCCTGACCGAGCGTGAACTCATCGCCGAACTCGCGACGGCGGGTTTCGATCTCGAGCCGGGCACGTCGCTCACCGAATACAACCGGCCAGGCCCCGGCGCGCTCGCGCGACGGTCCGGACCTGTGATCTACGAGGGCGTGTTTCGGCGGCGGTGAGCGACCGGACCGTCGATCCTCGCATGACGTTCAGCGCCCGGGCCGGCGCGCCTTCCCGTCGAACGTCGTCCCCACGAGCGGCGGGGCCATGGTCTGCGGCACGTGGCACGCCGTGCAGTTCCACCGCGCCCCGGCCACCTGAGGGCGCGCGACTCCGGGCGCCTCGCGCAGGTCGATGAAGTGCGACGGTGGCGCCGGTGGAGGCCCCGCGGTGGCGCCGGCACGTCCGTGGCAGCGCACGCACGCATTCGACGTGACGGTGATCGGCGTCAGCCCACGGAGGCTGTGCGGCACGAGGGGCGGTTGTCCGTCCCAGGCCCGCGGCAGGCGCGTGCTGCGCCCGGGTCTGGTGTCGGGCGGCTCGAACACCGGTGCCGGCGCCACCGCGGGCGAGGCTGGCGTCTGCGCGGCGGCCGACACCCACGCACCGATGACGAGCATGAACAACACGATGCACGAGTGGGCGCGCATCTCATCCCTCCGTCGAGTGTTCCGCCTTCGTCACATGCACCGCGCACTTCTTGAAGTCGGTCTGCTTCGAAATCGGGCACATCGCATCGAGCGTGACCGTATTGATGAAGACCTGCTCGTCGAACCACGGCACGTAGACGCTGCCGCGCGGCATGCCGTAGCGGCCCTGAGTCTCCACGCGCAGGCGTACCCGGCCGCGACGCGACGCCACCCAGGCAAGGTCGTGCCGGGCCAGGCCACGGCGGGCCGCGTCGTCGGGGTGCATGAAAAGCAGCGCCGCCGGCACGGCGCGGTGCAATTCGGGGACGCGGCGGGTCATCGTGCCGCTGTGCCAGTGCTCGAGCACACGTCCCGTGCTGAGCCAGAGGTCGTAGGTGGCATCGGGTACCTCCGGCGGCGCGGTGTAGGGCCGGAAGAAGATCTTGGCCTTGCCGGCGAGTGACACCGGCGGCGCCGTGGCAGGCCCCGTGCGGTCGCCCGGCGGCAGCACCTTCATCGCCGGGCCGTAGAACTCGAACGAGCCGCGCGTCACGTACGGGTCGTGCGCGCCGTTGAAGCGCCAGCGGGTCTCTCGACCCTTGACGACCGGCCAGCGCAATCCTCGCACGTCGGCCGAGAAATACGCGTCGAACGGCGCCAGATCGTGCGCGTGTCCGCGGCCGAACGCGGCGTACTCCTCGAACAGCGCCTTCTCGGGGAACCACATGGCCCCCAGGTGGCGAGCGGTGTCGTTCGGACGGTCCTCCGCCACGGCATCGGGCCAGGCCACCTGCCGGTTGGCGGCCGTCGCGAACAACACGTCGTAGAGCGTGGCCTCCGGCCGATGCCCCAGCGTTCGCGCGGCGGCGCGCACGTCGGGCAGGCGGCCGGCCGGCTCTCCGGCCACGGCGACCCCGGCCACCGGCTGCGCGCCCCACAGATCGCGAATCGTGAGGCGCTTCGAGAACTCGAGGATCTGCCACAGATCCGAGCGCGCGTCGCCGGGCGCCCTGACCTGCTGGCGCCACATCTGCGTGCGGCGTTCGCTGTTGCCGTAGGCGCCCCACTTCTCGAAGATCATCGCCGATGGCAGCACCAGGTCGGCCAGCCCGGTAGACACGCCGGGATAGACGTCCGACACGACGATGAACGCATCGGGCCGCCGGGCAGCCTCCACCCAGTGATTGGCGTTGGCGGTCGACTGGAACGGGTTGGTGACTTGCACCCACAGCCACTTGATGCGGCCATCTTCGAGGTCGCGCATCATCTCGGTGAGATGGCTGCCGGGTTTCGGGTTGATCGTGCCGGCCGGCAGCCGCCACAGGTCCTCGGCGCGGCGGCGATCGGCGGGATTCTCGACCGACATGTCGGCCGGTAGCCGGTGGGCGAAGGTGCCGACTTCGCGAGCGGTGCCGCAGGCCGACGGCTGGCCGGTGAGCGAGAAGGCGCTGTTGCCCGGGGCCGCGTAGCGCCCCGTGAGCAGGTGCACCATGTAGGCCTGCTCGTTCAACCAGGTGCCGCGGGTGCTCTGGTTGAAACCCATGGTCCAGAACGACACGATCTTGCGGGCGCGATCGCAGTAGAGGTCGGCGAGCTGCACGAGCTTGGCCCGGAACGCCTCGAGCGGTTCGTCGGCGTTACCACGCGAGAGGCCGGCGACGAAGTCGAGGGTATAAGGCTCGACGGCGGCGCGGAACTCATCGGCGGTGATGAGCCAGTGGTCGCTCGCATTGGCGCGCCGGTCGTGCGCCACGCGCTCACCCGCCTTCTCCGGGCGCCCCTGCGCGACGGCCTCGTCGGCCGCCAACGTGTGGACGCGCTCGTTGGCGCGGGTGTCGTGTTCGGCCGGATACATCGACCGCTCGTCGCCGCGCTGACCGTAGCCAATATCGGTGTAACCGGCGGCGAACACGCAGTGCTGATCGACGAAGGCCCGATCAACCGCATTGCGGACGAGCACCTCGCGCGCCAGGTAGTTCCAGATCGCAAGGTCCGTCTGCGGGCGGATCACGATCTCGAGATCCGCCATCGCCGAGGTCGGCGTCGTGAACGTCGTCAGGTGCGCGATGCGGTAATTCGGGTCAGCCAGCCGCTTCGCGGTGACGCGCGCCCACAGCATCGGGTGCATCTCGGCCATGTTGGCGCCCCACGTCACCACCGTGTCCGTGAGCTCGATGTCGTCGTAGCAGCCCGCCGGCTCGTCGATACCGAAAGTCTGCATGAAGCCGGCAACGGCCGACGCCATGCAGTGCCGCGCGTTCGGCTCGAGATTGTTGCTGCGCCAGCCGGCCTTGACGAGCTTCGCCGCCGCGTAGCCCTCCTGAATCGTGTACTGACCCGAGCCCATCACCGCCACGCCGGTCGGACCGAGCTCCGCGTGGACGCGCGTGAACTGGCGCGCCATCTCGTCGAAGGCGCGTTCCCACGACACGGGCGTGAGCGTGCCGCGTTTGTCGTAGGCACCGTCCGTGAGGCGCAACTGCGGTGTGGCCAGCCGGTCGGCGCCGTAGAGAATCTGCGCGTTGGCGTAGCCCTTCACGCACAGCAGGCCGCGATTCACGGGCGAGTCCGGGTCGCCCTTGACGGCGACGATCCGGTCGTCGCGGGTGCCCACTTGGATGCCGCAGCCGGTGCCGCAGAACCGACAGACGCCGCGATCCCAGCGCACCGCCGAGGTCGCCTGGGCGGCCTGGGCTCGAAGGCGCCCCGGCACCGGCAGACCGGCCGCCACGGCCGTCGCCGCGGCGGCGGCCGCCCGCAGGAATTCGCGACGGCTGGCGCCGCTCATGATGCCCCTCCCGTGCGCCCCGGCCCGGCCGCGGCGGCGTCGGCCACATGGCAGACGAGATGCGCCGACACCACGCCCGGAACGCGTGCAATGGCCTCGTGAACCGCGCGCACGGCCTCGAGGGTCGGCGCGTCGATGGTCACGACGAGCTGGCCGGTGGCTGCGTCGTCGATGTGGGTCTGGACGCCGGCCTGTTGCGCGAGCCGGTCACTGACCTCGCAGTCGCCCGGTGCGACCCGCACCAGCACACCGGCGATGTGGACGATGTCAGCGACATCCTGCATGTCGTCGATCTTGCCGGCGGCCGCGCGCGACAGCCATGACGGCGGTCATACGACCCTACGGGTGCGGCGGCATGGGCATCTGGCGCGGCACGGAGACGCGACCGCCGACGGGCGTCTTGAAGTCGATCCAGCGCGACAGCCCCGGAATGGACCACGTCGCGTCGAACCGCAGGACCGGCACCAATCCGGAGCGGTGCATCTCCACGGTCTGTCGTACCCGGGGCGACACGAAGCTGCCGGGTGCCAGCACGAGTGCATCGGCGCGGGCCAGGCACAGCTCCGACGAGATCTTCCAATCGGGCGTCTCAGACGAGGCGACGAACATCGTGAGGTCCGCGGCGACGAGCGGTGCCATCCGGTTCGATTCAACCACTACGTCGTAGCCGCCCGACGACAGGAGGCGCACGAGCGCGGCGACCTCATGCAGGTGCCCGTCCGGGCAGCGACAGAGGAAGGCACGTGCCGCTCCGGCGGCCAGGCAGCGTCCGGTGGAGGTGGCGAGTGTCGGCGTGGCGTCCTCCTCGATGGCGAAATGCCCGCCCCCGTGACGGTGCGCGGAGACCTTCACGGTGGCGACGGGACGGGGCCCGACGGCGCGCACCAGGGCGACGACCAGCGCCGTCTTTCCGACGCTGCGGCTGTGGCCGCCGACCACGAAACACCGGCCCGAGGGGCGTACTCCAGTCATCGCGCGCCCACGGCCACGACGGTCTCGGCATAGGCGAACCACAGAGTGGCGCCCGCGAAGGTGCCGGTCACGACCGGCCCGCCCCGAAGGCGCCCGGCGAAGACGTTCATCGAGAGACGCGGCGTGAACGCGTAGTCCACCGAGGCCTCCACCGCCGTGCCCAGGCGGGTGCTGCCGTTCGAGCGTCGGCCGGCGTACCCGAAGACGGCACCGCGAGCGAGCGTGGCGCCGCTGCCGGCGTACCAGAGATCGGCGACGGACGCCAGATCGAGCCGGGGCACGGCGAGGCGCAGCCCGAGGCTGGGGCGCGGCCGCGCCTGCACCTGCACGAACACATCGCGCAGGTTCATCGTGCCGTAAGGCCGTTGTCTGCGAGAAGCGGCGCACGGTCGGCAGGAGCGGAAAGAACGTGCCATGTGTGTCGTCGGCCGGATCGTCATCGCCGCTGGCGTGGAACAGGCCGGCACGTAACCACGGCGCCCTGGTCCACTGATAGCCGCCCTCGAGCGCCACCGCGGTGGCGCGGTGATCGTCGCCGTACCACTGCCCCGCCTGCGCCACACCCCACGCGAAGATATAGCCCCCCGGGGCCGATCGGGTAGGCGACAAGCAGCGTCGCGCCGATCGTGCTGACGTCGATGTCCACGCCGGGCACAAGGATGCCGAAACGCAGTCACGATGTGGAGCGTGCCTCGGGACGATTCGTCGTGGTCGGGAGGAAGAGTCATCGGACGGACCGCGCCGCCCTCCTGTGGGTGACGCAGTCTTCAGTCACGTCTCACCGTAGCAACGACGGCCCAGACCCCGTATGACGGGGGTCATACTCTGCCGCGACGATTCGCCACAGCATGTCCCCGGAGTCGTTCATGGGCATCCGCGTCGCGCTACCGGACCTCAACCACTGGAAGGCACAGGTGAAGTGCCAGAGCGGATGTCCCGTCTCGACGGATGCGGGCCGCTACGTGCAGCTCATCGCTGAGGGCCGCCTCGAAGACGCCTACCTCGTCGCCCGCGCTCCCAACCCGCTTGCCTCGGTGTGCGGCCGCGTCTGCGCGGCCCCATGCGAAGACGCCTGCCGCCGCGGCGCCATCGATGCCCCGGTGTCGATCCGTGCGCTCAAACGGCACGTCACCGAGCAGTACGGCGTGGAGTCGGTACGGCCTGACACGCAGGAACGCCTGCGGGAGGCCGGGGTCGCTGAAGGCAACCGCTACTCAGGCCACCTGCCGATGGCCTTCCATCGCACGGCCCCGGCGCCCGTGCCGGGGCCGCGCCGCAAGGTGGCCATCATCGGCGCCGGTCCGGCCGGGCTGGCCGCCGCGCACGATCTGGCGCTGCTTCACTACGACGTCACGATGTTCGAAGCCGCGGCTGAGCCGGGCGGGATGATGCGCTTCGGCATCCCGGAGTACCGGCTGCCGCGCACGCTGCTCGCAGCCGAGATCGAACGCATCGTCTCACTCGGCGTCGAGTTGACACTGAACGCGCCGCTGTCGGCGTCGTTCGGTCTGCGGCACCTGCGCGAGGCCGGGTTTGAGGCGGTGTTCCTCTCCGTCGGCGTCTCCCGCGGACGCGATCTCCAGATCCCGGGCGTGGAGATGGACGGCGTCGTCAAGGCCGTCGACTACCTGCTCAACGTGAATCGCGGCTACCGGCTCAACCTGGGCCGCCGGGTGGTGGTGATCGGCGGCGGTTTCGTGGCCTTCGACGCGGCCCGCACGGCCCTGCGCGCCGGACGTGAGGCCGAGCCCGAGGCCACGGTCGCCGACCTCGGCGCCGAAACTGATGCCCGCCTCAAGGAAGCGATGGACTCGGCGCGGGCGGCGTTGCGCGGCGGCGCCACCGAGGTCACGGTCGTGTCGCTCGAGAGCCTCGACGAGATGCCGGTGCTCCGCACGACGCAGGGCCACGAAGAATTCGAGGAGGCCGCCAGAGAAGGCGTGCGATTTATTACCCGCAAGGGCCCCCGTCGGCTGCTTGGCAACGGCCATGTGACTGCCCTCGAACTGCGCGGCGTGACCCGCGTGTTCGACGATAACGGCCGCTTCTCGCCGCAGTACAACGACGACGACCTCGAGATCATCGAGGCCGACGCCTGCGTGCTGGCGATCGGTCAGCAGGCCGACCTGTCGTTCCTCACGCCGGACGACCGCGTGACCCTCACGCCGGGCGGAACCATCGTCATCGATCCGCAGACGCTCGCCACCTCGGCGCCTGGCATCTACGCCGGCGGCGACGTGGCGTTCGGCCCGCGCAATCTGATCGAGGCCGTGGCCAACGGCAAGCGGGCGGCGCGCTCGATACACGAGTACCTTGCCGGCGATCGGGCGCGGCTCGAGACGAAGGTGGACATCGAGACGCTGCCGACCAGCCACTACACGATGCTGAGCGGTTTCGAACGGTTCGACCGCGAGACACCGCCCACGTTGAGCCTCGACCGCCGCACGGGCATCGCCGAGGTCGAAACCGGCTACGAGCACGACGCGGCCGTGCGCCAGGCGGCCCGCTGCCTGGTCTGCCACGTGCAGACCATCTACGACCCAGAGAAGTGCGTGCTGTGCAACCGGTGCGTCGACATCTGTCCCGAGTACTGCCTGGCGATCGTGCCCTTCGAGACGCTCGACCTGGAACCCGAGCTGAAGGCCACGTTGACCGCGCGGGCCGAGGCCGGCGGTTTTCCGCTGGCGGCCATGGTCAAAGACGACGAGCGATGCATCCGGTGCGGGCTGTGCGCCATCCGCTGCCCGACCGACGCCATGACGATGGAGCGCTTCAGCATCACTGAGCGGTGGACCCATGAGTGACCCACACCCGAAACTGCCGGCCGACCGGCGTGACTTCCTGCTCAAGCTCGGCGCCGGCGCCGGCGTGGCCGCGCTGACGGCGCAAGGGGCCGCGTCGCTGAGGTCGCTCGTGCCCAACGTCTCCTACGACTCGCCCACGACGGTCAAGCTAGGCCCACCGGCCGACTTCCCCGACGGTATCAAGTTCCTGCCCGACGAACGGCTCTTCGTATTCCGCCAGGGCAACACCTTCCACGCCGTCTCGGCCGTGTGCACGCACCTCGGGTGCACGGTGCGCGCCGAGGCGCTGGCCAACGCGCAGACCACGGACGTCGGCGGCGGCGAGCTGCGACTGACGCACCGCTTCCTCTGTCCCTGCCACGGCTCCGAATACAAGGGCGATGGCACAAACGTGTCGGGCCCGGCGCCGAAGCCGCTGGCGTGGTACCGCCTCTCCTTCGCACCGGACGACGGCCAGCTCGTCGTCGATCTCGCCGACGAAGTCGCCACCGACTTCCGGCTCACGCTGGGGTGATGCCATGAGCTTGCGCGCTCCGACCCGCCGCTCCGAACCCGACGCTCCCGGCGTGCGGCCGCAGATGTTGTGGAGCCTCCGGCCGCGGTCGGACCGCGAAGCCGGCGACGCCATCGCCTCGAACTTCCTGTTCCACGCCTTCCCCGCCAAGGTCAGCAAGGCGTCGATGGCGTGGAACTACTCGTTCTGGCTTGGCACGATCTCGGCCGCTCTGTTCTTCCTGCTGATCCTGTCCGGGCTGCCGCTGCTCTTCCTCTATGTGCCGTCAGTGGAACGCGCCTACCAGTCGGTGAAGGACATCGAGTTCGTCATCACGTTCGGCTCGTGGATCCGCGCCGTGCACCGCATCGCCGCACATGGCATGGTGATCGTCGTCTTCCTGCACCTGGTGCGGGTGTTCCTGACCGGGGCGTACAAGAACGGCGCCGGCCGCGGCCAGCACCGCGAGTGGAACTGGGTGCTCGGCGTCGTGATGCTGCTCGTCACCCTGTTCCTGTCGTTCACCGGCTACCTCCTGCCATGGGACCAGCTGGCCTTCTGGGCCGTCACGGTGGGCACCAACATCGCCTCGTCGATTCCGGCCATCGGCCCGACGGTGCGTGAGCTGCTCATCGGCGGGCGCACCATCGAACAGGCCACGCTCATCCGCTTCTACGTGCTGCATGTCGTCATCCTGCCGCTCGGGCTGGGCGTGCTCTTTGCGTATCACATGTGGCGCGTGCGCAAGGACGGCGGGCTGGCCCGCGCCGAACGGGACACGCTGCTCGAGCGCCCGGCGGAGACGCCGGTCGTGGCCACCAAGACCTACACACTGCTCGGCGTGGCACGCGGACAGGCCCCGGTGATTCGCGCGCAGGCGCTAGAGGCGCCGGAGACGACGGTGAACGCCGTGCCAGACCTGACGCGGCGCGCGGCCATCGCCACGCTTGGCACCTTCGCCGTCATCGGCATCCTGTCGGTATTCATCGCCTCACCGCTCGAAGAACCCGCCAACGCGCTCGTGACACCGAACCCGGCCAAAGCGCCGTGGTACTTCCTGTGGCTGCAGGAGATCGTCACCGACACGACGATCCGCATCGGCTCGTTCACGGTGAACGGCGCCTTCGTCGGCGGCGTCGTGCTGCCCGGCCTGCTCATCGGCCTGCTCACCGTCTGGCCGTGGCTCGATCGCTCGCCGGCCGCTGCGACAGGCGTCTGGATGGCGCGCACGCGCGGCCGGCAGAACACGGTGTTCCTGCTCGTCGTGCTGGGCATCCTCATCCTCACGTTCATCGGCATGGCGATGCGCGGCCCCTACTGGTATCTCTACTGGCCGTGGGAGGCCTGGCCGGACATCCCGGCGAGGATCTGACATGGAGAAGCGCACCAACTCCCCGTTTCCTGCGATCGACCGGCCGGTGATGGCCGTCGTGGGCGTCGTGCTGGTCATCGGCACCGGCCTCTTCATGTGGAGCGACCGCGCGCACGACTGGCGGTTCTACCAGATGGAGTTCGCGCAGCTGGTGGCCGATCAGTTCGGCGCCGACAAGGCTGCCGAAGTGCCGACCGGCATGCAGCAGATCTGGGTCGCCGACCTCGAGCGGGCCGACCGTTGCACGACCTGCCATCTGGGCGTGCTGTGGAAGGGCTTCGAGAAAGCCGAGCACCCCTATCGCACCCATCCCGAAGCACCGCTCAAGACCCATCCCCTAGAGAAGTTCGGCTGCACGTCGTGCCACGGCGGCCAGGGCTGGGCCATCGACACCGCGGCCGCCCACGGCCAAGTGGCGCACTGGGAGGAGCCGCTGCTCAGCCGCTCGCTCGGCGAGTCGTACACCCTGGCCGGTGACAAGAACGCGTTGATGCAGATGAACTGCAACACCTGCCATCGCTACGACCGCGAGACCAACGGCGCCACGGCGATCAACCTCGCCAAGCGTCTGGTCACCGACAAGGGCTGTCGCGCCTGTCACGTCATCAACGGCTACGGCGGCACCATCGGCCCCGACCTGACCGAGGTCGGAGACAAGGCGCCGGAGCAATACGACTTCAGTCGGCTGTCGGGACAGCGCACCGCCTTTGCGTGGCACGTCGCCCACCTGAAAGATCCGCGCGCCCTGGCGGAAGGCACCATCATGCCGAACTTCAACTTCACGACCGAACAGGCGCAGGCCCTGTCGATGCTCGTGCTGTCGTGGCGCCGTCACGACGTGCCGGCCCGCTACCTGGCCGGCGCGCCGCGCACCGATCCCCGCAGCGCCGAAGAACTCGCCGCCGAGGAGGCGATGAAGACCGGCCCCGGCCGCTGGTTCGTCGACACCGGCTGCTTCGTCTGCCACTCGGTGTCGGCACTTGGCGTGAAGAGCCCGGCCCAGATCGGTCCGGACCTTTCCACCGCGGTCGAAGACACGCAGAGTCGCTTCGGGCTGACGGTGGACGCGTTCCTCGCCAATCCGACCGGCACGATGAGCGTCGTGCTGTCGCGCCAGATCATTCTCACGCCCGAACAGAAGCAGGTCGCCGTGCAGAAGCTCCGCGAGGCGTTCGCGGAACACCAGAAGCAACGCGCCGCCGGAGTCACGACGGCACCCGCGCCGAGTCACTAGGAGAACACGATCATGGACAGACACCCTCAGTACGCCTGGAGCCGGGTGCTCGTCATCGCGGCAGCCGCCGCGGTCGCGACACAATGTACGCCGAGCCGGCCCGAATCACAGCGCTCGGGCGGCGCGGTGCAGTCCGACCTCGCCGTCGCCGCGCAGAAGACCTACGTGGCGCCCGGTGACCTCGACGAGTACTACATGTTCTCGTCGGGCGGCCACTCGGGACAGGTCTACGTCTACGGCCTGCCATCAATGCGGCATCTGTCGACCATCCCGGTGTTCACGCCGTACCCGGCGACCGGTTACGGGTTCGACGACGACTCGAAGAAGATGCTGGGCGACCTGACCTGGGGCGACGCCCATCATCCGGCACTTTCCGAGACCAAGGGCGACTACGACGGCCGGTGGCTATTCATCAACGAGATGAACGGACGCATCGCGCGTATCGACTTGCGCGACTTCAAGACCAAGCAGATCCTCGGGCCGGTACCCAATCTGCATGGCAACCACGCCTCGTCGTTCGTCACGCCCAATTCGGAATACGCCATGATGGCGTCGCGCTTCTCGCGCCCCGTGCCGCAGCGTCCCGTGGGCGTCGACAAGTACGCCACCGAGTACAAAGGCATCATCGCCGGAGTGAAGATCGAGCCGACGTCCGGGGAGATGTCACTCGCCTGGCAGATCCTGATGCCGCCGTTCGACTACGACCTCGGAGACGCCGGCAAGCTGGCCTCCGACGGCTGGATGTTCTTCACCTCGTACAACACCGAGCGCGCGACCGGTAAGCTCGAAGTGTCCTCCGCGCAGAAGGATCGCGACTACATCGCCGCCGTCGACTGGAAGGCCGCCGAGCGCGCCATCGCCGAGGGCAAGTTCGACACCATCGATGGCGTCAAGGTCATCGATCCGAAGAAGGTGCCCGGCATCGTCTACCTGCTGCCCTGCGGTAAGTCGCCGCACGGGGTCGATGTGGCGCCGAACGGCAACTGGATCATCGGCTCGGGCAAGCTGCAGGGCGTGACCACGGTGTTCAACTTCGAGAAGATCCAGACCGCCATCCGCAACAAGGACTTCACGGGTGAAGAAGACGGCATTCCGGTGCTGAAGTACGAGTCGATCAAGGATGCCGAAGTGCCGGTGGGCCTCGGCCCGCTGCACACCCAGTTCGGCACCGACAACTGGGCCTACACGTCACTCTTCGTCGACAGCGCCATCGCCAAGTGGAAGCTCGGCACCTGGGAAGTCGTGGACAAGGCGCCGATGTCGTACTCGATCGGCCATCTCTCGGCCGCCGAGGGCGACACGGTAAGCCCCGACGGCAACTATCTCGTGGGCCTCAACAAGTTGTCGCATGGCCGGCATCTGTCGGTTGGGCCGTCGCAGCCAGAGTCGTCGCAGCTGGTCGACATCACCGAAGAGAAGATGAAGCTCATCTACGACGCCTTCACCGAGCCGGAGCCGCACTACGCGCAGATCATCAAGGCCGACAAGGTGAAGCCGATCGAGGTCTATCCGAAAGAAGAGAACAAGCACCCGATGGCCGTGTGGGACGTCGCCCAGGCAGGCGTCACGCGCAACGGCAAGAACGTGCTCGTGAAGATGGTCGCCGTGCGCTCCACGTTGACGCCAACCGACTTCGAGGTGCAGGCCGGCGACCAGGTCACCGTCGCCATCACCAACATCGAGCAGACGACCGACGAACTGCACGGGTTCGGCCTGCTCGACTACAACATCAACGTCGTCATCGACCCTGGTGAGACCAAGACGGTGACGTTCACGGCGAAGAAGAGCGGCGTCTTCGCCTACTACTGCACCAACTTCTGTTCGGCGCTGCATCAGGAAATGCAGGGCTACATGGTGGTCAAGTGACCTGGAGGGGCGAGGGACAGGGGACCGGGCACTGAGAACGGGCATCAGGAAGCAGGGGTGGGTCATGGACAGCACAACGCGCGGCCGGTTTCTCGACGGCACGATCGACGGTCGGGCCCGGCTGATGGTGCTGGCGGCGGTGGCGCTGCTGGCCGTGACCTACGTCCTGCCTCTCTGGAATCTGACGATGTTCGCGCCGCAGTATCCAGACGGACTGCGGCTCGACATCTACTCGCACGCGCTCGAAGGTGGCAACAACGGGCAGGATGTCAAGGAGATCAACGTCCTCAACCACTACATCGGCATGCGCGACCTCGTGAACGAGTCGTTCGTCGAGTTCCAGTGGATGCCGTTCGTCATCGGCGCCCTCGGCCTGCTGATGCTGCGGGCCGTCGTGCACGGCTCGGTGGCGGCGCTGCTGGACGTCGTGATGATCTTCATCTACTTCGGGGCTTTCTCGACCTGGTCGTTCGGCTACAAGCTCTATCGCTATGGCCACGACCTGGCCCCGGATGCGGCCATCAAGGTGGCGCCGTTCATGCCGCCGATGTTCGGCCACCGGCAGATTGCCAACTTCGAGGTGTATTCCTATCCGCGGGCCGGCACCTACGCGATGGTCGCCGCCATCCTGCTGCTGGTGGCGGCGCTCGGGTGGACGTGGGTGCGAGCGCGGCGCGCCCTGACCACCGCGGACGCACGGTGACACCATGACACGACGAGCACTGGCCGTGTTCGCCCTGGCCTTGGCGCTCGGTCTGCCAGGCGTGGCGCGCGGGCAGGACGATGCCCTGCCACCAGCGACCCAGACGGTCGAAGGCCGGCCCGCGGCGGAGCACACCTCGCCGCTCCAGGCGCTCGTCGACGCCGCGCCCCCGGGCGCCAGGATCGAGGTGGTCGCGGGCACCTACGACGGCGACCTGTACCTCGAACGGCCGATCACGCTCGTCGGCGTGGGACGCCCGCTGCTACGTGGCTCCGGGCACGGCAGCGTCGTGCGCGTCCGCGCCGCCGGCGTCACCCTCGAGGGCCTTGACATCGACGGCCGCCGGGGCGGCGATCTCGGCCGCGACACCTCAGGCATTCACGTGACCGGCGCGCATGTCACCATCCGCGACTGCCGCGTGCGTGATGCGCTCTTCGGGGTCTACCTGCGCGAAGCCGATGACGCCACGATTGAACACTCGGCCGTGACGGGCATTCCAGATCGTCCGCCGGGTGAGGTCGGCAGCGGCATCCACGTCTGGAACAGTCAGCGCTTCCGCCTCACGAACAACGAGATCGTCGGCACCCGCGACGGAATGTACATACAGTCGTCGTCGCACGGCTTCGTGCGCGGCAATCGCGCGCGCGACCTGCGCTACGGGCTGCACTACATGTTCTCGGACGACAACGTGTTCGAGGACAACACGTTCGAGACCGGCGCAGCCGGCGTGGCGCTGATGTACTCGAAACGTCTCGCCTTCCGGCGCAATCGCTTCGTGCGCAACCGGGGGTTCGCCTCGGTGGGGCTGCTGCTGAAGGCCTGCGACGACGTGGTCGCGGAAGACAACCTCATCGCCGACAACGCACGCGGCATCTTCCTCGAAGGCTCATACCGCAACCACTTCCGCCGCAACATCGTGGCCATGTCGGACACGGCGCTCGTCATCTATGACTCGAGCGGCGGCAACACCTTCGAAGGCAACTCATTCGTGGGCAACCTGACGCCGCTGTCGCTGTCAGGACGGCGCACCGACACCGGTTTCGACGGCAACTACTGGTCGGACCACGGCGAGCCGGACCTTGACGGCGACGGCGTGGCCGACCGGCCGTACCGCCTCTCGAACGTCTTCGACCACGTGCGCGGCAACCTCACCGCTGCCGATCTCTTCTCGCAGGGCGTGGCCGTGAGCGCGCTCGGCGCGGCCGAGCG
>JAEUQR010000038.1 GCA_016789705.1 Acidobacteriota bacterium
CCACCTGTATTCGAACCTGCCGATCGGCGAGTTCTCGTATCCCTCGTACGACTACTTCACGAAGAAGGGCGTGCTGCTCGGCCTCTACTCGAATGGGCCGATCGCCGATCTGCTGAACCAGCCGGTGGCCGCGCGCATCGAGCACGTGCTCACGCACGCAAGCAAGGTGCACCCGCAGATCCGCGCGGAGTTCGAGAGCGCCTACGCCGTGTTCTGGAAGAAGGTGCCGTACAGCAACGGCGGCTACGCCACCGTGCGCGCCGTGTCACTGCGCGAGCAGCTCTCGAAGGTTGAGAACCGCATCGTCATCGGCTCAGCGGCGACGGCGCCGCGATCACTGCCCGATTGGCAGGAAGGGGCCGTGGCCGCCGGCTGGCAGGCCCTGCAGTCGGTGCACGAACGCGCGATGCGCGGCTAGCCGAGCACCGCCGCTGCCGAACCTGCGAACAGGTGTTCGCGACAGCGGTGATGAATCTGCGAGCCCCTGGTACCGGCGACCATTCCCGGGCCTGTTTCTGACGTGGCACGGCCATCGCATTGGCACCGGCGATGGCCGGTTGTAGACTTCGGCAATGGCCGGGGAGAACTCGATGCGCTCGCCTGCGGCTCACGCCGACACACGACTCACGTACGACGACTTCGTGCACTTCCCGGACGACGGGCGCCGGCACGAGCTCATCGACGGAGCGCACTACGTGACGCCGTCGCCAGACGTGCGCCATCAGGCGATCGTCGTGCGCCTGGTAGTGGCAATCGCCACCTATCTGCAGCAGCACCCGGTCGGTCGCGTGTTCGTGGCGCCGCTCGATGTCGTGCTCTCGACCCACGACATCGTCGAGCCAGACCTGCTGTTCGTGGCGACCGATCAGTCCGACATCGTGACCGACTCGAACATCCAGGGGCCGCCGGCCCTCGTCGTTGAGGTGTTGTCGCACAGCACGCGCAAGCGCGACGCCCAGGCCAAGCGGCGGCTGTTCGAGCGCAGCGGCGTGCGCGAGTACTGGCTCGTCGATCCGGAACTCGAGACGGTGCAGGTGCTTCGAATGACGCCCGACGGGAAGCTCTTGCGCGTGGTCGAGCTCTCGATGGAAGACGACGAGACGCTGACCACGCCGCTACTGCCAGACTGGGCGCTGGCGTTGCGCGACATCTTCGGCGGTTAGCGGGACGTCAACGGCCGGAGACGCCTTCACCCGAGCGTGCCAGGGCAGACCGCGCGACCACTGAAGGAGGCGCGGCGCCGTGTTCGCGATGACGCCGTCGGAATCGACGTCGGGCGATCGGCTTCCTGGATCCCGCTCGCACGCGATGATCGCGGCGTCGCGATCGAACGCCGCGGGTTCGATCCGGGCCGGCGCACTCATGACGGACGAACTCGCCGTCACGTGGCCGTAACCGAGCGCGTGGCCGAGTTCGTGCGCCCGTCCCGATCGGAGGTACGGGCCTCCGGACGTTCAGCGCGCGGTGGCGGGCGCCGGTTCCATCGAGGCCTCGGCACGGCGCGCGATCTCGCGAATCATGCCGCCGAAGATGAGCCCATGGATCGGGTAGAGCGAGTACCAATACAGCACGCCGAGGAGGCCCTTCGGGGCGAAGTAGGCGGTCTGCACGATGGTCGTGCCCGCGCCAGGTCCGCTCTCCGCCTTGACCTGGAATTCCAGCCACGCGCGACCAGGGACCTTCATCTCGGCCCGCAGCCGCACGAGCCGACCCGGCTCCACGGCCTCGACACGCCAGAAGTCCACCGCATCGCCGATGCGCAGCTCGCGCGGGTCGCGGCGGCCACGCCGCATGCCCACACCGCCCACCAGCCGGTCTGCCAGACCGCGCAACTGCCAGGCCCAGTTGAGGCGCAGCCACCCGGTGGCGCCGCCGAGCGCGCTCACGACCTCGTAGACGCGGTCGGGCGTGGCGCGGGCGGTGAGCTGCCGCCGCTCGAGCGTCAGGCCTTCCAGGGTGGTGAGCACCACAGGCTCTGTGACGAGGCCGCTCGAAGTGAGTGCATCGGACCACGCGGTTTCGACGTTGGCGCCGTCGAGCCGTACGAGCGCCCGCCGCACCGCTTCGGCATAACTCACCGGCACGACGCGCGGAAACAGCCTGCGCGCGGTGTCGTCGCGCACGACCACCTCGTTGCGCAGGCCGTCGATGAGCGGCCGCGCGATGTCGGCCGGAATGGGCGTGACGAGATGCACCCAGTACGACGACAGTCGCGGCGTGAGGAACGGTACCGGCACGAGCCATCGGCGCAGTCCACGTAGCCTCGCGTACCCGGTCATCATCTCGCCGTAGGTCAGCACGTCGCTGCCGCCAATCTCGATCGTCTGCCCCGCTGACGCCGGCGTGTCGATGGCTTCCGCGAGGTAGTGGATGACGTCGCGAATGGCGATCGGCTGGATGCGCGTGTAGACCCAGCTCGGACAGATCATGACCGGCACGCGCTCGGCCAGATAGCGAATCATCTCGAACGACACCGAGCCCGAGCCCACGATCACGGCGGCGCGAAACTCCGTCACCGGCACCCCGGCTTCGCGCAACGCCGCACCCGTGTCGTGGCGTGAGCGCAGGTGTTCGGAGAGCGCGTCGCCGGCATCACCAAGGCCGCCCAGATAGATGATGCGGCGGACGCCGGCCACTCTCGCGGCCTCGCCGAAGGCACGCGCCGCCCGCACGTCGTGATCGTGGAAGTCGCGCCCCGCGCCCAGGCTGTGGACGAGGTAGTACGCCACATCGATGCCCGTGAGTGCCGGACCAAGTGACGCCGGCGTGAGCACGTCGCCGGTCACGATCTCGACGTGTTCGGCCCACGCGCGCCCCTGCAGCCGGGCGGCACTGCGCACCATGCACCGCACGGCGTGGCCGCGGGCCAGGAGCTGCGGCACGAGGCGGCCGCCCACATAGCCATTGGCACCGGTGACCAGGATACGCATCGTCAGTTCGACGCCGGGGTGCGCATGGACGGTCCCGTGGGCTGACGAGGCCCACGTCAGGGTCGGGCCAGGGCTTCGTCCAGCGTCGCCGTCCAGGTCATGTCGTCGGCCTCGATGAGCAGGTACGACACCCGTGGGTCATCTGCCACGTGCGCCGTGCCTTGGCCGGGCCCGGCGTGATCGACGATCACCTGCAGCGGACGGCCGCTGATCGCACTGTGGAGCCAGACGCGGAACGGGCCTGCACCCGCAGTGGTGCCGCGGACTTCCCACTGCAGGCGCAGCGCGCCGCTCACGACATCGAACGACTCGGTCTGCCGGCTGCCAGTGCCGGCCCACTGACCGAGCGTGCGCCACGTCGTCGGGGCCGCCGGCACGTGCGCCGCTCGCGCGGGTGGCTGACGGCCAGTCGTTCATCGTCGTGGAGTCGGCAGACGATACGCCCGACCAGCTCGTCGTGATGCTGAACGGCCTGCAGGCGCTGCGACGCTCATAGCGACGGGTCCGGCCCGTCGATTCGGTGACGGCGCCTGCGTTGCCAGCCGTGCCGTAAATATGGGAATATGGCGTCATGAAGACGACGCTGGAGATTCCAGATCCGGTGTTCCGGCGGGCGAAGGCCAGAGCCGCCGAACGGGGGCAGGCGCTGAGGGCCTTCGTTACCGAGGCCCTGCAGGAGAAACTGGCAGGCCGCTCCGCCGAGCCGGCCCCGGAACAGGCGCCGTTCATGAAGGGATTCGGACAACTTCGGCCCCTTCGCCGCGAAACGGCCAGAATTCAGCGGGTCATCGAGCGGGAGTTCGACGTCGTGGAGGCCGAGGACCGCCGGTGATCCTCGATACCAATGCGCTCTCGGCGTTCATCGACGGCGAGCCAGCCGTTGGTGTCAGGCTCGCCAGTGAAACGCACGTCGCCATCCCGGTGATCGTGCTGGGAGAGTTTCGATACGGCATTGCCGCGTCGCGGTATCGGGAGCGCTACGAGCGATGGCTGGCAGAACATCTGTCCAGCTTCGAGATCCTTGACGTCACCGAACCCACGACGCGGACCTACGCCCGGGTGCGGGCAGCGCTCAAGAAAGCGGGACGCCCGATTCCCGCCAACGATGCCTGGATCGCTGCCTTGGCGCTGCAACATCGCCTGCCCGTTATGAGCCGCGACGAACACTTCGACGTGGTCCCAGGCGTGCGTCGCGAGGCGTGGTAGGCAGCCGATTCGACCCGTAGACGCGGTCGGCCGCACACGGCCCCAGACCGCCCTCCGGGAGATCGCCAGCTCCCGGCGCGGGATCTTCCCGGCCGTCGGCCAGGCGGATCGCCGGAAGGGCTCTCTCAATCGCAGCAAATCGGCCTCGGCGGCGGGTGGTGCGGGAGTTGCAGTGCCCGCGTCATGGCTGCCTGGGTCACGATCGACGGCAACGAAGCCGCGGCTTCGGTTGCCCATCGCACGAACGACGTCATCGCCATCTACCCGATCACGCCCTCCTCCACGATGGGCGAGCTGGCGGATGAGTGGTCGGCGAGACACCACCCCAACATCTGGGGCGACGTGCCGTCGGTCACCGAGATGCAGTCGGAGGCCGGCGCCATCGGCGCCTGCCACGGCGCGCTGCAGGGCGGCTCGCTCGCCACGACCTTCACGGCGAGCCAGGGTCTGCTGCTGATGATCCCGACGCTCTACAAGATCGCCGGCGAGCTCACGCCCTTCTGTATGCACGTGGCGGCGCGCACCGTAGCCACGCACGCGCTCTCGATCTTCGGCGACCACTCGGATGTGATGGCGTGCCGGCAAACGGGCGTCGCGATGCTGGCCTCGGCCTCGGTGCAGGAGGCGCACGACTTTGCGCTCATCGGCCAGGCGGCCACGCTGGCCTCGCGCCTGCCGTTCATCCACTTCTTCGACGGCTTCCGCACCTCGCACGAGGTGGCCAAGATCCGGCCGCTGTCAGACGACGACCTGCGCGCCATGCTGCCAGACGATCTCGTGGCAGCACATCGTGCGCGCGCGCTCACCCCGGACGCACCCGTGCTGCGCGGCACGGCGCAGAATCCCGATGCGTTCTTCCAGGCGCGCGAGGCCTCGGCGCCGTTCCACGCTGCCTGCCCGGCCATCGTGCAGCGCACGATGGACCAGTTCGCCGCGTGCACCGGCCGGCAGTATCACCTGTTCGACTACGTCGGGCATCCGCAGGCCGACCGCGTCGTGGTGGTCATGGGGTCGGCCACCGAGACCGTGGACGAAACGGTGGCGTGGCTGAATGCACACGGCGAACGCGTGGGCGTGCTGAAGGTGCGGCTGTATCGCCCCTTCTCGCTCGCGGCCGTTCTGCAGGCGCTGCCCGCCACCACGCGCGCGCTGGCCGTGCTCGACCGCACCAAAGAGCCTGGCGCTGTCGGCGAACCGCTCTATCAGGACGTGGTCGCGGCGCTGCACGAAGCGCACCTCGACGGCACGAGCCCGATCGCCCGTGACGCCATCGTCATCGGCGGGCGGTACGGTCTCTCGTCCAAGGAATTCACGCCGGCCATGGCCGCCACGGTGTTCGCCGAACTCGCGAAGGCGCGCCCGAAGAATCATTTCACCATCGGCATCGTGGACGACGTCAGCCACTCGTCGCTCGACTGGGATCGCACACTCGACATCGAAGCCGCCGATGTCTCGCGCAGCGTGTTCTTCGGCCTCGGCGCCGACGGCACCGTGGGCGCCAACAAGAACTCGATCAAGATCATCGGCGAAGAGACGGACGCCTTCGCCCAGGGCTACTTCGTCTACGACTCCAAGAAGTCCGGCGCGGTCACCATCTCGCACCTGCGCTTCGGGCCGCGGCCCATCCGCGCGCCGTACCTCATCCAGCACGCCGGCTTCATCGGCTGTCATCAGTTCAATTTCCTCGACCGCTACGACGTGCTCGCGTATGCGGCGCCCGGCGCCGTGCTGCTGCTGAACGCTCCCTACGCGCCTGACCGGGTGTGGGACGAGCTGCCGCGCGAGGTGCAGGACGGCATCATCGAGAAGGGCCTCTCGCTCTACACGATCGACGCCGTGGCGGTGGCCCGCGAGAACGGCATGGGCACGCGCATCAACACGGTGATGCAGACGTGTTTCTTCGCGCTCTCGGGCGTGCTGCCCCGCGAGCAGGCGATTCAGAAGATCAAGCAGGCCATCGAGAAGACCTACGCGAAGCGGGGACCTGATGTGGTGCAGCGGAACTTCGCCGCCGTCGACGACACGCTGCAGCACCTGCACAAGGTGGACGTGCCAGCCGCGGCCTCGGCGCGCCGTCGCCGTCCACCCATCGTCGCCGCCAACGCGCCAGACTTCGTCACGCGCGTCTCGGCCGTGATGCTCGCCGGACACGGCGACCTGCTGCCGGTCAGTGCCTTCCCGGTGGACGGCACGTGGCCGCTCGGCACGTCACAGTGGGAGAAGCGCAACATCGCGCAGGACATCCCCGTGTGGGACGAGGCCATCTGCATCCAGTGCAACAAGTGCGCGCTGGTCTGCCCGCACGCCGCCATCCGCACCAAGCTCTATCCGCCCGAGGCGCGGGATGGCGCCCCGGCCACGTTCAAGGCGATGCCCTTCAAGGCGCGCGAACACGAGTACGGCCAGGGCATGGCCTACACGGTGCAGGTGGCGCCCGAAGACTGCACCGGCTGCACTCTCTGCGTGCAGGTGTGCCCTGCGAAAGACAAGGCCAACCCGCGGCACAAGGCCCTCGACATGCGTCCGCAGGCAGCGCTCGTGGCGGCCGAACGCGAGAACTTCGCGTTCTTCCTGGGGCTGCCGGAAGCCGACCGCACGCAGGTGAAGCTCGATCTCAAGGGCACACAGTTCCTGCAGCCGCTCTTCGAATATTCCGGCGCGTGTTCGGGCTGCGGCGAGACGCCGTACATCAAGCTGATGACGCAGCTCTTCGGCGACCGCGCCATCATCGCCAACGCCACCGGCTGCTCGTCGATCTACGGCGGCAACCTGCCGACGACACCCTACACCTGCAACAGCGACGGGCGCGGGCCGGCGTGGGCCAACTCGCTCTTCGAAGACAACGCCGAGTTCGGCCTGGGCCTGCGCCTCTCGGTGGATCAGCAGGTGGCGATGGCGCGCAGCCTGCTCGCGGCGCTGCGCGGGCACGTGGGCGAGACGCTCACGGACCTGCTGCTCACCGCATCGCAGGCCGACGAAGCGGCCATCGCCGCGCAGCGCGCCCGCGTGGCTGACCTGCGACGGGTGCTCGCGCCACTCGGTGGTCCTGATGCACGCCGGCTCGAACGCCTCGCCGACTACCTCGTGCGCAAGAGCATCTGGCTCGTGGGCGGCGACGGCTGGGCCTACGACATCGGCTTCGGCGGCCTCGACCACGTGATGGCCGTCGGGCGCGACGTCAACATCCTCGTGCTCGACACCGAGGTCTACTCGAACACCGGCGGGCAGCAGTCGAAAGCCACGCCGCTTGGCGCGTCGGCCAAGTTCGCGAGCGCCGGCAAGGCCACCGCGAAGAAGGATCTGGCCGCCATGGCGATGGATTACGGCCACGTCTACGTGGCGCGGATCGCCTTCGGCGCCAAGGACACGCAGACCGTGAAGGCGCTCATCGACGCCGAGTCGTACCCGGGCCCGTCGCTCGTGATCGCCTACAGTCACTGCATCGCCCACGGCTACGACCTCGAACACGGCCTCGAGCAGCAGAAACTCGCGGCGGATTCCGGCTACTGGCCGCTCTACCGCTTCGACCCGCGGCGGGCCGCCGTGGGCGAGAATCCCTTCCAGCTCGACTCGGCGCCGCCGAAGGTGGACCTCGGCAAGTTCGTGCGTAACGAAGCGCGCTTCCGCCTGGTCGAGCAGCAGGACCCCGAACGCTTCAAGGCTCTGCTCGAACAGGGCAAGGACGACATCCGCAGACACTTCGCCGTCTACGACGCGCTGGCCCGGCGCGGCACGGAGCCGCCGGCCACGGCCGGCTGAGCGGGAGCGAGCCGCACATCATGGACCTCTCGACCACCTATCTCGGCCTGACGCTGCCGCACCCGTTCATCACGGGCGCCTCTCCGCTCGTGGACGACCTCGACGTCGTGCGCCGGCTCGAAGACGCCGGTGCGGCTGCCATCACCATGCACTCGCTCTTCGAGGAGCAGATCACCGCCGAACGGGACGCCACCTGGTGGCATCTCGACACGCACGAGGACGGCCACGCCGAGGCCACGACGTACTTCCCGAAGAGTGACGAGTACCGGCTCGGGCCAGACAAGTACCTGGAGCAGATCCGCCGCATCAAGGACGCCGTGGGCGTGCCGGTCATCGCGTCGCTGAACGGCACGACCGGCCGGGGCTGGGTGGAATACGCACAGGCGATGCAGCAGGCCGGCGCCGACGCGCTCGAGCTGAACGTCTACATGGTGGCCACCGATCCGGCCGTGGCCGGCAGCACCGTGGACCAGAAGATCGTGGACGCGACGCGTCTCGTGCGCTCGGCGGTGTCGATTCCGGTGGCGGTGAAGCTCTCGCCGTTCTTCTCGTCGATCGCCCACCTGGCGCATCGCCTCGAAGAGGCCGGCGTGAATGGACTCGTGCTCTTCAACCGCTTCTACCAGCCCGACATCGACATCGAGCACCTGGACGTCGTGCCGCACCTGCGCCTGTCAGACTCCTCGGAGCTGCTGCTGCGGCTGCGCTGGCTGGCCATCCTCTCCGGCCGCCTCAAGGCCACCCTTGCCTGCAGCGGCGGCGTGCACACGGCGCAGGATGCCATCAAGGCGGTGATGGCGGGGGCCGGCGCCGTGCAGCTCGTCTCGGTGCTGCTGCACGAAGGCCCCGAACGGCTCTCGACACTGCGGTACGAGTTCGAGCGCTGGATGGTCGAGCACGAGTACCAGTCGGTGGCCCAGATGCGCGGCAGCATGAGCCTCGGCCGCTGCCCGGACCCGGCCGCCTTCGAGCGCGGCAACTACGTGAAGCTGCTGCAGACGTGGCGGCCGCGCTGACGGCCACCGCGGCCCGCGGGCGTTAGGGTGACGTCCGGGCGCCGCGGGCCGCGGCCCTGAACATTACGACCGCCGCGTAGGCCACGACCACGACGACCAGCCACCGAAGCCAGGCGAGCGACATCGACTTCACGACGAACGCGGCGACGAGCACGGCCGGGATGC
>JAEUQR010000143.1 GCA_016789705.1 Acidobacteriota bacterium
GGGCATCGACCCGGTGGGCTGGGGCTGGGTGACCGGCGTCTTCACGCTCGCCTACGCGCTCTTCGAGATCCCGACCGGCACGATGGGCGACCGCCTCGGGCCGCGGCGCGTGCTGACGCGCATCGTGGCCTGGTGGTCGGCCTTCACGGCGCTCACGGGCGTCGTGACCGGCTTCTATCCGCTGCTCGTCGTGCGGTTCCTGTTCGGCGCGGGCGAAGCGGGGGCTTTTCCGAATGCCTCAATCGTGGTGGCACGCTGGTTCCCGGCGTCACTGCGCGCGACGATGTCGGGCGTGAACCTGATGGCCAGCCAGGTGGGCGGCGCCATCGCGCCGCTGCTCGTGCTGCCGATCCAGATGCGCTACGGCTGGCGCATGTCGTTCTTCGTGTTCGGCGCGCTGGGCCTCGTATGGGCGGCCGCGTGGTATGCATGGTTCCGCGACTCCCCGGCGGAGAAGTCCGGCGAGCCGGCCGAGGCGGATGGCACCGTCGCGGCGGCACTCGCGCACGGCGCGCACTTCCCGTGGCGCGCGGCCTTCGCCTCGGGATCGGTGTGGGCGATTCTCGGCGCCGCCTTCTGCTACATCTGGGTCTACAACTTCTTCCAGACGTGGTTCCACACGTTCCTCGTGAAGGGCCGCGGCGTGACCGAAGGCGGCCTCCTGCTCTCGGCGCTGCCCTTCGTGGTGGCGGTGGCCGCCAACGTCGCCGGCGGCGCCGCAAGTGACGCCTGCGTGCGACGGTTCGGACGTACGACCGGCCGCCGCGCCGTGGGCGCCGTGTCGCTCGTCGTGGCCGCCGTGCTCGTCGCCGCCACGATGTTTACGACGCGCCCGATGCTCACGGTGGTGCTGCTGGCGCTCGCCTATGGCGCCATCACCTTCCAGCAGTCGGGCGTGTTCGGCGTGTGCCTCGACATCGGCGGCGTGCACGCCGGGGCCATGGTGGGTCTCATGAACACGGTGGCGCAGGCCGGCGGCTTTCTGGGCTCGGTGGCCTACGGCTACATCGTCGAGCGCACGGGCAGCTACGACGCGCCGTTCGTGCCGATGACGGTGCTGCTGCTCGCCGGTGCCGTCTGCTGGCTCAAGGTGGACGCCGGCCGCCCCGTGACGGCCAAACCCTGAGCAGCCGCGCTGACGCGGTGTCCGGTCGGCGGCGACTATGAGTCGTCGTCGCGCACGGAGCTGACACTCGCACCGGGAGTGCGGGCGACACCCAGGTCAGGGGATGGGGGCCCCCAGAAGCGCTGTGGACGGCAAGACGAGTCGCCGGGAGGTGAGAGTGACCGACGCGACTCATCGGAGCCGACGACTGGACACCGCGTCAGCGCGGCTGCTCCCACGCGTCCGGTCGCCCCGGTAATTTGTTGTCTGCGCAGCCCGCGCCGGGCCTGGATCCGCCCCGGCCCGTGAGACCATCCAATAAAGGCCGTGGATGCCTGTCATGCATCCACCTCATCGACTCATGTCCCGACGTCTCGTGCGCTCCTCCCGGCCGGCCCTGACCCGCCGGACCTTCCTCGAACAGCTCGGCGCCATCGGCGGCTCGTCGCTCGTCATGACGGCCCTGAGCTCCTGGGACCTGATGGCCGAAGGCGCCGGGCAGCGGCCCGCGCTCACGGGCAAGCCGGCCAAGGCCAAGGTGCTCATCCTGGGCGCCGGCACGTCGGGCCTGGTCGTGGCGCACGAGCTCGGCAAGCTCGGCTACGACTACCACGTGCTCGAGGCGCGCGACCGCGTGGGCGGCATCGCATGGAGCGTGCGCAAGGGCGCGAGCCACACCGAACTCGGCCCGGGCGGCGAAACGCAGTCCTGTAACTGGGACGAAGGCCAGTACGTGAACGCCGGCGCCTGGCGCATCCCGCACTCGCACCAGGGCATCCTCGGCTACTGCCGCGAGCTCGGCGTGCCGATGCAGGTCTTCCTCAACGACTCCGACGCCAACTACTTCTATTACGAAGGCGCCGCCGCCGGCACGCTCGCCAACCGCAAGATCCGCATGCGCGAGGTGAAGGCCGACATCACCGGCCAGGTGAACGAACTGCTGGTGAAGGCGATCGACCAGAAGCAGCTCGATCTGCCGATGACGGCCGACGACCAGAAGCGGCTCACCGACTTCCTCGTGCGTCAGGGCTACATGGACGCCTCGACGCGCACCTACAAGGCGTTCGCCGACCGCGGCGAGGGCGACCCTATCAAGCTGGCGGCGCTGCTCGAGGCCGGCTTCGGCAGCCGGATGCGTTCGGTGCCGCCGATGGAGGGCACGGCCGCCGCGCCGATGTTCCAGCCGATTGGCGGCATGGACCAGATCTGCCAGGCCTTCGCGCGCGCCATCGGCCCGAAGCGGCTCACCTTCAACGCCGAGATCCAGTCGGTGCACCAGGACGACGCCGGCGTGAAGGTGGTCTACAAGAACACGAAGAGCGGCAAGAAGACGGAAGTGACCGCCGACTACGTGGTGGCGTGCCTGCCGCTCTCGATCCTCTCGGGCATCGACATCAACCTGTCGGACACGATGAAAGACGCCGTGAAGCGCGTGACCTACAGCGACAGCGCCAAGATCGGGCTGGCGATGAAGCGCCGCTTCTGGGAAGAAGACGACCGCATCTTCGGCGGCCACCTGTATTCGAACCTGCCGATCGGCGAGTTCTCGTATCCCTCGTACGACTACTTCACGAAGAAGGGCGTGCTGCTCGGCCTCTACTCGAATGGGCCGATCGCCGATCTGCTGAACCAGCCGGTGGCCGCGCGCATCGA
>JAEUQR010000161.1 GCA_016789705.1 Acidobacteriota bacterium
GCCGCGTCGTCGCTGGTATAGGTGAGCCCGGGGAAGGCGCGTCCGCGCTGGTTCGCCTCGCCGGCACGTTCCCACACCGGCCGTACGATGTGCACCATCTTCCAGTGCGCCACCCATTTGCCGCTGGCGCCGGCCGCGCGTTCCCGTTCGGCGCCGGCGACCGCGCGCGCCATGCCCGCCTCGACGCCCGCCGCCGATCCGACCGGGATGTTCGGCTCCATGCCGCCCTGCCAGAGCGCCGTGCGGCCCTGGCGATCGGGCGTGTTGACGGCGCGGCGCACGCGGTCTTCATACGCGCGCATGTAGCCGTAGGTCATCGTGATGGCGTCGATGTTCGGGTTGCGGAAGTCCGCGTCCCACGCCACCGCGTCCGACACGCTGTTGATGTAGTCCCAGCGGCCGGTGTTGAAGCCCGCGAAGTGGGCGCCGAGCGCGGCGCGGATTTCCATGAGCTGGTAACAGGCCTCGAGCTGCTCGACGAGCACGTAGGCCTTGCTGGCGCCGTGCGGCAGGGCCAGGTGCGCTTCGAGGGCGCCGAGCAGGTCGTGCCAGAGCGCCGCTTCCTCAGCCGTCTGAATCTTCGGCAGGTAGAGCACGATCGGGCGACCCAGCGCGGCCAGGCGCGTGTGCACGTTCACGACGTAGAGCACGAGGTCCACGATGGAGGCAGAGAAGCCGGTGCCGTCCTCCCAGCGCACGTGGCGGTCATCGAGGTGCAGGCCGCGGGCGCGGAAGATCGGCACCGTCACGTCGAGCTGGCTCTTCCAGTCGGTCACGATCGGCCGGCCGAAGAAGCCCTGCGCCCACTGGTTCATTTCGGTGGCGACCTGCGCGGCGACGTCCAGGAACACCTGCTCGCGGCCGAGTGCCAGACGCAGGTTGCGCTGGTTGTCGAGCGACATCGTGGCGCGCTGGCCCAGGGCGTCTTCGCCGTCGAACATCCAGCCGTCGGCGCCCGAGAGCAGCGCGTAGGCCACGTTGCGCAGGCTGCTCTCGAGGGGCGCGCCGGGCCGGGCCGCCGGGCCGGTGCCCTGAATCCACTGGCGCGCGAGCGCGGCCGGGATGTCGCCGCCGTCGAAGGCGCCGGCGCGGGCGTCAGCCACGCGGATGGCCGTGCGACCGATGACCGCGTCCTCCGGCAGGAAGCCGATGTGCGTGCGCCCGGCGGCACGGGCGGCCCGCCGCGCCAGCCGTGCCTGCATCAGGGCCTGACGATCGCGGTCGAAAGGCGCGAGCAGTTCGAGGGTGGTGAGTGCGGCCGGGGTGAAGACGTCGGCGTAACGCGTGGCCAGCGTGCCGCGGATCTGGAGGGGGCCTGCGGCCTGATGAGCGGGCGCACGAGTCAGCATGGCGCGGGAGTGTACCGCAGTCGGGGCGGCCGGAACGTCTGCGGATGTCGGTCGCGCGTTGACGCAGCGCGCGCCCGGGTATACAAAGGCACCCTATGTTCCAGCGCGTGGTGTCCGCGGGCCTGTGCCTGCTCATGTCGGTGGCGTCCACGGCTGCGCAGGCGCCCGCGCCGGCGGCCGCCGGCCAGGAGATCAAGGGCCAGTCTCCCGATCGCGGCCGGCCCACCCGTCACGACGACGAGCAGCCGCTGCTCGACTTCGACGCCTACTTCCTGGGCGCGCCGTGGACGTTCGAGTGGGACGTGCCGGAAGGGCCGCTCGGCGAGGCCGGCCGCATCACCGGCGCCACCACCTACAAGGCGCTCGGCGGCAAGTTCTACGAGGCGGTGACCGAGGCCGAAGGCCCGGGCGGAAAGTTCACCGTGCGCGAGACCATCGGTTACCACAAGGACTACAAGACCATCGCGCGCCACGTCGTCGACAGCCGCGGCTTCAGCTACGACCAGATCGCGCACATCGGCGCCGACCTCGGCGGCTTCTACAACGTGATCTTCGAGAGCGCGCCGTTCCAGGCCGGGGGCCACACGGTGCGCATCAAGCACACGATGCGACTGAACGCGCCGCTCGCCTACCGCGTGGCCACGACCGTATCGGTCGACGGCGGCCCGTTCGTGAATTACGGCAATCCCTGGTGGCGCAAGCCCGTGCCCGGCGGCGGGCGCTAGAACGCAGTCCCCCGGCTGCTTTTCGAGGCAATCGACATGATGCGACGTGTGATGGGTGGAACGATGGCGGCGCTGGCGCTGCTGCTGACGATGAGCTCGGGCGCCACCGCGCAAGGCGAGCAGTACCGGCTCGTGCCCAACTGGCCCACGCTGCCCGCGGGTATGTGGTTCGGGCTGAAGGAGGCGCCGCCGCCCCCCGCTGAACGCGAAGCGCAGGCGGCCGCGCGCCGTGCACGCGGCCAGATGGGCGGCGGGGGCGGGCTCCCCACCAACCAGCCGGGCATCTCGGGCCTCGCCATCGACCAGCAGGACCGTATCTACGTCTTCAACCGCGGCCCGAAGCCCGTGATGATCTTCGACACGGCGGGCAAGCTGCTGCTCGCGGGCGGCGACCTCGAGTACAACGGCAAGACCATCAACAAGGACTGGGAACACTCCGGCGCCGTCGACTGGGAAGGGAACATCTACATCATCGAGCGTGATGCGCACCGCATCGTGAAGGTCACGCCGAAGATGGACAAGTTCCTGATGCAGATCGGCACGACGATGGAGAAGGGCAACGACGCCACCCATCTGGATCTGCCCTCCGGCATCGCGGTACTCAAGAGCGGCAATATCGTCGTGACCGACGGCTACGGCAACAACCGCGTCATCCTGTACGACAAGAACGGTAAGTTCATCAAGCAGGTGGGGAAGGGCGCCGGCGGCCCGGCCGACAAGGGCACCGGCCCCGGCGAGTGGGTGCTGCCGCACAAGCTGGCGGTCGACGCGCAGGAGAACCTCTACATCATCGACCGCGAGAACAAGCGGCTGCAGGTGTTCGACAAGGACCTGAACTACAAGCGCGAGATCAGGAACGAGTGGAATCCCTGGGACGTCCACATCTCGCGCAAGGGCACCGAAGGCGTGGGCTTCATCGCCGACCACCTGCTCGAGCGCGTCCACAAGTTCTCGCTCGCCGATGGCAAGCTGCTGGCGACCTGGGGATCACAGGGGCTCGGGCCCGGGCAGTTCGACTGGGTGCATGGCATCGTCGTCGACTCGAAGGGCGCGGTCTACGCGGCTGACACCTACGGCCAGCGGATCCAGAAGTTCGAACCGGCGGGGACGTCGCGGTAGTCCCGCGGCGCGCCGCCCGGCGCGCTATCTCAGCCCTTCGGCCACCGTCAGGAAACGGTCGATGTCGGCGTCGGTGTTGAAGAGCGCCGGCGAGACCCGGATCTGCGTGCCGTTCTCGCGCACGCTGACGGACGTCTTCGTGTCGGCGAGGTGCTTCGCGATGGCGTCGGCAGCTTTCGTCACGCGAAAGGCCACGATTGACGAGCGGTTGCCCTCGGGCGTCAGCACCTCGAAGCCGAGCGTACGCAGCCCCTTCTGCAGACGGTCGGCGAGGGCCACGGTGTGCGTCTCGATCCGGTCCACGCCCACGCGGGTGATGTAGTCGAGACCGGCGCCGAGCTGGTAGATCGGGCCGAAGGCCGGCGTCGCGTAGTCGAACTTCTTCGCCGTCTCGTGGATGCGGAAGTCCGTCGGCCCGAGCGTCTTCTCCACGTGCCGCCAGCCGTAGCGGTCCACCGTCAGGCGCGGCAGCATGCTGCGCTTCACGTAGAACGGTGCCACGCCGTAGCTGCCGAGCACCCACTTGTAGGTGCCGATGCACATCGCGTCCACGCCGGCCGCCTGCACGTCGATAGGAAACATCCCTACCGCCTGAATCGCGTCGGCGTAGCAGAAGGCGCCGTGCGCGTGCGCCAGGTCGGCAATCGCCCGCATGTCGTGGCGGAAGCCGTTCTGGTGCGACACCCACGCCACCGAGACGAGCTTCGTGCGCCGGTTGACCAGCGGCTCGAGCTCCTTCACGGTGACGGCGCCGCCCACGGCCTTCGCGATCCGCAGTTCCGCGCCGGTGGCCTTCGCCATCTCGGAATAGAGGACGAACTCCGTTTCGTAGTGCAGTTCGTCGATGACGACGTTGTCGCCGCGCGTGAGACCCAGCGAACGCGCCACCACGTTTTCGCCCTCACTCGTCGTCGAGAGGAACGCCACTTCGTCGGCCGTGGCGTTGATGAGCCGCGCATACTGCGCGCGCACCTCGTCGGTACGCCGCAGCATGTCGCCGAGCACGATGGGCGCGTAGCCCTTGGCGTCGGCGAAGGCGCGGCCCGCCTCGATGACCGGGAGCGGTGTGGGCGCGATGTAGGCGGCGTTCAGCGACAGCACCGCCGAGGCCACCGGGAAGTCCTGGCGGACGCCGAGCGGATCGGGCGACGCCTGCGCGGCCGCGTCGCCGGTGGGAAGCGCCGAGAGACCGGCCATGGCCGGCAACGCCGTGAGCAAGGTGCGACGGGAGACAGCCATGACGGTCCTCTGCAGGTGAGCGTGAGCTACTGCGCGGCGGAGGCCGGCGTGCTCAGGAGCTGCCTGATCTGGCGCACGGCGTAGTCGCTCTTCATCTCGAAGAGGCGCTTGCCGAGCTCCGCCGACGAGCGGCGGCCGTCGCCCGTGATGCCGTTGTTGACGCGCGGCGCACCGGCGGCGGGACGCTGGCCGGGCGGCGGCACCGGATCGCCGAGCGCCTCCTTCACGAGTTCCCGGCGCACCCAGCCCTTGTCGCCGCCGAGGTAGAGCATCTCGGAGGTGTCGGGAATGCCGGCGTGCGCGCTGGCCGGGTAGCCTTCCTTCGTGAGCCAGGCGTCGAAGTCGCCGTTGGCCTTGCTGTACACCTCGTCGCAGTAGACGACGCGGATGCCCTTGCCGGCGTACGTCGCATCGAGCTTCGCGGCCACGGTCTTGAGCTGCGCCTGGCCGCCGCCGTGGTCGCCCATGAGCACGACGTTCCTGAAGCCGGTCGTGATGAGCTGCTCGGCGATCTGTTCGTTGATGGCCTCGAAGATCTCGTTCGTAAGGCCGATCGTGCCCGGCAGGTCGGCGCTCGCGCGGTTCGGTGAGAAGGGCAGCACCGGCGCGGCGATGGCGTTGCCGAGCTTGAGCGCGATGTCGCGCACCTGCTCGCGGCCGAGCAGCGTGTGGCCGCCGTTCACGTTCTGCGGCCCGCGCTGTTCCGTGCCGCCGTTGTAGACGAGCGCCGTGGTCTTGCCGGCGGCGAGCGCCTGCTTCACCTCCGGCCACGTCATCATCTCGAACTCGACGTTCGGCGTGCGGACCGTGGCCGCACCGCTGGCGACGCTCTGCGCGTTCGCCGGGGCCGCCACCGCCATCACCGCCGCCATCACCATGCCGCTCCACGTGCCGTATCGCATGACATCGCCTTCCGCGCCCGGCTCGTGGCACCTCCCGCAGGCACCCGCCGATCGCGCCCCAAGGATAGCCGACGGCCGGGCCGGGACGGGCGGGCGATAATATCCGGGTGCGAGCAGCCGGCCTCCTGAGTCTCCTGGCATCGCTGGCGTTCACGGCGGCCTGTGGCGGACCGGGCGGCACGCCCGGCGGCAGCGCACCGGCCGCGGGCCCGGCGCCGCGTCACCTGCTCCTCGTGACGATCGACACGCTGCGTGCCGATCGCGTCGGCGCTTACGGGTACGCCCCGGCCCGCACGCCGCACCTCGACGCGCTGGCGGCGCGCGGCCTCGTGGCCACGCGCGCCTACGCCGCCGCGCCGGTGACATTGCCGTCGCATGCGTCCCTCCTGACCGGCCGGTATCCGCCTGCACATGGCGCACGGCACAACGGCGTGGCGATGGGGGAGGGCCTGCCCACGCTCGCGACCGTACTGAAGAGCGCGGGTTTCGCGACGGGGGGCTTCGTCAGCGCGTTCCCCCTCGACCGTCGCTTCGGACTGGCGGCGGGCTTCGACGTCTACGGCGATCGCTGGGCCCGCGCGGCTGACGGACGGCCCGCGGACGAACGCGCCGGCCAGCTCACCGTGGACGAGGCCCTGGCATGGCGGCGCACGACCGGGGACGCGCGGATGTTCCTGTGGGTCCACCTGTTCGAACCCCACGCGCCGTACGGGGACGTCGCGTCCGGGCGGCCGCTCGGCGATCGCTACGACGATGAAATCGCCGAGGCCGACCGCCAGGTGGGGCGCCTGCTCGAGGGGCTCGGCGCTGCCCGCGCGGAGACGCTCGTCGTGGTGACGGCCGACCACGGCGAGGCGTTCGGCGAGCACGGCGAGATCGGCCACAGCCTGTTCGTCTACGACACGACGCTGCGCGTGCCGCTCATCGTGCAGGGGCCGCGTGCGCGGCGCGGCACGGTCGACGACCTGGTGTCGCTCGTGGACGTGGCGCCCACGGTGCTCGACTGGCTCGGCGTGGCCGCTCCCGCGATGGATGGCCGCGTCCTGGCGCCTGACGGGGCGCACCAGGCGCCGCTGCCGGAGGGGCGCGTGGTCTATGCCGAGACCCACGCGCCGTTCGAGGACTTCGGCTGGAGTCCGCTGCGCGCGGTCCGTGACGGCACGACCAAGTACATCCTCGCGCCCACCCCCGAGCTCTACGATCTGGCGGCGGACGCCGGTGAGACGACCAACCTCGCGGCGGCGCGACAGGCCGACGCGGCGCGGCTCAAGGCGGCGATCGCCCGGGTGGCCGCGGCGCGGGTACCCGCGGCGGCGAACGCGCTCACGCCGGAGGCGCGCCGGCGGCTGCAGGCGCTCGGCTACCTCGGGGGCGCTGGACCGGCGCCGGGGACGCCGCTGGCCGACCCGAAGGATCGGCGTGCGCTCGCCGCGCGCCTCGCCGAGGTGACGTCGGGGGAACTCACCGGCCCGCGCCTCGAGGCCGCGCTCACGGCGATCCTCGCCGACGATCCCGGCAATCCGCAGGCGGCGCTGCGCCTCGGTTACGCGCGCGCGAACCGCGGCGACTGCACGGGCGCGATGCCGTACTTCCGTCAGGCGATCGCAGCGGCCATGCCCACCGCCGACGCCCACCTGGGCCTGGCGGGCTGCCTGAGCGCGGCCGGGCGAGTGCCCGAGGCGCTCCGCGTGCTGGACGCCGCAGCCGTCGTCGAGCCCGGCAACCCGGTGGTGCTCGCGAATCAGGGCCTGCTGCGGTCGGAGGGGCGCACGCCCGGCTCGGCCGTGCCGTATCTCGAGCAGGCGCTGGCCCGCGACCCCGACCTGCACCAGGCGCGTTTCACCCTGGCCCTCGTGTACGCCCGTGCCGGCAACCGCGCGGCTGGCCTCCGCGAGGCCACCGCGCTGCTGGACCGGCTCCCGCCAGGCGCCCCGCAGCGTCCCGAAGTGGCGCGTCTCGTGGCGGCTCTCCGCTGAGGGACGAACCCCCGCCGATCCAATTCCATCCTGAAAATACCCCCGTCGGGCCCAATTTTCCGGCGAGTTGTGTCCGAATGTCTTCGGCTGCTTGGATGTGTCACTGAACGGTCCAGCCTGTTCGTGGCCCGAAGAGTGGCGGGAACGCAGGAAATTCTGCGATTTCTGAAGGAAGTGGGCGACCGGGGACGAATGGGGCGCGGTTGGTCCGCCGATTGCTCTAAACCGGACGTTACGTATTGTCCTTCGGGTGTGCAGGTGCGCGCCCGTCAGGGGGAGAGACACCATATGAAAAGGTTCATCCTGGCGCTCGTGGCCAGCCTCGTCTGGGCGACCGCCGCAGATGCACAGCAGACCACGGGCACCGTCATCGGGCGTGTGCTCGACGACCAGGGCGCGGCCATTCCCGGCGCGACCATCACGGTGACCAGCCCGAGCACGGGCTTCACCCGCTCCGACGTCAGCGATGCCGAAGGCGTCTACCGCCTGCGCGCGCTGCCCGTCGGCACCTTCGACATCGCGGTCGAGCTGGCCGGCTTCGCGTCGGTCGACCGCAAGGGCGTCGTGGTCAACGTCGGCCAGACGATCACCCTGGACTTCACGCTGAAGGTCGCGGCCCTCGCCGAGACGGTCATCGTCACCGGCCAGACCCCCCTCATCGAGGCGTCCGTCTCGTCGGTGGGCGGCGTCGTGGACATCGGTCGCATCGAGAGCATTCCGCTCAACGGCCGCCAGTTCGCGAACCTCGCGGCGACCCTCCCGGGTGTCGGCCTCGGCAACCACTCCGACCCCACCAAGAGCACGCAGTACTCGCCGCAGATCAACGGCGGCAACGGCCGCAACGTCAACTACCAGATCGACGGCGGTGACAACAACGACGACACCGTCGGCGGCCTGCTGCAGCTCTTCCCGCTCGAGGCGATCCAGGAGTTCAACTTCGTCACCTCGCGCGCCAAGGCCGAGAACGGCCGCAGCAACGGCGGCGTGATGAACATCGTGACGAAGAGCGGC
>JAEUQR010000048.1 GCA_016789705.1 Acidobacteriota bacterium
CGCGGCGGCACGCGCCGTTCGCTCGCGAACCTCAGCGCCTGGATTCTCGACAATCCCGGCCAGAAAGGCGTCGAGCAGTTCCAGACGCCCGACTACGAGCCGGATGGCGTGTGGTTCGGCATGACCCGTCACCGTGGCCGCCTGCTGGTCGTGGAAGCGAACCACGGGCTGCTGGTCGAGGTCGATCCGGCGGCGGGTGGCCATGACGGAACACGTGGCGATGACGTCTCGCTCGTGGCAGACCTCTACAAGACCTTCGGCGACAACACCTACACCAGCCTCGCCACGCGCGGACGCGAGATCTACCTCGGCACTTACGGGCGCTTCGACAACAACTTCGCGGGCGGCATCTACAAGTTGTCGCCGCGCGGCCATGCGCAGGTCGCGAGTGGTCTGAACTCCGTGATCGCCATTGCCTTCGACCGCGAGCAGCGGCTCTACGCCCTGCAGGCGCCGATCTTCGATGGAGGCGGCGCGGGTCTTGGCAGTCTCGTGCGCATCAACGACGACGGCACCCACACCGTGCTGCTCTCGGGGCTTGCATCGCCGGGTTCCCTCACGCGCGGCCCAGACGGCGCGCTCTACGTCACGCAGTGCAGCTTCCACTGCGCCCCTGGCACCGGCTGGGTGAGCCGCGTGGACGCAGGCCACTGACGTCCGCGCTGGCGTGGCTCGAGTTCGCACGCTGATTCGTGGGTCTGTTCCAAGAGGTCGCTCGAATGAGGTCTCGTCATCTCGTGATGCCAGCGGCCCCGGCCGCCAGTGGGTGCGGTCGCAGGGGTGCCGCGACCAGTGGGCGCTCGAAGCCGCGAACGCTCGTCGCCGTCGCACTCCTCGCGCTCGGATGCGCAGCGTGCGGAGCGCCTCCGGCGCCCACCGGGCCAACGCCGGCCCCAGTCACCACGCCGTCCCCGCCGCTGCGCATCACCGCCTTCTCCGTCACCGAGTCGGTCGAAGGTTCCACGTATACCTACGAGCCCACGCTGACCCTCACGGCCGGCGCGGACGCGGTGACCGTAACAGAGCTGTGGGTCGAGCTTGAGGAGAGTTCCAACGGCTTCGGCCGTTATCTTCGGGACCCTCGTCTGCCGCACCGGATTCCCGCCTCTGCGACACATCAGCTGTTCGAGAATCCGCCCGCGTACTTCGAGGGCAATGACGTTCGAGCCACTCAGGTGTGGGCGGTTGTCACCTACGTTGACGACAGTGGGCGCCCCGCGCGTCTCCAGACGCCGTCGGTCGCTCCACGGCTGGTGGTAGCACGATGAAGGCGCGCTCGACCTGGCACACCGCCGTCGTCGCCACGATGGTGGCGGTGACGAGCACGGCATGCGCATTCGTGTCTCCGTCGGCGCCGACGCCGCTGCCACCGCCAGCGGGACTCTCGATGCCGGAGGCGCCGGCGCCAACCACAGTCGCAACAGGGCGCGCCGCGCTCGAGGTGGCGTCGGTCGAGCTGCGATTCATTCGCAGCTTCGTAGGCCGGAACGACATCCTCTACGTCTACGAGCCGGAAATCACTCTGCGCGAGACGCGCGGGCAGAGCTACGCCACGATCGAATCCATGTTCGTGACCGGCGAGCGCCTTGGCGTCTTCGCGTTCCCGGCCTCGGCGTGCATGGGCACCGGCTGGCACGTGAGACCGGGGGCTTCGACAGCCCCGACTCTCCACCTGGCCTGTGACGTCTCGACCCCCGAATATCTCGTGGGCACGATCGTCCGATTCACGGTCATCTATCGGGACGACCGCGGCGATGTCGGACAGGTGACGGCGACATCGACGATCACCGGCAGCGCTCGCGGGGCCCGATGATTGGCCGCGGCCGGTCGCGTCAGCACAGCGCGCAGTGCTCGAAAACCCGCTTCGGGCGTCAGCCCCGTCGTCAACTACAGGCGTTCTCGTGTTACGTCTCGTGTCTCTGACCACGATCGTTGGCGCAGTCGCGGTGTCGGGCCTGCTCGTCACTGCCGCCGGCGCGCAGCCCGCCTGGCGGTCGCTGCCCGTCGGCTCGCCGGCCGTCGAAGCGCCCGTCGGTCTGTGCCCGGGAGATCCCGGTCTGGTCTATATCGGCACCTTCGGGGGCGGCGTGCTGCGCAGTCGCGATGAGGGGCGCACGTTCCAACCAGCCAACACCGGCCTCACCAATCTCGCCGTGAGCGCGATGGTCGTGGACCCGGTGCACTGTGAAATCGTCTACGCAGCGACCTTCGGCGGCGACCTCTACAAGACCACGGACAGCGGGCGGAGCTGGGTGTCGCTCGGTCAGGCGGCGGGCGCCACGCTGTGGCTGGCCATCGATCCGACGCGGCCACAGATCCTGTACTCCGGCGTCAACGGCGGAGCCGGTGTGCTCAAGTCCGTGGACGGCGGCGCGACCTGGCAACGGGCCAATCAGGGTCTGCCGGCCACCTCCGTGTGGACTGTGCAGATCGACCGCGAGCATCCCGATGTGCTCTACGCCGGCACCGGTGGTGGCGGCGCCTTCAAGAGCACCGACGGCGGTGCCTCGTGGCGGCCGATGCCGGTCGGGCCGATCGTCTGGTCGATTGCCATCGATCCTCGCAATGGCGCCACGATCTACGCCGGCGCCAACGGCGATGGGGTGTTCCGCAGCGACGACGGGGGCGCGTCGTTCCACCAGATGGGCTCCCCGCGCGACCGCCGCGTGACAGCATTGGCCCACGATCCCGGACGTCGTGGCGTGGTGTACGCAGGCACGGCCGGTGGCGGCGTGGCCTTCAGCACCGACTACGGTGTCACGTTCTCGGAGACGGCGCTCGGCGGCAGCCTGGTGCTGGCGCTCGTCGTGCAGGAGAGCGGCGACGTCTATGCAGGCACGGGCACCGACGGCGTGCTGGTATCGGGCAGCTACGGCGCCGTGTGGCGCGAGGTGGCGCCTGACGCGCTGCGCGGGCTCAACGCCCAGAACGTCTACGGGCTCGCCGTCGATCCCACTGACTCAACGCGCGTGGTGGCTGCGACCAACGATGGGGGACTGCTCGGCTCGGCGGATGAGGGCGCGACCTGGCGCCGCTTTGGCGCCGGATTCAGTAGCCGGTCATCGCGCCAGATCACGTTCGATCCCACCGACGCCAGACGTCTCTATGTCGGCAGCTTCAACGGCGGCGGTCTGAATGTGTCGACCGACAGCGGCCGCACTTGGACGTCGCGTCGTGTCGGCTCGGCGGTCTCGTACGTGTGGTCGACCGCAGTCGACCGCCGCACCGGAGCGGTCTTCGCCGGTACCGCTGGCGAGGGATTGTGGCGCAGCACCGATGGCGGCCAGACCTTTGCCCGGCTCGGCGCCGCCACGTTCACCGACACACGCACGATTGCCGCCGACGGGTGCTGCGGAGCCGCGACGGCGGCGCCACGTTCACCGCCGTCAACAGCGGGCTGACGTCCCTGCGCATGAGTCGTGGCAACGGCGTCGTCATCGATCCACGCTCGTCGAACACGCTCTTCGTGGGCACCGAAGGGGCCGGCGTGTTCAAGAGCACCGATGGCGGCCAGTCGTGGCGGGCGGTCTCTCAGGGCCTCGCCAATCTGACGGTGTTCGGCCTGGCGATCGATCCGTCGAATCCAGACGTGCTCTATGCCGGCGGCGGCAGCGGCGTTTTCACGACCGTCACGGCCGGGGAGCCGCGATGACGCCGCGTTAGAACGACCGGCTCTGGCAGCCGTCGACCACGACCGACGTACCGCTCACCCAGCTCGCCCGGGCCGAGGCAAGGAACGCGACCACGTCGCCCACTTCCTCGGCGCGGCCGAAGCGGCCGAAGGGCAGCTCAGCGGCGATGAACTTCGCGATGCCCTCGGGGTCGCTCTGCTGGCGCTTGAACCACGACCCGCCGGGAAACGAGATCGACCCGGGCGACACGCTGTTGACGCGGATGTTGTCTTTCGCCAGCTGCTGCGCGAGCGACTTCCCGAGGCTGATCTCGGCCGCCTTGACCGCGTTGTAGGTCATGCGGCCGCCGGCTTCGCGGCCGAAGATCGACGAGATGATGATGACGGCGCCGCCGCCGCGCTGGCGCATCGAAGGCACCACGAGCCGGGTGGCGCGAATCGCCGGGAACAGCGTCTGGTCGAAGGCTTCCTGCCACTCGGCATCGGTCGTCTGCACGATGTCGCCGCCGCGCGCGAGCGCGACGTTGTTCACGAGCACGTCGACGCCGCCAAAGCGCGTGATGGTCGCCTCGACCACATCGCGAATGCCCTGCTCGCTCGCCACGTCCGCGCGCACCGCCAGCACCTCGGCCGGCGCCACCGCCGCGGCGGCCAGTGCGAGCGCCGCCTCCGAGAGCGCATCCTCGCCGCGGCCGCAGATGCAGACGCTGCAGCCTTCGGCCACGAGCGCCCGGGCGCTGGCCAGGCCGAGCCCGCGGCTCGAGCCCGTGATGATGGCGACCTTGCCAGCGAGTCCGAGGTCCATCTGCGGCTCAGGCCTGCGGCAGCGAGGCCAGGAAGTCTTCGACGCTGGCCTCGAACGCCTGCGCCTGCTCGATGTTGGCGAGGTGCCCGGCGCCGGCAATCCGCACGAGTGTGGCGTGCGGCAGCGCCGCCACCATGGCTTCGGATTCCGAGGGCGGCGTGAGCGCGTCTTCGTCGCCCACGACGACGAGCGTCGGCACGGTGATCGTGGGCAGCAGCGCGTGCGAGTCGGGCCGTTCCATCATGCGGACGATGGCGTCGCGGATGGCCGCCGGCGACTGGCGCTTGATGAGCAGGCGCACGGTGTCTTCGGCGTCGGGATTGTGTTCGCGTGTCGTCGGGCCGAGCAGTTTCGGCATCATCTCGCGGGCCACGCCCTGCGGCCCGTCGTGTTCGAGCACGGTGAGCATCGCCTTGCGCGCGGCGCGCCCTTCGAGCGAATCGGCGCCGGCGCGCGTGTCGGCGAGCACGAGCGCGCGCACGAGCGACGGCGTGCGGCGCATCACCGCGAAGGCGGTGTAGCCGCCAAGCGACAGCCCGCCGAGCACGACCGGGCCGCCCGCGACCTCGCGGACGAGGCCGGCGACGTCTTCGGCGTAGTCGTCGATGGTCGGGTCCACACCTTCCGCGCGTTCGTCGGTGGACCCGCCGAAGCCGCGCAGGTCCGGCGCCAGGATGCGCCAGCCGTCGAAGGCGCCGCGGAACTGCGGCTCCCACATCTGCGACCCGAGGGGAAACGCGTGCACGAGGACGAGCACCGGTTTGCCGGTGGCGTCAGGGTCGTTGTCGAGGTACGCGAGCGTGCGCGACCCGAGCTGCAGATACTGGCGAACCACGGTGGGATCTTACCGCACGCGGCCCGCGCGCGGACCGGTGGATGCGGGCAGCGCGGGTGCTCGCCCGCTCACGCGCCGCGCAGCACGTCCAGCACCGCGGCGCCGAGGTCGTCGGCCTTCTTCGCGCCGACGCCGTAGACATGGCGTAATTCCTCGATCGACGTGGGCTTCGTGCGCGCCAGTTCACGCAGCGTCGTGTCATGAAAGATGACGTAGGGCGGCACGCCGCGGCCACGTGCCACCGTGAGGCGGAACGCCCGCAGCCGCTCGAACAGATCGCGGTCCACGCCCTCCCAGCCTTCCGTCTCGGCCTTCGAGCGCCGCGGCCCGCGTGACGGGTCGGGCTTGCGCTGCCGCGCCAGCGTGAGATCGGGCGCGGCGCCGGCGTCCTTGAGCAGCGCCACACCGTCATCGGTGAGCGCGAGCACCGGATACTGATCGTCGGTCTGGCGCAGGTAGCCGCGGCCGAGCAGCTGGTCGATGTAGCCGCGCACGTCGTCCTGCGACTGATCGGACAGCAGGCCGAACGTAGTGAGTGTGTCGTGACCGCGCGCGGTCACCTGCTCGGTAGCCGACCCGCGCAGCACGTTCGTGAGATGCGCGGCGCCGAAGCGCTGGCCGACGCGCGCCACGCACGACAGGATCTTGCGCGCCACGGTGATGGGCTCGCCCACCGACTCGAGCTCGCCCAGGCAGAAGTCGCAGGCGCCGCAGTCGTCCTTGCCGTAGCGTTCGCCGAAGTGCGCCAGCAGATGCGTGTGGCGGCAGCCCACGCCTGCGGCATAACGTTCGATGTCGCGCAGCAGCTGGCGCTTCTGGTCGTTCATCTCGCCGCTGCGTTCGAGCATCTGGCGCCACTTGAGGAAGTCGGCCCCCGACACGATGAGCACGCACTCGGCTTCGAGGCCGTCGCGGCCGGCGCGGCCGGATTCCTGCTGGTAGTGCTCGAGCGACTGCGGGGCGCCGGCGTGGATCACGTAGCGCACGTCCGAGCGGTCGATGCCCATGCCGAAGGCCACGGTGGCCACGACCACATCGGCGTGTTCGTCGAGGAACGCGTCCTGATGCCGGTGACGCTCTTCGTCCGAGAGGCCCGCGTGATACGGCACGGCGCGCAGGCCCTGGCCCTGCATCCAGGCGGCCAGCTGATCGACGTCCTTGCGCGACGAGCAGTAGACGATGCCGGCTTCCCCGCCGTGGCGCTTCAGCACGTCGAGGATCTGCGTCTTGAGGGAGGCGCGCGGCAGCACGCGGTAGGTCAGGTTCGGGCGGTCGAACGACCCCACGAGTTCGACCGGCGACTGCAGCGCCAGCTGCTCGGTGATGTCGCGCCGCACACGTGCCGTCGCCGTGGCGGTGAAGGCATGCAGGCTGACGCCCGGAAAGAACTCGCGGAGCCGCGACAGCTGGCGGTACTCCGGCCGGAAGTCGTGCCCCCATTGGCTGATGCAGTGGGCTTCGTCCACGGCGATGAAGCCCACGCGGGCGGCGCCGGCGGCGACACGCCGCAGGAACCCTTCGGCCCCCTCCCCCACCAGCCGCTCGGGCGACACGTAGAGCAGCTTGATGCGCCCCTCGCGCAGGTCGTCCATCACCTGCGCCTTCTGCTCCGACGACAGGGCGCTGTTGTAGCAGGCGGCGGCCACGCCGTTGCCGACGAGCGTGTCCACCTGGTCCTTCATCAGCGAGATGAGCGGCGAGACGACGAGCGCCAGGCCGTCGGCCACGAGCGCGGGCGCCTGGAAGCAGATGGACTTGCCGGCGCCGGTGGGCATCACGACGAGCGAGTCGCGGCGCGCCAGGATGGCATCCATCGCCTCCCGCTGCAGGGGCCGGAACGAGGTGTACCCCCAGGTGCGCTCGAGCACTTCTTCGAGACGGGTCGCGCCGGGTGGCACGGACGGGCTGGAGACAGGGGGCGGAACGGACATCGAGGCAGGCTGGAACATGGTGACACACGCCACACGCCTCTCGCTATAATTCGCCGTCACACGCCATGCCCGGCACGCTCCGCCGCTGGTCTCTTGCCGCTCTCGGCTCAACGACGCTGCTCGTCATCGGCGCAGCCGCCGTGCCGCACGCCGAACAGCGGGCGCCGGCGGCGCCGGCCCCGGAAGTGGTGCGCGCGACGCTCGACCGCGCGACCGCCCGCGTGCAGGACTTCTTCGAGCGCGCGCAGAGCCTCGTGTGCACCGAGCGCGTGCACGTCCAGCCCCTGAGCTACGGTCTGTCTGGCGACGGCTTCGGCCGCACCGTGGAGTCGGAGTTGCGGGTGTCGTGGGACCCGCAGGACGACGGCGGCGCCGCGGAAGCGAAGGCCATGCGGCAGGTGATGAAGGTCAACGGCCACAAGCCCCGCAAGAACGACCGTAACAACTGCACGACGCCCGAACGCCACGACACCGAACCGCAGGTGCTGTCGATGCTGCTGCCGGGCGAGCGCGACGACTACACCTGGTCGATGGCCGGACCGGCCACCATCGACGGACGCCCGGCGCTGCTCCTCGACTTCCGCGAGAAGCAGGCGCTCTCGCTCGAGGTCACCGTCGAGAACGACGACGAAGACTGCCTCACCTACACCCTGAAGGGCGGGCTGCGCGGGCGGCTCTGGCTCGACGCCGAGTCACACGACGTGCTGCGCCTCGACCAGCACCTGAGCGGCCAGGCGAACGCACCGATGCCCAGGGTGCTGCAGCGCCGGCCCGGCGCGAGCCCGACGATGACGGTGGAGCGATTCGACACGTCGTACCGGTTCAAGCGGATGCGATTCGAGAACCCCGACGAGACGCTGGTGCTGCCCGTCTCGTCGACGTCGCTGCGCATCACGCAGGGCGCCGGCACGCCACGCATGCGGGTCACGACCGAATATCGCGACTACCACCGGTTCCTCACCGGCGGGCGGCTCGTCCCGGGCCTCGACTAGCAGCTCGTCCTCGTTCCAGACTGGCACGCGCCGCCCGTGCGTCGCCCACGACGTCGCCTGTGGGTGCGGTCGAGCCCCTTCGCGTCAGGCGCAGCCCTGGCCGTGCGAATCGTGGCCATCACGTGCAGGCACCTCCGCCCACCGGCCGATGGCCGTCGCCAGCCGTTCGTTCAAGGCGCGGCCGCCTCAGCCGATTCTGACCTCGACCGAACGATCGCAGGCACCGGCCACCCCAGTTACCGCCATGGCACACCCCGACACCCACACCGCCCCATCACCGTCAGCGGCCACGGCTGTTCCGGTGGGCGAGCAGTTCGCGGCCTTCCTGGTCGCGTCCGGCCAGCTCGCGCCGGACCAGTTGCGGCTGGCCGCGCGCGTGCACAGCAAGGTCAAGACGACCCGCACGCTGACGTCGGTGCTTGTCGAGCTCAAGCACGTCACGGCGGACCAGATTCGCGAGGCGCTGCGGTCCGGGCAGATTCAGGCCCCGCTTGGCGACGTCGTGGTGGAGCTGGGCCTCGTCGAGCCGCACGAACTGAAACTGGCGGACGCCATGCAGCGCGACCGCCCGTCGACCTCGCTGGCTGACATCCTGGTCGACAACCACTTCGTCAACGAGCGCGATCTCATCGGCGTGCTCGCCGACCAGCGTGGCCTCGCCAGCGCGGCACTCGACGGCGCCGCCCTGGATGTGGCGCTGCTCAAGCGGGCCCCGCTCGCCGTCTACAAGACGCACCAGTTCGTGCCGCTGAAGCGAGAGGGCGAACGCGTGGTGGTGGCGTTTGTCGACCCCGACAGTGCCCCCGCCCTCGAAGCGGCCCGCAAGTATTTCGGCCGGGACCTCGTGCCCGGGATCGTCGGGCGGCGTGCCATGGCCTCCGCCCTCGACCGCGCCGAGCGGGAGCTGCAGTCCGCCGCCGTGCCGCTGACGCCGGAACAGGGTGCTGTGGCCCTGGTGAACAAGATCATCGAAGACGCGATGGCGAATCGCGTGAGCGACATTCACTTCGAACCGAGCCGGGAACGGCTGCGGGTGCGCTTCCGCCAGGACGGCGTGATGGTGCCCGTCACCGACGTCCCGCTCGACCAGGCCACCAGTCTCATCGGCCGCATCAAAGTGATGGCCGGAGCCGACATCGCCGAGCGGCGGCGCCACCAGGACGGCCGCATCCAGTTCGAGACGGCGCGCGGCACGATCGACATCCGCGTCTCCATCTACGTGACCATCCACGGCGAGAAGGTCGTGATGCGGTTGCTCAACAACCGCGACACGCTGCTCGGCGTCCGCGACATCGGGATGGCGCCGCGTATGCTCGAACTGCTGCAGCGCGATGCGCTCGACGTGCCGAGCGGCGTCGTGATCGTGACGGGCCCGACCGGTTCGGGCAAGACCACGACGCTCTACGCCTCGGTGAACTACCTGAACGACGCCAAGACCAGCATCATCACGGCCGAAGACCCGGTCGAATACATGATCGACGGCATCTCCCAGTGCTCGATCAACTCGAAGATCAACGTGGGATTCGCCGAGACGTTGAAGGCCATCGTGCGGCAGGACCCGGATGTCATCGTCATCGGCGAGATCCGCGACCAGTTCTCGGCCGAAGTGGCGATCAACGCGGCGCTGACCGGCCACAAGGTGCTCACCACCTTCCACACCGAGGACTCGATCGGCGGGCTCGTGCGCCTACTGAACATGAACATCGAGGCGTTCCTCATCTCGTCCACCGTCGTGAGCGTCGTCGCCCAGCGCCTCCTGCGCCGGGTGTGCCACGCCTGCGCCGAAGACCACGTGCTGACGCCGCACGAACTGGCGCGCCTGGGGTATGCGCCGCTCGAGGCGGCGGGCCTCACCTTCAAACGCGGACGCGGCTGCCCGGCCTGCCGGCACAGCGGCTACAAGGGCCGCGTCGCGGTGTTCGAGATCCTCGTCCTCAACGAACTGGTGCGAGACGCCGTCTTGTCGCGCCGGTCCGCCTACGAGATCCGCCGGGTGTGCATCGAGGCCAGTGGTCTCGTCACCCTGGCCGAGGACGGCATCGCCAAGGCCGCGGCCGGCCTGACAAGCTTCGAAGAAATCCTGCGGCAACTGCCCCGACTGACCAAGCCTCGACCTATTGGTGAACTGCGACGACTGCTGGGAGTGACCGAATGACCTCGTCCCTGTCCGTGAACGCCTCTACCCTGACCGCCCGACCCGAGCCGGCCGTCGACGGCGCCGTCTCGGAGCTGTCGCTCCTGGACCAGGCCCTGGCCTTCGCCGAAGAGAAGAAGATCACGCTGCCGGTCTTCAGCGACGTGGCCATCAAGGTCCAGAAGGCGACCAAGGAAGAGACCTACGACATCTCGCAGATCGAAAAGGCGATCGAGTCGGACCCGGCTCTCGTCGCCGAAGTGCTGCGGGCGGCGAACTCCGCGTTCTTCGGCGGCCTGTCCGAGGTGGCCAGCATCAAGGCCGCGATCCTGCGCCTGGGGTTGCAGCGGGTCGCCAATCTGGTGCTCCTGGCCACCGAGAAGAGCCGCTATACGGCGACGTCCCCTGGCATCGTCGAGATGATGAAGACGCTGTGGACCCACGCCTCGGCCTGCGCGATGGCCGCCGAGTGGATCGCGCGCAAGGTGCGCTATCCGCATCTGGGCGAGACGGTCTTCATCGGCGCGCTCGTGCACGACATCGGCAAGCTGTTCCTGCTCCGCGTGCTGGACCAGATGACCGCCGAGAACCGCGACAGCACGGTGTCACCGGAGCTCATTGCCGAAGTGATCGGGAAAGCCCACCCGGAGGTGGGGCACCGGTTGCTCGAATCGTGGAATCTGCCGGAACTGTATCGGGTGATCGCCCGCGATCACCACATGGACGCGCCCGATCCGACTAGCGTCGCGTTGCAGATCGTCCGCCTGGCCAACCATGCGTGCACGAAGGCCGGCGCTAGCATGCACCCCGACCCGTCGATGGTGCTCGGTGCGATGCCCGAGGCGTCGCTGCTCGGCCTCTCCGACGTTGCCATCGCCGAACTGGAGATCCTCCTCGAAGACCTCATCGAGCGCGCCGACTGACGCCCGCTCAGTCTTCCTTCCAGGGATTGGTCGCGAACACGGCCAGCTCCGTCCACAGCACGCGCTGCGGCAGGTGCACGCCGGCGAGGATCGTGGCGGCGATATCGTCGGCGTAGAGTTTGTTGGGGTTGTTGCGGCCGCTGCGGCCGCCGAAGTTCGTCTGCACTTCCGAGGGACAGATGCAGCCGACCCGGATGTTGAACGGACGCAGCTCCGCCTGCCAGCACTGCGTGATGCCGCGCACGGCCCACTTGCTGCCGCTGTAGGCCGTGCCCGTGGGCGCCCCCTTCATGCCCGACGTCGAAGCGATGTTCACGATGTCGCCGAAGGCCTGCGCCTTCAGGAGCGGGACGACGCGGTTCGTGATGTCCACGAGGCCGAAGACGTTGGTCTCGAACATCGTGCGCATCGCGGCCACGTCGAGCGCGCCGATCTCGGCCCGGTAGGCGTAGCCGGCGTTGTTCACGAGCACGTCGATGCCGCCCATGCGGGCCACGGCCGTATCCACCGTGCGCTGGTTGTCGTCGCCGTTCGTGACGTCGGCCACGAGGCCGTGCGCGCCGGTCTTCACGGCCAGCGCCTCGACGCGCGCCTGGTCGCGTCCCGTGAAGGTGACCTGATGCCCTGTCGCCCGCGCCTGCTCGACGAGCGCCGCGCCGATGCCCTGACTTGCGCCCGTCACCACCAGCCGTCGTTGTCTCATGTGGGCATCATAGATCCGAGCCGGGCTCGGACCGGGCCCAGCGGCGGATCTGATCGATCGTGGCAGTGGCGCCGCCACAGGTGACGACGAGCACGCGCTCGAACGGCCCGAGCGCCTCGTGCGGCGCGCCGGCCAGCGCCAGGCTCGCGCCGCAGGCGGGCTCAACGAGCATCCGGTGGTCTGCCAGGAACCGCTCGCAGGCGTCGAGCGCATCGGCATCCGACACGACGACGCTGTGCACGGGCCGCTCCTGCGTCCATGCGAGAGCCTGCGCCGCCACGCGGCGCGAGCCGAGCGACGTGGCCACGCTGGTGATGGCGTCGAGCGTCACGAGCTCACCGGCTTCGACGGCGGCCCTGAGGGACGCGGCGCCGGTGGTCTCCACAGCCACGATCGGCACGTGGTCCAGCCCATGCCGCCGCAGGCCTTCGGCCACTCCGCACATGAGCCCGCCGCCGCCCACGGAAACGACCACCGCGTCGAACGTCAGGCCCTCCGCCACGACTTCATCGACGAGCGAGGCATGCCCGTGCCACACGAGCGGGTCGTCGAACGGATGGATGAACGCATCCGCGGCCCCGACGCGCGAGAGCGCCAGGTCGTTGGCTTCCTGCCACGAGGCGCCGTGCACGACGACCTCTGCGTTCTCGCGCGCGAGCAGCATCCGCGCCGTCGTGGTGGAACTCTCGGGCACGAACACGGTCACCGGCACACCCAGCCGGCGGCCGGCATACGCCACCGCGAGCCCGGCATTGCCGCCCGACGACGACACGAACCGCGTCGCCCCGCGCGCGTGATGCACCTCGCAGGCGTGCCCGATGCCGCGCAGCTTGAACGAGCCCGATGGCTGCAGCACATCGAGCTTGAGGAAGATGCGGCGGCCAGAGGCCAGGCTCAGCGGGTGGGATTCGATGAGGGGGGTGTCGAGGTGCAGAGGCATCGCCGGCAATGTTACCCGCCAGCGTGAGCGTAGACGCTCCGTGCAGTTGACCGCCGCGACGTTCACCGCGCCGCCTCCCGGCCGCGCTGCCGCCACCGCGACGGCGGAATGCCCATCAGCTTCTTGAAGGCGCGGCTGAATGCGGCCTCCGACTCGTAGCCGACCGCGGTCGCGGCGCCGATCACACCCTCGCCGTCGTGCAGCAGCCGCGCTGCCAGCTGCATCCGCCAGCGCGTGAGGTAGTGCATCGGCGGGTGCCCGACCATCTCGGTGAAGCGCGCCGCCAGCACCGTCCGCGACACACCGACGGCCCGCCCCAGGCTCTCGATGGTCCAGGGAAGGGCCGGCGCGGTGTGCACGGCCTCGAGGGCGCGGCCGACGATCGGATCCCGCAGGCCCGCCAGCCAACTGCGCTGATCGGCCGGCAGGCCGGTGAGGTAGCGGCGCAGCGCCTCGACCAGCATCAGTTCGGACAGGCGCGACAACACGTTTTCGGTGCCCGGCTGACCGCGGCGTTCCTCGCGGATGGCCAGTTCGAGCATGGCGCCGAGCGGGCGTGAGGTAGCGTCGCTGCCGGCGGCCGGCAGATGGATCGCCGGCGGCAACGCCGCGAGCAGCGGGTTGAAGGGGCGTTCGTCGCAGCCGAAGAAGCCGCAGATGAGGCGCGTCGAGACCTCGCCGTCGGCGGGCACGAGGTCGTAGACGAGCGGCAGCGGCGTGGACGTCCGCGCGAACATGGCCAAGTCCGGCGCCGCACGCATCCCCGGCGCGCTCGACACGATGTGGGCGTCGCCCTGCGGGAAGATCAGCAGGTCGCCGGCGCGCAGGTGCAGGGGCTCTCCACCGGCCATCTGCGCCCAGGCGTGGCCTTCCATCAGAAAGTGGTACTCGAGCACCCGCTGCGAGCCCGGCAGCACGCGGCTGGCGATCTCGTGCGCCGGCGGGGCCTCCGCGACCCACGGCGCCTGCAGGGCGAAGTCGAAGAACACGACGCCGGTGAGGCGCACCGCCCGCAGCACGTCCGACAGCACATCCACCATCGTGTCCCCAAGTGTCCGGACGCGCGGGCACGCCGTCAAGACGCCGCGCAATGCCCGCCCCACTTCCGGACGCATGGACATGGCGGCGGGACGCTCGCGCATGGTTCGCCGGGGCGCCGCCGCCTATCGTCGTCCTCGTGCCGCGCACGCCTGCTGCGGCCCTCTGCACAACACCAAGGACAAGGACACCGTCATGAATGCCTCTGGAATCTGTGAGCCCGTCGCCGCCCCGGCCGTGCGGCTCCGCGCGGCCCGGCTGGCCGATCGCCTCGAACGTCACGCCGCCGCGCTCGCCGACTTCGCGCGGTCGCTCGGTGAGGACGCCTGGCGGCTGCCTGCGCCGGGCGACGGCCGCACCGTGGGCGTCATCGTGCACCACGTCGCCACCGTCTACCCACTGGAGGTGCAGTTGGCGGAGCTCATGGCCGCCGGCACGCCGATCGTCGACGTGACGTGGGCGGCGGTGCGCGACATGAATGCCGCCCACGCGGTGGACCACGCCGACGCCACGCGCGAGCAGACGCTGTCGCTGCTCGCCGCCAACAGCGCCGCCGCAGCAGCCGCCATCCGGGCGTTCAGCGACGCCGACCTCGATCGCGCGGTGCCGGTGTCGCTCTACGGCGGCGCCGAGCTGACCTGCCAGTTCATGCTCGAAGACCACGCCGTGCGTCACAGCATCCATCACCTCGCGCGCCTGCAGGCGGCCGTCGCCGCCGCGCGCGCCTGAGCCGCTCCGTCACTGACCGTTCGTCATCGTCCACTCGTTCACGTCCATCGACTGCCAAGGAGAACCCACCATGTCCCGTACGATCGCCTTCGCCGCGCTCATCGCGCTGGCGCTCACCACCACCGCCACCGTGCCCGCCGCCCAGAGTGCCAGGGACACCGCCGAACACGGCCCGCACGGCGCGAACGATGCGTCGCTTGCGGCTCGCGTCCGCGAGGCCACCGCGGACTTCCGCGACATCAACCAGGCCGTCGCCGCCGGCTACGCCCGCTTCGGTGGCTGCGTCAGCGGCCCTGAGGTCGGCGCCATGGGCGTGCACTACGTCAACAACGCGCTCGTGGATGGCACGCTCGACGTCACGAGACCCGAGGCGCTCATCTACGAGTACAGGAACGGGACGGCGCGGCTCGTCGGCGTGGAGTTCATCACGCCGGCGCCGGTGTGGGACGCGCAGTCAACGGACGTGCCGGTGCTGGCCGGCCAGCATCTGCAGTTCGTCGGCGCGCCGAATCGTTACCGGCTGCCCGGCCTCTACGAGCTGCACGTGTGGGCGTGGCGCGACAACCCCAACGGCACCTACGTGGACTGGAACCCGAAGGTGAGCTGCGACGGGGAGGAGTGAGCCGGACCGGCTCCGCGCGATGAACGAAGGGGGCCAGGCGTCTTGCCTGGCCCTTCTTCGTTACGCCCAACTTCCGCAGCACGAAGAGCGGCTCGTCGTGCCGCCCCGCGCGCACGGTGAACATCGCAGGCAGATGATTCGAAGGCCAGATTCGACTCGCCGTCCGCAGACGTTTTCAGTGCGGCCGCTGTCCAGGCGACGGCTCCGGAAACGACAACGGGCGGGGTGGATTGCTCCACTCCGCCCGCGCTGTCTTCCTCGGTGCCAGTCCCCCTGCGATTCGTTCAGGGGGCAGGCACCTCGTATCCAATCGGGTCAGACCCCCGACGATTCGTGTCGGGGTCAGACCCTTTCAGCCCCCTGGCTAGGCGCAACCCGACGTCGTGCCGCAATTGCTGCACTTGTAGCAGGCGCCGCTGCGCACCATGATCGAGCCGCACGTGCTGCACGGCGGCGCGTCTTCCTGGTTCTGCATGGCGGCGAACGCCGACTTGGTCTTCGCCGGCGGCGCCGGCACCGTGACCGACGTCTCGACCGACACCGACTTGGTCACCGTTTCGGTCACCGTGGCCGTCGCCGACACCGCCTCGTCGCGGTTGTTCACGCCGGCGGCGAACTGCGCTTCCGGCGACAGGAACTTCGACGCCATCCAGCGGAAGATGTAGTCGACGATCGACTTGGCGAAGCGCACGTCCGGGTTGCGCGTCATGCCCGACGGCTCGAAGCGCACGTGGCTGAACTTGTCCACGAGCGAGCTGAGCGGCACGCCGTACTGCAGGGCGTAGCTGATCGCCTGGGCGAACGCGTCGGCGAAGCCCGAGATGGTCGAGCCTTCCTTCGCCATCACCAGGAAGATCTCGCCCGGCATGCCGTCTTCGAAGAGGCCCACGGTGATGTAGCCCTCGTGGCCGGCGATGTCGAACTTGTGCGTGATCGCCTGACGCTCATCCGGCAGCTTGCGGCGCACCGGCGTGCGGGCGGCGAGCGCGGCGGCCACCGCCGCATCGATCGCTTCCTTCGGCGCGATCACCGCGGCCTGGCTGTCCTTGGTGGTGTTGAGCGGCTGCGAGCGCTTGCTGCCGTCGCGGTAGATCGAGATGGCCTTGGCGCCGAGGCGCCAGCTCTCGAGGTAGGCCTGCTCGATCTCTTCGACCGAGGCGTCCTTCGGCACGTTCACCGTCTTGCTGATGGCGCCCGAGATGAACGGCTGCGTGGCGCCCATCATCTTGATGTGGCCCATGTAGTGGATCGAGCGTTCGCCGTTGGCCGCCTTGAAGGCGCAGTCGAACACCGGCAGGTCGCGCTCGAGCAGATGCGGCGCGCCTTCGATCGTCTCCTGTTCGTCGATGAACTGGATGATGTCGGCCACCTGCGTCTGCGTGTAGCCCAGCTTCTTGAGGGCCATCGGCACGGTCTGGTTGACGATCTTCATCATGCCGCCGCCGACCAGCTTCTTGTACTTGACGAGCGCGATGTCGGGCTCGACGCCCGTCGTGTCGCAGTCCATCATGAAGCCGATGGTGCCGGTGGGCGCGAGCACGGTGGCCTGGGCGTTGCGGTAGCCGAAGTCTTCGCCGAGTTCGACGGCTTCGTCCCACGACTGCTTCGCGCCGGCGTAGAGATCGGCCGGCACGTTCTTCTGGTTGATGTCCTTGATCGCGTCGCGGTGCTTGCGCATGACGCGCAGCATCGGCTCGCGGTTCTGGGCGTAGCCGGCGAACGGACCGCCATGATCGCGCGCCACGCGCGCGCTCTGGGCATAGGCCTCGCCGGTCATCACCGCGGTGATGGCCCCGGCGTAGTCGCGGCCGGTGTCGCTGTCGTAGGGCAGACCGCGCGACATCAGCAGCGCGCCGAGGTTGGCGTAGCCGAGGCCGAGCGGACGGTAGGCGTGGCTGTTCTTCTCGATCGCCTTGGTCGGGTAGCTCGAGTTGTCGACCAGGATCTCCTGCGCCGTGATCAGCGTGCGGCAGGCGGCCTTGAAGCCGTCGACGTCGAACTCGCCGTCTTCGCGCACGAACTTCATCAGGTTGATCGACGCCAGGTTGCAGGCCGAGTCGTCGAGGAACATGTACTCGGAGCAGGGGTTGCTGGCGTTGATTCGCGCGGTGTTGGGGCTCGTGTGCCACTCGTTCACCGTGGTGTCGAACTGCATGCCGGGATCGCCGCACACCCAGGTGCCCTCGGCGATGAGCCGCATGAGATCGCGCGCCTTGTAGGTGTCGACGACGTCGCCGCTCGTGACGGCGCGGGTCTGCCACACGCCGTCGTCGAGCACGGCGCGCATGAACTCGTCGGCCACGCGCACCGAGTTGTTCGAGTTCTGGAAGAACACCGAGGAATAGGCGACGCCGTTGAACGAGCCGTCGTAGCCCTGGTCGATGAGCGCCCAGGCCTTCTTCTCTTCCTCGACCTTGCAGTTGATGAACTCGACGATGTCGGGATGTTCGGCGTTGAGGATCACCATCTTGGCGGCGCGGCGCGTCTTGCCGCCCGACTTGATGACGCCGGCGAACGCGTCGAAGCCCTTCATGAACGACACCGGACCGGACGCCGTGCCGCCGCCGGCCAGCAGTTCCTTCGACGAGCGGATCGCCGAGAGGTTGCTGCCGGTGCCGGAGCCGTACTTGAACAGCATCCCCTCGGTCTTGGCGAGCCCGAGGATCGAGTCCATCGTGTCGTCGACCGAGTTGATGAAGCAGGCCGAGCACTGCGGCGCCTTCTCGAAGCCGCAGTTGAACCACACCGGGCTGTTGAAGGCGGCCTTCTGGTGCACGAGCAGGTGCTTGAGGTCGTCGCTGAAGGCCTGCAACGCGTCGGGGGTCGCGAAGTAGTCCTGCGTCCTTGCCCAGGCGGTGATGGTGTCGACAACGCGGCCGATGAGCTGCTTCACCGAACGTTCCCGTTCGGGCGAGCCGATGTGGCCGCGGAAGTACTTCGAGACGACGATGTTGGTGGCCTGCTGCGACCACGGCTTCGGCATCTCCACGCCGCGCTGTTCGAACACGACCTTGCCGCGTTCGCTGCCGATGACGGCATCACGCAGTTCCCATTCGACCTCGTCGAAGGGGTCGGTGCCGGCGGTGGTGAAGTACCGCGGGAACTCGAGCCCCGAGATCGTCACGGAACGGCCCGTGGCTCCCGTGGTCGCGGCCGCGTACGCACCCGCGGCTTCCTGTGAAGCGGCCCCCGCCGCCAGCTTCTGCGCTGCGCCTTCCTGCATGCTTCCTCCGCCCAATCCAGAGACAAGACATCCCCAGCCCTCCGGGGGTCTCGTCAGTCGTTACAGCCGTGTGGTTCGATTTCGGTGGTCGTGCGATTTACGGAGTTACTTGGTATTTCACACTTGTGCGCCTGGGCTTCTTCGAACATCGCCTGCGTCCGGCGCCGGGCTTTCAGAACAAGCCTCCGCCGCTCGTAGGCGTCGCTCGAAGGATGTAACCGATGCCGAAGGCTGGGAGCTCTTCGACGCGGGTTCCGGCCTCGCGCGCGTTGCCAAATATGCGCGCCCCCCAGGCCTTTGTCAAGCGCCGCAACCACAATATGTTGCGCCTGAAAATTAGGTCAGACGCAAGATGTGGCTGATTTCGGCCATTTTTTGAAGTTTCGCCTTATTTTCGTATTTCGGCGTCCACTACACAAGCCGGACCGCGGATCCGAAGGCAGGCGACGGCCGTGTGAGCAGGACGCAACCAATGCGTCACGGCCATATGACGGTGCCCGGTCGGAGGTGTGACGGAGGCCTAGCGGAGGAGGACGGACGCCATGGTGGCGGCCTTGTCGGCGAGCTTGCCCGCGAACATGACGTTGCGGGCCTTGAGGGCGTCGTCGGCCTGCTGCATGAAGCGGCGGGCCGTTTCGTACTGAGCGCGGCCATCGGTGTCGAGGGCCTGATAGTCCACCCGGCCGAGGTCGCGGGCCGCCTGGGCGAGCAGCGCCCGCACCGACTGATCGGCCTTGGCGCTCGCGGCCGGCATCTGCAGCGCCAGGGCCGGCGGCGGCGTGACCGGCGCGGCCACGGGCGGGCCCTGGGGTTCATCGGCCGGCGCCTCGGGACGCGGCGTGTCGCGGCGCGGCGGACGCGCCGGACGCGGCGGCGCGGTCACGGCTTCGGGAGACACTGGCGCGGCCGGCAGGGGCGGGTCGGGCTGATACTCCGCCACGACGCGCGGCGGCACCTCGGGCGGGGCCAGTGCGGGCATCGCCGGCGTGGCGACGGCCTGCGGTTTCGCACACCCGGCAAGCGCGCTGGCAGCTGCCAGGCCGCAGACGAGAGCGACCGCCCGGGGGAGCATGCCGTATTGTAGCGCGCCCGGCGGGCGGCGCGCCGGCTCAGGCCGCGCGGGGCAGCGCGATCGTGAAGGTGGTGCCGGTGCCGGGTGTCGACTCGACGTCGATATCGCCGTGGTGCAGCTGCACCGTGCGGAACACCATCGACAGGCCGATGCCGCTGCCGCCGGCTTTGGTCGTGAAATAGAGGTCGAAGATGCGGGCCAGCTGCTCGGGCGGGATGCCGGTGCCGGTGTCGCGCACCTTGAGCAGCGCGCGGCCGTCGCGGCCAGCTTCGGTCGTGAAGCGCAGCGTGCCGCCGTGCGGCATCGCCTGCAGCGCGTTCATCGCCAGGTTGAGCAGCGCCTGCCGCAGCATCGCCGGATCGGCGTCCACCTCGATCGACCGGTCCGCCGCCGTCGCTTCCACGGTGACACGCCCCATCTCCGCTTCGGCGCGAATCGACTGGGCGACGTCGCTGGCAAGCGCGGCGAGCGACACCCGTTCGAGCCGCATGTCCTCCGGCCGCGCGAACTTGAGGAAGCCCTGCACGACCGCGTCGAGCCGCCTGATCTCGTGGCCGATGATGTCGATGTGCGAACGCACGTCGGCAGCCGGCTTGCCGCCCTCGATCTTGTTGCGCAGCAGCTCGAGGTGGATGGTCATCGCGTTCAGCGGATTCTTGACTTCGTGGGCCACACCGGCCGTGAGCCGGCCGAGGGCGGCGACACGTTTCGACAGCTGCGCCAGCTCCTTGCTGGCGACGCCGCCGGCCGGCAGGCGCCGCAGCTGGGAGCTGACCGCGTCGAAGACACCGCGCAGGTCCTGCACCTCGGCTTCCTGCAGGTCGAGCGTCACGCCGAGCTCGCCGCGGCCAAGGCGCGTCAGGCTGCTCTGGATGACGTGAATCGGCCGCAGCACCGCCTGCGAGAGCAGGATGGCGACGAGCACCGCCACCAGCAGCGCGCCGCTCGCCGTCGCCAGCGCCGGCGCGATCGTGTCCTGCAGCGACTCGCGCACGAGCAGCGTCGAGATGCCGATGCGGATGTCGCCGAGCGTCTCGTCGCCGAGCAGCAGCGGCGCCCGCCACTCGAGCGTGCGGCCGCGCGAGTTCCAGATCTCCCACACCTGTGCCAGTCCGTTCCTGGCGAGCAGTTCATCGAGGCTGCCGGCCGGCGGCAGCGGCTGCCCCACGAGCGAGGGGTCGCTTGCCGCCACGACCACGTCGCCGGCATCGACGATGGCGGCGTAGGTCACGTCCTCGGAGTAGATCGTCGCCTGCAGGATCGAGCGCACGCCGGCGTCGGCGGCGAGCTCCGCATAGGCCGTTTCGCGCGCCGTCACCACTTCGCGGGCGCGGTGGAACACCGCATTCGTCAGCAGCTCGCCGCGGGCGCGGCTGTCTTCGAGCGAGAGCCGGGCGATCCGCGCCAGGTGCGCGGCGCTGAGCGCCACGACGACGGCGCCGACGAGCGCCGTGACACCGAGGATCTGCTTGAGGCGGATCGACACGGGAGGGGACCTTGCGGGGGCCGGCCAGCGCGCGGCCTAGGCGCCCTGCTTCATCCGGTTGAGCTTGTTGTGCAGGGTCTTGAGGCTGATGCCGAGCATCTCGGCGGCCCGCGTCTTGTTGCCGCCGGCGGCATCGAGCGTGGCGAGGATGAGCTTCTGCTCGGCTTCGTCCACCGTCATGCCGGGCGTGAGCGTCACCTCGCTCGACGCCGCCAGCGAGGCGGGCGAGACGCGGCGCTCGCTCGCGAGCGGCGGCAGATGCCTGGCCTCGATGAAGTCGCCCTTGGCGAGGATGACGGCGCGTTCGATCACGTTGCGCAGCTCGCGCACGTTACCTGGCCACTGATAGGCCTCGAGCCGGCGCATCGCTTCCGGATCCACCGCCTTCACCGACTTCTCGTCGCGCTGATTGAACTCTTCGATGAAGGTCTGCACGAGCAGCGGCAGGTCTTCCTTGCGATCGCGCAGCGGCGGCAGGGCGATGGTGAAGACGTTCAGCCGGTAGTAGAGGTCTTCCCGCAACTTGCCGCTCTTGACCGCCGTCGCCGGGTCGACGTTGGTGGCCGCCATCACGCGCACGTCCACGTCCTGCTCGTTGCGGCCGCCGAGACGGCGGAAGCGCCGCTCCTGCAGCACGCGCAGCAGCTTCACCTGGGTGGCCGGCACCATCTCGGCGATTTCGTCGAGGAAGAGCGTGCCGCGGTCGGCCAGTTCGAAGCAGCCGGCGCGGCGCTCGTAGGCGCCGGTGAACGCGCCCTTCTCGTGACCGAAGATCTCGCTCTCGAGCAGCGTCTCGGGAATCGCCGCGCAGTTGATGGCGACATACGGCTGCGTCGCCCGCGGGGAGAGCTGGTGCAGCGTCTGCGCCACCAGCTCCTTGCCCGTGCCGGACTCGCCGATGATGAGCACCGAGGCCGTCGTGGGCGCCGCCTGTTCGACCACGTTGTAGACCTTGCGCATCTCGCGGCTGGCGCCGACCATGCGGCCGAAGCGGCCTTCCTCGCGCAGACGCCGGCGCAGCTCGGTGTTCTCGCGGCGGGCCGCGCTCAGCTCCGACAGCCGCTCGAGCAGGTGGCGCAGGCGCTGCGGGTCGACCGGCTTGGTCAGGTAGTCTTCGGCCCCGCGCTTGAGCGCGTCGACCGCGGTTTCCACCGTGCCCTGCGCCGTGAGCAGCACGAAATAGATGTGTGAGAGGTCGTCGCTGAGGGCCGAGAGCAGCGCCAGCCCGTCCATGCGCGGCATCACGAGGTCGCTCACGACGATCGTCGGCCGGAAGGCCGTGACCATCGCCAGCGCCGCTTCCCCGTCCGGCGCCGACTCCACGGTGAAGCCCCACGTCCGCACGAGCTCGGTCAATCCCAGACGCGCGGCCTCGTCGTCTTCGACGATGAGCACGCGCTGCGCGGCCACGGCCGCCTTCACCGCATCGGTCACGAGGAAAGTGTACCATCGCAGAGCCGCGCAGATGCTCACGCCCGGGCAGGTCCCAGACGAATTCCCGCCCCCCGGCGATGTGCCCCCCGCGCCGCCCGATGCGCCCGCGCCGGCCGGACCGCCGGGGCCGGCGCCGCTGTCGCGGGCGCGGGCGGTTGGCGAGGCGGTGCTCTGTTCGAGTTATCCGACGCAGATCGTGGCCGCGGCACTCCTGTGGGCGCTCGGCATCGGCGCCAGCGCCGAGGGCGGCCTGAATGCCACGTTCATCATCGCCGTGTCGCTGCTCGACGCGGCGCTCGTCGTGGCGCTCATCGTCTACTTCCTGCGCCGGCGCGGCGAATCGATCGGCGCGGTGATGTTCGGCACGGCGCCCGGCTGGCGCGAGGCCGCCCTCGGTGTCGCGCTCGTGCTGCCGGTCACGTTCGGCGTCGCGCTGCTCGTCGCCGCAGTGCGCGCCGTGTGGCCGTCGCTGCAGAACGTGCCGGTCAATCCGCTCACCGCGCTCATGTCCGATCCGCGGCGCGTCGTGATCTTCGCGGTGGTGGTCGTGCTCGCGGGCGGCGTGCGCGAGGAGATGCAGCGGGCGTTCCAGCTCCACCGTCTGACGCCGGGCGTGCTGCCGCCGGGCCTCGCGCTGCTCGTGACGAGCGTCGCCTTCGGCCTCGGTCACACGGTGCAGGGCCGCGATGTCGCCCTCGCCACCTTCGCCCTCGGCGCGCTCTGGGGCGCGATGTGGCTCCGCCGCCGCAGCATCCTCGCCGCCGCCGTATGCCACGCGCTCTTCAACCTGGGGCAGGTGCTGGCGGCGTTGGCCGTGGGCCGGCAACTCTGACCGGGCGCCGTGCCCGCGTCAGGGCCGCGGCGTGAACGTGACGACGCTCGTGCGCCGGCGCAGGTCGGCCAGCCAGTCGGCGATGAGCTCGCGGCGGCGCTCCTGGCCGAGACGCGCCCGCGCAGCGGCCAGGGCCGCATCGCCGGTGAGGCCGGCGGCCTCGAACTCCGCCGCCTGCCGCTGCGCGTAGGCGGCCACGTCGGGCTCCGACGGCGCGCCGGTGGACGCGAAACGCTGGTCGAGATAGGCGGCGATCCGCAGGTCATCGCGCACCCACGCGGCGAGGTACGAGGCCTCGCGGCCGGCCTCGCTCAGCTGCCGCGCCACCAGCGCGGCGTCACCGGCGCGTGCCCGGAGCGCCGCGAGCCGCGCCTCGACTGCCGCGGCGGCGGGCTCGGCCGGGGCGAAACGCGCCACCTCGTGCAGCATCAGCCAGCGATCGACGAGCGCGGCGAGCACCGACTCCGGCGTGGCCGCCGCCGGTCCTTCGACCAGGCCAAGCGCGATCGTCAGCGATACGTCCGACTGCGTCACCACCGCGCCCCCCACGATCGCGAGCGTCCGTTCGAGCAGCTCGCCACCGCCGCGCGTCGCCGGCGCCGGCACGGACGTCTGCGCGCGCGCGGCCGGTGCCGCGACGGCACACGCAAGGAGCGTCAGGAGCCGGAGGCGCGGGGCGGCCATCATCAGAAGGCCTGCCCCAGCGAGAGGTGGTACACGACACGGCGCTCGGTGCCGCGCGAGAAGTCCCGGCGGTCGAGCTTGAAGCCGATGTCGAAACGCAGCGGGCCGAGCGGCGAGCGGTAGCGGATGCCGAGGCCGGCTGTCGTGCGCAGGTCGGTCATGTCCACGTCGCCGACGCGCAGGAAGACGTTGCCGGCATCGACGAAGCCGACGAGCCCGACGCCCTTCGCGTACGGCGTGCGCAGCTCGGTGTTGAGCACGACGAGCGCGTTGCCGCCGGTGGCGAACCCTTCGGCGTTGAGCGTGGCCGCCGATCCGAGGCGGTCGAGCGCGAAGCCGCGCACCGTGCTGTCGCCGCCGGCGAAGAACCGCTCGCTGGCCGGCAGGTCGGCCACGACATCGACGATCGGGTTGCCGTCGTCGCCGGTCACCGGCAGCCCGTCGCCGTCGAGGCGTGGCACGCGCCGCTCGAAGCCCCGGGCGAGGCCCACCCGCGCCGCCGCCGCCGCCACCCAGGGCCGCGCGCCCGGCAGCCGCTTGTAGACGAAGGTCTGCACGAACGACTTGGCGTACCCCACTTCGGAGCTGAGCGAGCGGAGCGCCAACTCCAGATCGGCGCCAAGCACGGCGCCCTTCTCGGGATCGAGCACGTCGTCGCGTGAGTCGCGCAGCACGGAACCGAAGATCGACGCCAGGTGCACCTGCGGGAACAGACGGTCGATGAGCAGCCGGTCCTCCACGGCGATCTTGGTGTCGAAGAGCGTCGTGAAGTCGTAGGTATAGCGGCCGAGCATCGTCAGCCGGTTGCCGAAGCGCCGCGCGTATTCGGCGCGCACGCCCTGCCGGTCGAAGTTGAACGACGAGCGGATGCCGCGCTCGAGAAAGGCGCTCACCTGGGCGTCGCCGGCCGTGCCGAAGGCGCGCGGCTCGCGGAACGTGCCGACCACGCGGTACTGGTTGAGGCCGTAGCCGCCCTTCTCGTCCGGCGCCGCGTCGACGCCCGGGTCGGTGGGCCGCAGACTCACCGAGGTGAGCGCGCTCACCGAGCGGTTCTTGCCCCACAGGTTCCGCCGCGTCACCTCGAAGAAGCCGCGCGGCGCGATGTCGAAGCGATCCGTCGCGATGCCGTCGTCGCCGATACGCGGGCGCCGCCCCACTTCGAGACCGCCGCCGTAGCTCACGCCGGTGGCCGGCGCCTCCTCGAGTTCGACCAGCACGTCGCGCGCCGTGTCGTCGAGGCCGTGCGGCGCCTCTGTGATGCGCACGCGGCGGTAGAGGCCGAGCGCGCTCAGCTTCTGCTGGCTCTCGATGATGGCGTCGTAGCCGAGCGGCCCCCCGGGCACGAGCGTGATCTCGCGGCGCACGAGATCCGGCGAGGTGCGCTCGGCGCCGGCCACGAGCACGTGGTCGACGCGGGTCGGCGGTCCCTCGCGCACGACGTAGGTCACCGTGACGCCGGTGCGCTCGGCGTTCAGCACCGGACGCGCCTCGACTGCGGCGCGCTGGAAGCCGGCGTTGCGGTAGCGCCGCTCGATGGCATCGCGATCGATCGCCTGCTGCGGCAGGTAGAAGGGCTTGCCCGTCGTCAGGCCCAGATCGGCCGTGAGCTGTGCCTCGGGCAGCGCGCTCGCGCCGTCGATGCGCACGCCGGTGACGATCGTGCGCGGCCCCTCGGTGATCTCGAAGCGCACGTCCACCGGCACGCGGGCCGGATCGGTGGTGCCCGGGAACGTGATCTGCGGCAGCACCGACACGGCGGCGAAGCCGCGAACGCGGTAGTACTCGACGAGGGCGCCGCCCACGGCGGCGATGCGGGCGTCCACGTACGGTTCACCGGACTGCAGCTTGAGCAGCGGCTCGAGCTCCTGCCGCGACAGCGCCGCCACGCCCGCGGTCTCGACCCGGCCGAGCACGTGCAGCGGTCCGCGCGTCACGTCGAACGTGATCCGCAGCATCCCGCTCACGCGCCGCCGCGCCGCCGGCGCGCTCGCCGCGCGATAGCCCTCGAGACGCAGGTACTGCTCGATGTTGCGGCTGCCGTCCTCGACGACTTCTTCCTCGACCGACCGCAGCCGCTCGATCGGCACGAGACTGCGGCGCTGATCGGCCGGCAGCGGATCGCCGTCGAACGCGATCGTCACCCTGTCACCGAGGTTCACGCGCACGGCGACGTCGGCGGCGCCGCCGCTCTCGGGCGGCACGGTGACCTGGGCGTCGACGATCGCCTCGTAGTAGCCGTCGCCCTTGAGCGCGTCTTCGGCCTCGTCCACCCGTGTCGCCAGCGTGTCGGCATCGAGCGGCCGGCCGGTGACGAGGCCCAGCCGTTCGGCCAGTCCCCGCGTGGCTTCAGCGGGACCGTCCACCGTGACACGGCCGACCACCGTCTGTCGCCCGGGCGTGACGACGAAGATCGCCGCCACGGTGCCAGCGCGGCCTTCGGGCGCCGTGCGGGTGTCGACGCGCGCCGCCGGATACCCGCGTGCCTGATAACGCGCCACCACCTCCAGCGCCATCTCCGGCAGGCGGCTCGCCTCGGGCGTCGCGCCGAAGCGGTCGATGAGGTCGGTGCGCAGGCCGCGCCCGTCGATGTCCGGGTGGCCCTGGAACACGAATCGCGTCACGCGCTCGACCGGCACGACCTCGTAGCGCAGGCGCACGCCGTCGCCGTCGGGCTCGGCATAGACGCGCACGTCGGCATAGCGGCCGAGCGTCACGAAGTGCTCGATCGTCTGCCGCACGTCGCGCATCGTGAGCACGTCGCCGAGCTGGGTCTCGACGAGCGTGAGCACGCCGCGATCGGTCACCGTCACGCCGCCGGTCTCGACGCGGACGTCGTTCACCCGCCGGCCGAGCAGCCCGCCGATGTCGGCCGCCGCCGGACGTGCCGCCACGGCCACGAGCGCCAGGGCGAACCACAGCCGCGACCCGCGCATCAGAACGTCACCCGCTTGCGGACTTCGAGCGCGTAGGTGCCGTCTTCGTTCTGCGACAGCACCCAGCCCATCGTGTCGCTCTGGTCGTACTCGAGCAGGATGATCTGGTCGCGCTCCGAACTCGACAGGCTGCGCACGTAGGTCAGGTACATGCGGTCCGAGAGCCGCTTGCCGATGGTGACGCGGGCGGCGGGATTCACCGCCAGCCCGGACACCTGCTGGTAGGGGTCGACGAGGAGCGGCGTGATCTGGAAGGTATCGACGCCGAACGTCTCCTGCACGACCTTCCCCACTTCGGCCGAGAGCGCCCCGGTGAGCGCGCGCGTGGCCCGCGACTGCAGCAGGTCCACCTCCCGCTGGTTGGGGGCGTTGATCGAGGTGACCTCGACATCGCCGGTCGGCGTGCGGTCCGAGAGCAGCAGCGACAGCACGTCGGCGGACGGCAGCGGCGGGTCGGAGGTGAACTCGGGCTGCAGGCGCTCGGTCGTGCCGGCGATGCGCAGCGTGACGCGGTAGGTCTGCCCGGGCACGCGCACGCGGGTGTCGGCCTCGACATCGAAGAACGGCTGGATGCGGTCGGGGTTCGTGAAGTCGAGGCTGCCGCGCGACACCACGTAGCGGCGGCCCTCGAAACGCACTTCGCCGCGTTCGATGTCGGCGCGGCCGAAGACCTGTGGCTTCTCGGGCGTGCCACGCAGGGTGACGTCGGCGCTGGCGACGATGCGGGCGAGGTCGTTCTCGATGCGGAAGGTGGACGGCGCCACGAGCCGCACGTCGAATCGCAGCGCCGGGGTCGCCGCCGGCGCGGCGGCGGCGCCGGCCACGGGCGGCCCGGCCTCGGCCGCGGGCGGCGCGGCGGCGGTTGAGCCGAAGACGCTGGTGGTGCCGTCGAACGCCGGCGTCCACACGGCGTTCCTGACGAGCACCGAGCCGCCGAGCACCGGCGCATCGGCCGGCCCCTGCACGGTGAGCGCCGCTTCGACGAGTGAGCGCAGCCCCTCGGGATACCGGAGGCGCAGATCGTGTCCCGTGAGGGTGAGGTCGTAGTCGGCGAGCGTCAGGCCGCTCAGGCCCATGCGGCCGCCGAACTGCACCGTGCCGTCGGCGAGCCTGGCGCGCAGGCCGTCGAGCCGCACCGACGTGGCGTCGAAGGCGACGATGCCGTTGATGGCCTCGAGCGCGTGCGGGAAGGCGAACGTGCGCAGCCGCCCGTCGGTGAGAAGCGCGTTGCCCGAGATCGTGGGCGTCGCGGTCGTGCCGCCGATGGTGGCCGAGATCTCGGCGCGGCCCGAGCCGCGCACCTGCGGCGCCACGCCCTGAAGGACCGCCAGGTTGGCGTCGCCGTTGGCGCGCAGGGTGACGGCGTCGCGTTCGAGGTCGATCCGCCCGGTGACATCGAGCGAGGTGCGGTCGCCGGTCATCCCGAAGGCGTCGAGATGCACGACCTGCCCGTCGAGGCCCACCTTGAGTTCGCCGCGGTTGCGCAGCTCGTAGTCGAAGAGCCGCAGCCGCAGGTCGTCGATGGTCGCGGCGATGTGCAGGGCGTTCGGCGTGTACACCGCGCCCCAGACGCGCACGCTGCCGCCGCCGATGGCCGTCGTGTACGGCGAGAGCGTCGGCATCAGGACCCGCGCGTAGGGATCGAGCGACGTGTCCGAGAGCCGCACGGTCATCTCGATCTCGCCGGCCTCGGTGAGGCCGAATTGTCCGGAGCCCGAGGCGGCGAGCCTGGGCGAGGCCACGTCGAAGCTGTAGAGCACGGTCAGGCCGCGCAGGCCGACCTGCGCCGTCATCTCGCCGATGCCTTCCTCCCCGATGAAGAGGTCCGAGACGTTCACCTTGACGTCGTAGCGCGGCTCCTCGAACGTGCCGCTGCCGGTCGCGCTGAAGTCGGCAAACCCCGTCAGCGGCGGCAGCGTCGGGAAGTACGTGAGGTCGAGCGCGTCCACGGCGAGCCGGCGGCCGTCGGCGTTGAACGAATAGGTGCCCGCCCAGGCCACGTACGCCGCGCCGGTGATGGTGCTGCCGGCCTTCTTCACTTCGAGACCGTCGAGGCGCACACCCGGCCCTTCGAAGCGCAGGCTGGTGACACCCGACGCGAACGGTTCGTCGTAGGCGATGCCGCGATCCAGCGTGATGCGGCCGAACCCGAACGGCTCTTCGTACCTGCCGTTCAGGCGAATCTCGCCGCCGAGCGCGCCGAACACGGGATAGTCGTGGAGCTCGAATGCCGTCCGGAAGTCGGTGAGCGGCCACTCGGAAGCGCGGATGCGCGCGTCGATTTCGGTGCCGCCGTCCTTGCGCGGATAACCGAGCGCGAACTGGCCGTCGATATCCATGCGCGCCTGGCCCTGCGTGACGACACCATTCCGCACGTGCGCGTACGAGTTCTCGATGACGGCCGAGCCCTCGAGCGCGCCCCACGACACGTTCCACGCCCGCATCGCGCGGCCGCTGAACGCCCCTTCCACGCGCGGGTTGCCGAGGTCGCCCAGCATCACGCCGTCGAACTGCCCGACGCCGCCGAGCGGCACCGACGCGGTGGGCGCCGCCACCATCGTCATGATGCCGGCGAGGAAGCGGTGGCTCTCCTGCCAGTCGCGGCTCGACACGTGGAACGGCAGGCGCGACGCCTTGCCCCAGTCGGTCGTGCCGTCGAAGGCCACGAAGGTCTCGGCCGTGGCGAACCGGCTCGGCGCGAAGGTGATGCTGTCGCCCGTGAAGGTGTAGGCCACGTCCCCGGCCATCGGCACCGGCGCGAGCGCCGTGTGGGGACTGAACGGCCCCTGCATCTCGGCCCTAAGGTTCGCCGCGGCCTCCGCGTCGTCCGGCACCTCGCGGCCCATCGGCGTGACACCGCCGGGCATCACGGCGGTGAGGGCGCCCTCGCCCGTGCTCTGGCTGAAGCCGCCGAGCGTCCACCGGGTGAGATGACGTCCGCTGGCCCGGCCGGCCAGCCGCATCCCTCGGGTCTCGAGGAAATTGGTGAACGTGGTGAGGTCGACGTCGGTGTAGGTGACGTCCCAGACCGCGTCGGCCTTTCTGGCGGGCTGCCCGAGCGGCTCGAGCACGTAGGTGAAGCCGATATCACCGCCGTAGAACCTGGCGCGCACATCGGTGACATCGAGCCGCGTCGGCACCCAGACCACGCCGGCCCGGAAGTCCTGGAAGCGGAAGTCGTCGTAGCCCGCCTCGGGGCTCACGAAGTCGCCCTTCACTTCGTAGCCGCCCTTGAACATGTGGACGCCGCCGGTGAAGCGCCCTTCGCCGCTCAGGCGGAACTGGTCCTTCGCGTAGAAGATGGCGCGCGTACGCGGCAGCTGGTGCGTGGACGTGAGCGCGTAGGTGGCTTCGGGGAAGTTCGCAGCGTCGATGAGGCCGGTGCCGCGCACCTGGGCACCGTCGGCGTCGAGCGCCATGTTCTCGAGCACCACCTTGCCGTCGCGCACGGCGAAGCCGGTCGAGAAGCGCGCCCACATCGGCTCGTACTGCTGGATGAGCAGCGTGCCGCCGTCGAAGGTCATCGTGCCGTGGTACTCGGCGTCCTTCACCGCGGCGATCTCGAGATTCGGCGCATCGAGGCCCCACGAGGACCCGAAGTCGCGCACGATGAGGTGGCCGCGGGTGGCGCGTACGTTCTGGATGGTGGTCGTGACGAGCGGCGGGCCGGTGCGCGGCGGCCGCGGCGGGCCGCTCAGACGCGGCCAGTTGTGGATGGCGTTCGGATAACTCTCGACGATGAGGCGCCAGTCGGACAACTCGGCGCTGTCGATGAGCACTTCCCGGCCGAGGATGGCCTTCCAGGTGAGCGAGAGCTCGACGTGCCTGGCGACCAGCCACGGGTCGTGCGCGGCGGTGATGCCGTCGACCACGAGATCGACGATGACCAGGCTTCCGCGGCCGATGTTCACGCCGAGCCGGCCGATGTGCACCGGCCGGTCGATGAACCGCGAGGCTTCGGCTTCGGCGCGGGCGCGGATGACGGGCCCGACGTCGACCGTGACGACAGACACGAGCGCCACGGCGATCGTCACGGCCGCGACGAGCCAGACGCGGCGCACGTGCGTCAGCGCGATCGACAGGCGCCGGAGCAACCCACGCGGCACGGCCTACTCCACGACGGCCAGGACCGCTCCCGCGTCGACCGACTGCCCTTCGACCACCGAGACCGACACGACCCGTCCCGCTCTGGCGGCCCGCAGCTCGTTCTCCATCTTCATCGCTTCCACCACCACGAGTCCCTGCCGCGCCTGCACCTCGGCGCCCGGCGCCACCAGCACGCGGACGACCTTGCCGGGCATCGGCGCGATGATGCGCTGCGGTCCGCTGGCATCGCCGGGGCCGCCGCTGCGGCGGCGCGAGCGTTCGTCGGCCACGACCTGCACCGGCATCGTGCGCCCGTGCACGGCGACCTGCAGTTCGCCCGCCGTTCTGCCGGCTACGACGACGGCCGGCACGCTACGGCCGGCGCCCTGCGCGCTCGTGCTGCCGATGAGCAGCGACAGCGCGCGGCCGTCCACCTCGGCGGCATGGACGTCGAACGTCCTGGCGTCCACAGTGACGCGGTAGCCGCCGCCCTGCCGCTGCAGGTGCACGGTGCGGGTCCGCTCGCCGATGACGAGGGTGTACTGCACGGGTTACCTCAGCGCCTCGACGCGGGCCTGTTGCCGCCAGCGGCTCTCGGGCGCGGCCGGCGGCGCACTCGTGACGGCCGGCGCGCGCAGCGCCAGATGCAGCGCGGCGGCCACGGCGGCAGCGGTTTCGTCATCGACCGACGGCTGGTCGAAGGGCACGCCGGCCCGCTCGACGAGCTTGCGGTCGATGAACGACGTGTCGAAGCGGCCGGCCACGAAATCCGGATCGTCGAGCGCCCAGGTGAAGAACGGGATCGTCGTCCGGATGCCGTGCACCTCGTACTCGCGCAGTGCCCGCCGCATCCGCGCCAGCGCCTGCGCGCGGTCGTCGCCCCAGGTGATGAGCTTCGAAATCATCGGGTCGTAGAAGATCGGCACCTCGAGCCCTTCGGTCGCGCCGCTGTCGTCACGCACACCGGGCCCCTGCGGCGCCTGCAGCTTCACGATGCGGCCGGGCGACGGCAGGAAGTTGTTGTCGGGATCCTCGGCGTAGATGCGGCACTCGATGGCGTGCGCCTTCGGCGTGAGCGCGGCCTCCGGGTCGATCGTGAGCCGCTCGCCGCGGGCGATGCGGATCTGCCACTGCACGAGGTCCACGCCCGACACCTGCTCGGTCACCGGGTGTTCCACCTGGAGCCGCGTGTTCATCTCGAGGAAGTAGAACGAGCCGTCCTCGTCGAGCAGGCACTCGATGGTGCCGGCGTTCGTGTAGCCCACCTGTCTCGCCACCGAGGCGGCGGCGCTCGTGATGCGGCGGCGCAGGTCGGGCGAGACGGCGAGTGACGGGCTTTCCTCGATCACCTTCTGGTGCCGCCGCTGGATCGAGCATTCCCGCTCGACGAATGGCACCACTGTGCCGTGATGGTCGGCGAGCAGCTGCACTTCGATGTGACGCGGGCGCATGATGCGCCGTTCGAGATACACGGCCGAGTCACCGAAGGCCGAACCGGCCTCCGACCGCGCCGCCCGCAGCGCGCCCGGCAGTTCGTCGGGCGTGGTGACGACGCGCATGCCCTTGCCGCCGCCGCCGGCGACCGCCTTGAGCATCAGCGGGTAGCCGACGCCGCGCGCGATCTCGAGCACCTCCGCGTCCGGCACCTCGGCGCCGAGCGGCGTGGCGGTGCCGGGCACCACCGGCACGCCCGCGGCAATCGCCGCCTGCCGCGCCGCCGTCTTGCTGCCCATGAGCTCGATGGCTTCCGGCGACGGCCCGATGAAGGTCAGGCCGGCCTCGCGGCAGGCGCGTGAGAAGTCTTCGTTCTCGGCGAGGAAGCCGTAGCCCGGGTGCACCGCGTCGGCACCCGACGCCTGCGCCACGGCGATGAGCGCGTCGATCCTGAGATAGCTCTCGCGGGGGGGATTCGGGCCGATGGGCCAGGCTTCATCGGCCATGCGCACGTGCCGGGCGGCACGATCGCAGTCGCTGAAGACGGCGACCGTCGCAATCCCCATGTCGCGGCAGGCGCGAATGATGCGGACGGCGATCTCGCCGCGGTTGGCGATGAGGACCTTGGTGACGGGCACGAGACTCACTGAAAATTCTAGCACTTCGGTGCCGTGAGGGCCGTGCGGCGGAGCGGGGAAAGAGCGCCCGCCTGCCATGGTGTCAGGGCCACGGCAGGCGGGCTGGCCGGTCCGGTGTCAGGGGCCGGACCGGGAAGGGCCCGCTACCCGCGGGCGCGGGCCATCTGCTGCTCGACCAGCCTCGCCCGGGCCACGATGCCCTCGGCCTTGGCGCGCAGGAGGCCGCGCTGACGCTCCAGCTTCCCGGCATCGGCGAGCAGGGCCGTCTTGTTCTGCAGCAGTATGAGCAGCGTCTCGCTGGCGGCCCGGGCGCGCTCCACCGCCGCCAGCTGCGTCGAGGTCAGGCCGGCCTCGCCGGCGTCGAGCTGACTGATGGACGCCTTGAGCGCCAGAGCGTGCGTTTCGAGCACGCTGACCCGCTGCAGCACGACCGCCTGCCCGGCGTCGCGGCTGCGCAGGAGCTGCTTGACGTCCTGCGCCTCCTCACGCACGCGCTGCGCGTCGGCGATGACCTGATCGAAGGCCGAACGCGCATCGGCGGCGGCGGGGGCGGGAATAGCGGCGAGGGTCGCGGCCAGAATGGACAGCATCATGAATCGCATGTGTGTGTACCTCCGTGAGAGCCACACTACCGGACGATCGCGATGCTCGAAAACTAGATAATTTCGCACGCGCTCATCGAAAAACAAATATGCACGCACCGCCGGCGCCCCCCGGCGGGCGCCCCCTGGCTACAACGGAATGTTGCCGTGTTTCTTCGGCGGATTCCGATCGCGCTTGGTCTCGAGCGTGGCCAGCGCCTGGATGAGGCGGCGGCGCGTCGTGCGCGGCAGGATCACTTCGTCGATGAAGCCGCGCTCGGCCGCCACGTAGGGATTGGCGAACTTCTCGCGGAACTCGGCGATCTTCTCGGCGCGCATCGCCGCCGGATCGGCGGCCTTCTCGATCTCGCGGCGATACAGGATGTTGACGGCACCTTCGGCCCCCATCACGGCGATCTCCGCCGTCGGCCAGGCGTAGTTGAAGTCGGTGCGGATGTGTTTGCTCGACATCACGCAGTAGGCGCCGCCGTAGGCCTTGCGGGTGATCACGGTCACCTTCGGCACGGTCGCTTCGGCGTAGGCGTAGAGCAGCTTGGCGCCGTGGCGGATGATGCCGCCGTACTCCTGCACGGTGCCCGGCAGGAAGCCCGGCACGTCCTCGAAGGTCACGAGCGGGATGTTGAAGCAGTCGCAGAAGCGCACGAACCGCGCCCCCTTCACCGAGGCGTTGATGTCGAGCGTGCCGGCCAGGTGCGCCGGCTGGTTGGCGACGATGCCCACGGGTCTGCCGCCGAGACGCGCGAAGCCGACGATGATGTTCTTCGCGTAGTGCTCGTGCACCTCGAGGAACGCGCCATCATCCGCGATCGAGCGGATGAGATCGTGCATGTCGTAGGGCTGGTTGGCCGAGGGCGGCACCAGGCTGTCGAGCATGGCGTCTTCGCGGTCCACCGGATCGGCGGTCGGGCGGCGCGGCGGCTCGTCGAGGTTGTTCGACGGCAGGAACGCCAGCAGCTCGCGCACGAGGGCGATGCACTCGCGATCGTCGTCCACCGCGAAATGCGCCACGCCGCTCTTCTCGTTGTGCGTCATGGCGCCGCCGAGATCGTCTTTCGAGACGTCCTCGTGGGTCACCGTCTTGATGACGTCGGGCCCGGTGACGAACATGTAGCTCGAGCCCTTCACCATGATGGTGAAGTCGGTGATGGCCGGCGAATAGACGGCACCGCCGGCGCACGGGCCGAGGATCGCCGAAATCTGCGGCACGACGCCGCTCGCCAGCGTGTTGCGCAGGAAGATGTCGGCGTAGCCGCCGAGCGACAGCACGCCTTCCTGGATCCGCGCGCCGCCCGAGTCGTTCAGGCCGACGATGGGCGCCCCGGCCTTCATCGCCATGTCCATCGTCTTCACGATCTTGGCGGCGTTGGTTTCCGAGAGCGAGCCGCCGAACACCGTGAAGTCCTGCGCGAAGGCGTAGACGACGCGTCCGTTCACCCGGCCGTGACCGGTGACCACGCCGTCGCCCGGCACGATCTGCGTCTCCATGCCGAAGTCGAGGCAGCGGTGGGTGACGAGCTTGTCCACCTCCTCGAACGTGCCCGGATCGAAGAGCAGCTCCATGCGCTCGCGGGCCACGAGCTTGCCGGCCTCGTGCTGCCGGCGCAGGCGGCCTTCGCCGCCGCCGAGTTCGGCGCGGCGTTCGAGGTCGCGCAGCTTCGCAATCGGGTCGTTCATGCCTGCGGCGCCTCGACACAGGGGTTGCTGAGCGCACCGACGCCCTGCACCTTGACCATCATGCGGTCACCGGGCACGAGCGGCCCGACACCCGACGGCGTGCCGGTGGTGATGACGTCGCCGGCCTCGAGCGTCATGAAGCGGGTGAGCCACTCGATGATGTAGGGCACGGGGAAGATGAGCTCGCGCGTGTTCGAGTGCTGGCGCTTCTGGCCGTTCACCCAGCCCTCGACCTCGAGCTCGGACGGGTCGAGCCCGACGGCGATGCACGGGCCGATCGGCGCGAAGGTGTCGAAGCCCTTGGCGCGCGAGTACTGCACGTCCTTCGCCTGCAGTTCGCGGGCGGTCACATCGTTCAGGCAGGTGATGCCGAGCACGTACGACATCGCGTCCTTCGCCTTCACGCGCGCGGCGCGGCGGCCGATGACCACCGCCATCTCCGACTCGTGTTCGACCCGTCCGCACCAGGAGGGAATGTGGATGTCGGCCTCGGGACCGATGACCGTCGTGGCCGGCTTGATGAAGAGGAGCGGCTCGGCCGGCAGCGCCTTCTTCATCTCGGCGGCGTGATCCTTGTAATTGAGACCGATGGCCAGGATCTTCGACGGCAGCACCGGCGCGAGCACCGTCCCGAGCGGCCCGTCGATCGCGGCCCCGGGCCGGTAGTCGCCGAACACGTCGCCCTCGAGCCAGAAGAACGCGCCGTCGCGTTCCACCGCGTAGCGCCCGCCCATTCCCTGCCGTACCCGATAGATTCTGTCCATGCATCCTCGCGGGGAGTTGTTCGGAGACCCGCGGGCATCGTGTTTGCCCCAGCCCCCAGCCCCAGTCCCCAGGGCTACCGTCTGGCCGTTTCTTCCGCCCGGTTCGATGGACCGCTGCGGTTGGCCGGCGTTGCCGAGTCTACCGCGACGACCACGTAGACGTAGCGGGTGCCGGCCACCACGGCCCGGTCTTCGAAACTGCTGGCGCGGATCGGCTCCGGGGTGAGCTGCTCGGTGGGCTCGCCGCCCGCCGCGCCGCGAAACACGAGATAGCCGGCCAGATCGGGCGCGTCGACGCCTTCCCAGATGAGACTCACCACTCCGGCGCCACCCACGGCCTCGAGCGCCGACGGGGCCGGCGGCGGGAACGTATCGGCCGGCGTGATGCACGCCACCGGCGAGGCCGGGCCTTCCACGTCCACGCCGTCGAGCGTGTCGACGCCGCGCACGACGAAGCAGCGCTCGCGGCCGAACTCGATGCCCGCGGCCGCGTAGGTGAGCGCCGCCACGGGCTGCTCGGTGAGCTTCGTGGGCGCGGCGCCGTCGGGCGCCGTCGCATAGACGACGTACCGCGTGGCGACCCCCACGGGCCCGAATGGACGCGACTCGAGCGTGTCGGCCGTGGCCGGCGCGGGGCCGGAGCGCGCGTCGCGCGCCGCCGTCCACGCGAGGGTGACCGCCGCGGCATCGTAGGTGAGCGCCGGCGGAGAGGGCGCGCCCGACACCGGGCCCACCGGCACCGATCGCACGGCACTCCAGGCACTGCGCGTGCCGCGGCGGCTGACCGCCACCGCCACGTAGTGGCGCTTCACCTGCCGCACCTCCGCCATGACCAGCGGCAGCGAGAGCGCGGGCGCGTCACTGATGGTTGGCGCGGACGGTGCCGGGGCGGGCAAGGCCGCCGGCTGCGCCACACGCAGCTCGGGGGTGAGCTGTTCGCGGAACGTGGTCCGCTCGCCCTGGTCGAGCCCGGGCTCACGCGGCACGGGCGGCAGGTCTGCGGGGACACCCGCCGGCACGGGCGGCAGCGGGCGGCGCACCCGCGCGCTCGCCACCAGCGTCATCCCGGGCGGCACGCGGCCGGCGACGAGTTCCGGCGCGAGGTCCGCCGTCACGGCGTAGAGCTCGATGCCGGCGATATCCCCCGGCGCATCGCCCGAGACGTTGGTGCCTGGCACGACCAGGGTGAGCGCCACGGTCTCGTCGCTGCGCAGCGCCGACCACTCCGAGACCGCCGCCGGCACCCGCGGCAGCGGCGGCAGCGGCGCGCCACGTTTGCCGCAGCCCGCGGCCACGAGCACCGCAACGAGCAGCAGCGACGGCCAGCGCCTCGCGGGCGGGCCCACCAGCCGCAGGGCGGCAGGGGCGGGGCGCGACGGCGGCAGGAGCGGCATGTGGGGAGGATTCGGCGCGGCGGGACCAGGCGCGCGCCGTCCAGTGTCCCCGCTGGCGAAAAGGACTGTCAAGGAATCCGGACGACGGCACGTCGCCTGGCACCGATTGGCCGGGCTTTCCGCTGGCAGTGAAGTTGCAGTCCTCGAAGTCGTGCAGTCTGCCTTTCCTCCCCGAGGTGTCGTGATGACAGCCCGACGCTTGATCCTGCCGGCCGCGCTCGTGGCGCTGGCCGTCTCCCCTGCCTTCGCGCAGGACCCTGCCGGCGTCCCCGAACACCAGGACGCCACGCCCGCCCCGCAGGCCGTCGAACGCGTGCGGGCGCGCGACAACGACAGCGGGGCGGTGCGCGCGCCGCGAACCTCCGAACGGGTGGGGCTGCCCGACGCCGGACCTCGCGTGCGCGCCGAGGCGCCCGCCTCCTCGCCCGCCATGCCGGCCTTCGAGGAGCAGGGCGGCCGGCGCCGCCCGAGCGGCGGCAGCAGCGGCCGCGGCAGTGGCGGCAGCAGCGGCGGCCGCGTGAGCGGCGGCGGCAGCAGCCGCGGTGAGGGCAGCGCCGTCAGGCGCGGCGGCGGCGTGCGCAACCCCGACAACGACACCCGTGGCGGCCAGGTCGCGCAGGCCGTGCCGCGCAGCCGGGCGCCGCGTCCGCCGAACGCCAACTGGGGCAACTCCTACGGGCGCCGCTACTACGCCGGCACCGGCGGCCTCGGCTACTACTACTACGACCCGTGGAGCTGGTACGGCTGGGGCTGGCCGGCGTATGGCGCCTACGGCGGCTGGGGCGCGTGGAACGGCTACTACGGGAACAACTGGGGCGGTTACTACGGCGGCGGCTGGGGCAATGCGTGGGGCGGCGGCTGGAACGGCGGCTGGGGCACCGGCGGCGTGCGGCTCAAGGTGAACGCACGCGACGCCGAGGTCTACGTGGACGGCTACTACGCCGGCACCGTCGATGACTTCGACGGCCTCTGGCAGCAGCTCCGGCTCGACGACGGCGGCTACCGCATCGAAATCAGAAAGCCCGGCTTCGAAACGCTCACCTTCGACGTGCGCGTGCAGCCGGGACGCACCATCACCTATCGCGGCGACATGCAGCCGATTCCCTGAGCCCGGGCGCCCGCTCCGGCAGTACGCGGCAACGGCCGGCGAACCTTCGCCGGCCGTTGTGCTGTACGGGCGCCTGCTACTTCAGACGTTTCATCACGGGCGATGACCCGATCTCCACCCAGGTGCCGTTGATACGCACCATCCAGGTTCCGGTGGGGCCGCCCGTCGTGGGGTCCACGCCCTCCACCCTGAAGCCGACGTCACTACCCGAAAGTATGCGTGATTCCACCGGCGGCGTCACACGCCGCTGCGCCAGCACGGTGGCGCGATCAGCCGCGACCCCCGCGACGAGCACCGCCAGGCCGGTCCAGGCCAATCCGATTCTGGTCATGAGAAGTCCTCCCGGGGTTAGGACGCCGACGGAACCCATGCGGCCGTGGGACGGCACAGCCACCATGGCCCTGGCTCAGGACGTGGTCAGGCGGCCGGCGCGCGCCGCGTGAACCAGGCGTAGAGCGGCAGCCCGAGGGCGATGATGAGCAGACCCGCCGCCGACGGACCCATCGACGTGCCACCGAGCAGCGGCACGCCGAGGTCGGTCCAGAGCGCGTTGGCGACGATGACGGCGCAGACCGCCACGAAGAGCCCCGGCACGACCGGGTAGCCCCACGTCGAATAGGGACGCGGCGCGTTCGGCTCGCGCCAGCGCAGGACGAAGAGCGCCGCCACGGCGACGCCGTTGAAGAGCGTGATCGAGAAGCCGGTGTAGGTCGTGAGGTCGTTGGCCGACCCGGTGAGCACGAGCAGCGAACTCCACACCGCCTGCGCGACGATCGACGTCGCCGGCGTGCGGTAGACCGGATGCACGGTGGCCGCGGCCGGGAAGAACACGCCGTCGCGGGCCATCGCGTAGTAGACGCGCGGCCCGGCGAAGACCATCGCCGAGATGCTCGCCAGCAGGCTCACGATCGAGACGACGCCCATCACATCGCCGGCCCGCTGCCCGAGCAGGCGGTCGGCGATCACGTCGAGCACGCTGCCGCGCACGGCCGCGAGTTCACTGACCGGCAGCACGTAGAGATACAACGCGTTCAGGAACAGGTAGAGGACGACGACGGCCACCGTGCCGAGCGCGAGGGCGCGCGGGACGTTGCGTCCGGGGTCGCGCACTTCCTCGGCCACGTACGACGCCGCGTTCCAGCCGGCATACGTGAAGAGCACGGGCACCAGCGCGAACAGCCAGGCGCCGGTCGTCGGTTCGGCCGCGGCCGTCGTGAGGTTCGAGAAGGATCCGGTACCGAAAGCGAAGCCGAACACGATGAACAGCACGAGCGCCGTCACCTTGAGGCTGGCGAGCACGTTGCCGACGAGGCGGCCGGGGCCGACGCCGCGCAGGTGAATCCACGACATCAGCCAGATGGCGGAGAGGGCGGTGATGGTCTGCGGCGACACCGAGAGCGTGATGAACCCGAGGGGTAATGACAGCAGCACCTGATCGCTGCCGGCGATCGGCAGGAAACGCCCGAGGTAGAACGCGAGCACCACGGCGCTGGCGGCTATGGCCCCGGAGAAACCGGCGACGAACGAGGTCCAGCCGGTAAGGAAGGCGGCGACGCGGCCGAAGCCCGCGTGCAGGTAGACGTATTCGCCGCCGGCCCGCGGTCTGAGCGCCGCCAGTTCCGCGTAGGCCATGGCGCCGGCGAACGCGAGCACACCGGCGGCCAGCCAGGTGGCGAGGAACAGAATCGGATGCGGCACCGTCGCCGCCACTTGCGGCGGGGTGAAGAGGATGCCACCGCCGATGACGTTCGAGACGACGATGGCCGCGGCGTCGAGGCTGCCGAGGCGGCGTTCGAGCGTGGGCGTGTTCGCGGAAGCCTGCGGCATGCCCGCGATTATAGGGCGGCTACTGCGTGAGCAGCTGACGTTCGACCGGAAATTCGCCGAGCTTCGCCCAGGTCTGCGACCCCTTCTTCAGGTAGATCTCGACTTTGGCGTCGATGAAGTCCTTGTGCTGCAGGATCTGGATGCGCGGCTGGACGCCGGTGTAGCCGAGCGCCGAGCGCATCACCATCACGCCGGTGGTGGCCCCGGGCGCCAGCGCCTCCTTGCGCACCGCCCACCCGTAGTGTTCGCCCCACATCTCCTGCTCGCCCACACGGCGGAAGATGGCGTTGATCTGCACGCCGTCGATCGGCTGGTCGGACTTGTTGCGCAGCTTCAGCTGCACGCTCGGCACGATCTTGTTGTTGCCATCCTCGAGGATGCCCGCATCGTGCCAGCCGGTGGTCACGTCGACCGGCTCGAGCACGTGGATCGGCACCACCTGGTTGCAGCCGGCGGCCATGACGGCCAGGACGAGCGCGACGACGGTGTGACGCATGGCGGAAGGATAACCCTATGAGACACCGCCCCGCGCGAAAAGCTCCGCGCCGGCCGGCTCAGAACTCCTGGATCCGGACGCGCTTCTTCGCTTCCTCACGGTCGATCTTGCCGCCGCGGTAGGCCGCCAGATCCGCCGCCTTGATGCGCAGCGTGAAGGTGGAGACCTGCTCGTACGGGTTGGGGGGCGCCAGCAGGTCGCGCCGCTCGTTGTCGCGAGCGGCCACCGTCAGGTAGGCCTCCGGCTCGAGGAACGACACCATCGGCAGGGCGTTGTCGACCATCGCCTCGATGAGCGCCTGCACGACCGCCTCGGTGTAGGCCTTGTTCGGGTCTTCGAGCAGTTGCGCGTTCACCTTCGGCCGCGCGGCCGGCTCGGGCACACTGGCGGCACTCGCCGTCCGGCTGGCCGCCTGCAGTCCCGTCGCTTCCGCCGGACCAGCCCCCGGACGCCCGAGCCCGAAGGGCCGCAGTTGCACTTCCAGCCGCCGCAGCGCCGCTTCGGCCACGGCGCGATCGGGCCCGGTCGTGGACGCGACAATCGCCCGCAGCGACGCCAGCGCCTCGCTGGCGCCCTGCTGATCCTGATCGAGCATCGTGCGCAGGCTCCACATCATGCTCTGGCGCAGCACCGGCACCTCGACGTCGAAGAAGACGCCGTAGCCATCGAGATGGAAGCCGCGGGCGTTCGACTCGCCGGCCACGACCACCATGTCGGGCATCACGGCGCGGAACTGCGAGTTGAGCCGGGCCGCGCCGGACGTCACGGCGCGCGCCAGCATGCCCTCCATCAGGTAAATCTGGTGGCGCAGTTGATCCTGCGCGGTGGGCGGCGCGGCCGGCTGCGCGGCGGCCGTCGTGGCGATGGCCGCCAGGGCGGCGGCCCCGATGAGTGACGACGTGCGGGTCATGACGGTCCTCGGCATGGGGGTCACGGGCCTCTTCACTGCTGCGGGCGGAGCCCGGCACGAATCAGGTAATCGATGGCTTCGCGCTGACGCTCGACGGCGGCGCCGGTGCGTCCTTCGAGCTGCCCGAATCCCTGGTTGATCTTCACGAGGTCGGCGCGGCGCTGCAGTTCGACGTCACGCACGAACTGCGTGAGCCGCAGCGCCAGTTCCTGCTGCTGACGCTTCTCGCTGGCGTCGATGAGCGCCCGCACACGCGCGAGCGTCTCTGTGGAGTCTGACGTCGCCGCCGGCGCGGCAGCCGGGGTCACCTGCACCGGCGCCACCAGCGCCGGACGCGCCGCGAACTCGCGCCGCAGGGATTCTTCGAGCGAGGCCAGGGCCGGACGCCACGCGGCTTCCGCACCAGGCGCCGCGGCGGCCGTCACCGCCGGCGCGGGGGACATCCAGCCCGTGGAGACCGTCCAGCCGGCGGCATCGTGGCGCACCTGCACGTTGGCCACCGACGCGCCCACGGCCAGGGCGAGCATCGCGGCCACCGCCTGCGCCCAGCGCGGCACCGTCTGCCAGGCCGGCACGTTCGGCGTGATGACGTTCGAGACCGCCGATTCCGGCACCACCGTGAAGCGCAGCGCCGGCGAGGGCGGCGTCCACTCCGAGAGCACCTGCCGCACGCCGCCGAGGGCGGCGACTTCGTCGCGGCAACGGGCGCAACCGGGCAGGTGCCGCGCGACGGCGTCGCGCATGGCCGGATCGATGTCGTCGTAGAGATAGGCGACGAGGGTCTCGGTGTCGTCGCAGTGAAAGTGCGTGCTCATGATGCGTCCCCGCGGATGTCGGCCACCGACATGCCGCCCTGCTCCAACTGCCGCCGCACGACGCTCAGGCCCTGATAGAGGCGCGTCTTCACCGTGCTGAGCGGGCATCCCTGCATGTCCGCGATTTCCTGGAACGTCAGGCCGTGGTACTCCTTCAGGATGATCGCGGTGCGTTGCTCCTCGGGCAGCGCGGCCATGGCGACGGCCACGGCACGGCCCAGTTCCTTGCGCGCGACGAGCGTCTCGATCGATTCGACCGGGCCCTGCTCCGAGGCGAGCTCGGTGATGTCGACGTCCTCCGGCATCTGCACGACCGGCTGGCGGCGCTGCTTGCGCATCCAGTCGCGGCAGAGGTTGAGGGCGATCCGGTAGAGCCACGACGAGAACTTCGCCTGGCCCTTGAAGCCGTTGATGGCGCGGTAGGCCCGGAGGAACGTCTCCTGGCAGACATCGCGCGCGTCCTCCTCACGGCCGAGCGTGCGGTACGCGAGGGCGTAGATGGGCCGTTCCCAGCGCTTGATGAGCTGGTTGAAACTGTCGACGTCGCCGTCCATCGACCGCGCGACGAGTTCTTCGTCGGTGATCGTCAGTGCCTGCACGGTGAACGTCGCCCTTTCCCTTCGAGTCCGTTCGGCGGCCGCCGACGGCTCCACGATGTCGAGCCCCAACACTTCCTTTGACGGCGGCGCGCCGTGTTTGGCCGTGCGGCGGCTGCCCGTAGCCGCTCCGGCGATTGTACCCAGCCGGGCGGGCGGCGGCACACGCCTGCAAAGTCCTCCGCCAGCACGACTTCCCCGCCTGACGGGCTACAATCGAGGGCTGGTGCCCACGCCGTCTCCCGAACACGAAGCGTTCCTCACGACCGAGGAAGTGCTGGCCTATCTGCAGGTGAACCTGCGGACGGTCTACCGTCTCATCGACGCCGGGAAGCTGCCGGCGGTGCGCGTGGGCCGGCAATGGCGCTTCCGCCGCCGCGACATCGACGCCTGGCTCGACGAGCAGCACCACGCCACGCCGCTCACGCCGGCCGCCGCGGAGGCCGCGCGTCCGTCGGCCCCCCGGCGGGTGCTCGTCGTCGACCCCGACGGGGTGGCCCGCGAGGTCATCGCCACCGCCCTGCGCGGGGCCGGCCACACCGTGGACACGGCGCCCGACGGCGTCGTGGCCGCCGATCGACTCGCGAAGCAGGACTACGACCTCGTCGTGACCGAACTGCGGGTGCCCTCGCTCGACGCCTTCGGGGTGCTGCGCGAGGGCCGCCGCCGCACCCCCGGGCTGCGCGCGCTCGTCATCACCGGCCACTCGAGCGAGAGCGCGGCCATCGAGGCGCTCAACTTCGGCGTGACCGGGTATCTGGTGAAACCGGTGCGGGCCTCGGAGGTCGTCGCCGCGGCGGCGCGGGTGCTCGCATGATCCAGCTCTCGGGGCTGTCGAAACACTTCGGCGAGCGCGTGTTGCTCGACCATGTGACCTGGCACGTCGGCGACACCGATCGCGTCGGCCTGTGCGGCCCGAACGGTGCCGGCAAGACCACGCTGCTCAAGATCCTGGCGGGCATCGACGAAGCCGACGGCGGCGAGGTGATCCGGCCGACGGCGCTCACCGTCGGCTATCTGCCGCAGGACGGCCTCAGCCACGCCGGCCGCACCGTGTTCGCCGAAGCGTGCGACGCGCTCAGGCCGTTGCTCGACATGAAGGCCGAGATGCACGACCTCGAGCACCGGCTGGCCGATACGAGCGTGCCGGCGGCCGAGCACGACGCCATGCTCGAGCGCTACAGCACGCTCCAGGAACGTTTCCGCATCGGGGATGGCTACGCCATCGACCTGAAGGTGGCGACCATCCTGCGCGGGCTCGGCTTCAGCCCGGCCGACTTCGACCAGGAAGCCGGCCACCTCTCGGGCGGCTGGCAGATGCGCCTGGCCCTCGCCAAGCTGCTGCTGAAGGCGCCCGGCCTGCTGCTGCTCGACGAACCGACGAACCACCTCGACCTCGACGCCCGCAACTGGCTCGAAGACTACCTGGCGAAGTACGACGGCGCCGTCATCCTCGTCTCGCACGACCGCTACTTCCTCGACGCCGTCGTCAGCCGCATCGCCGACCTCTCGCTGCGCACGATCACCGACTACCACTGCAACTACTCGCAGTACCTGGTGCAGCGCGACGAACGCCTCGAGCGCCTGCGCGAGGCGAAGAAGCGGCAGGACGAGGAAATCGGCCGCGTGCAGGAGTTCATCGACCGCTTCCGCTATCAGGCGACGAAGGCGGCGCAGGTGCAGAGCCGCATCAAGATGCTCGAGAAGGTCGAGCGCATCGAGGTGCCGCCCGAACGCAAGCGTATCCATTTCCAGTTCCCGCCGGCGGCCAAGAGCGGCCGCATCGTGCTCGATCTCTCGCACGTGCGGAAGGCCTACGGCGACAAGGTGGTGCTCGACGACGTGTCGCTGCACATCGAACGCGGCGACCGCGTCGCGCTCGTCGGCCCGAACGGCGCCGGCAAGTCCACGCTGATGCGCCTCATCGCCGGCGTCGAGGCGCCCGACCGCGGCACCCGCGAGGAGGGCCACCAGATCGTCATGCAGTACTTCGCCCAGGACGAAGCGACCACGCTCGACCCGGCGGCCACGGTGTACGAAACACTGGCCGAAGGGTCGCCGATGCACATGGTGCCGGCCATCCGCAACGTGCTCGGCGGGTTCCTCTTCTCGGGTGACGACGTCTACAAGAAGGCCGGCGTGCTCTCGGGCGGCGAACGCACGCGGCTCGCCGTGGCCCGCATGCTGCTCAGGCCGTCGAACATGCTCGTGCTCGACGAGCCGACCAACCACCTCGATCTCGACTCGAAGGACGTGCTGCTCGACGCGCTGATGGACTACGGCGGCACGCTGCTCTTCGTGTCGCACGACCGCTACTTCGTCGAGCGGCTGGCGACGAAGGTGGTCGAAGTGGGTGGCGGCAAGGCCCGCCTCTATCCCGGCACCTACGCCGAGTTCCTGTGGAGTCAGGCCAACGGCGGCGGCGTGCCACAGCCCGCGGGGGCGCCGGCCGCGAAGCCGCCGGCCGGCAAGGGCTCCGGTGCCGCAGCGGCCGCGAAGGCTGCGGCCCCGGCCCCGTCGCAGACCGGCGCCGCCGGACATGAGGAACGCAAGCGCGAGGCGGCCGAACGGAAGAAGCGGGAGCGGGCCTTCGAGGCGCTCGCGGCCCGCATCGCCGAACTCGAGGCCCGCATCGCCGAGAAGGAAACCGAGGTGAAGACGGTCGAGGCGGCCATCGCCGCGCCCGGCTTCTACGACGACGTGGCCGCGGCCAAGCCGACCCTCGACCGCCACCAGGCGCTCATGTGGGAGGTCGGCGACCTGCTCTCGCAGTGGGAGATGCTCCAGGCCGAAGCGGAGGAGAAGAAGGCCGCGCTGGCGACCTGAGCCCGCCGTCCGGGTGCCAGTCCGTGCCGGTGCGCCGGCGCACGACGTTCGGATTTCGTCACCCGATGCAGAAAGGAACTGACGGTTCCGTGATCGGCATGGTCCGTTTCGGTGCGACCGCCCACGAAGGCCTCGCGAAATTGCACATGTCGTCACACGCAACTGCCGCAGATTCGTCATTACGGTGACAGGCACGACAGTTGCGTATGTCGCGGGCAAGTCGTCTCATGCCCGCACCCAAAATTGCCACCGGACGCCGCCCCGCCAGGACCACGGCGCTCCCCTCACGCGCGGGCACGGCCCATCGCGCCCCTATCGCCGCGGCGCACTTCGTCGACGACGCCTTCTTCAAGCACCTCGTTGCCCACATGCGCAACGGCGTCCTCGCCATCGACCGCGGCGGGGCACTCGTGCTCATCAATGACGAGGCGTGCCGGATCTTCGGTCTGCCGGCCGGCGAGTACTACATGGGCCGGCCCTTCGCGGAGGTCTTCTACGCCCACCCGGCGATCGTGCGGGTGCTGGCCGGCGCCTACGAGCTGGCCTTCCTGCCCAACCGCGCCGAACTGCGGCTCTCCCCCTCCGACAAGGTGCTCGGCTACACGCTGTCGCTCATCCGCAACAGCGAGGGCCTGACCATCGGCGCGGCGATGTTCTTCAAGGACCTGACGCGCGTCGAGCAGCTGGAGGAGCGCGAGCGCCTGCGCGACCGCCTCGCCGTGCTCGGCGAGATGGCGGCGGCCGTCGCCCACGAAATCAAGAATCCGCTCGCCGGCATCGAGGTGATGGCCGGGCTGCTGCGCCGCCAGCTGCGCGACAACACGCAGGCCACGGCGCTCGTCGGCGACATCATCAACGAAGCGAAGATGGCCAACGCCATCGTGCAGGAGATCCTCGACTTCGTGCGGCCGGTGCGCCTGCAGATGGAGCGCACCTCGGTGGCCGACGCCATTCACGCCGCCGTGACCATGGCCGACGGCAAGGCGAAACGCGGGCACGTGCACGTGACCGTGGATCTGGCCGAGCCCCTGTCGCTCATCGACGCCGACAAGGTGCAGCTCATGCAGGTATTCGCCAACCTGCTCATCAACGCCTACGAGGCGCTGAACGGCGAGGGCGCGGTGACCATCGCGGCGCGCGAAGTGACCCGCGAGGAAGACGGCGCGCTGCCGCTCGACGGCCTGCACCCGATTCCGACCCTGGTGGTCGAAGTCTCCGACAACGGCCCGGGCGTGCCGCCCGAACTCGCCGACAAGATCTTCAGCGCGTTCTTCACGACCAAGGCTCAGGGCTCCGGCCTCGGGCTGGCCATCGTTCGCAAGATCGTCGATGCCCACGACGGGCGCATCGACATGACCAGCCGGCCCGGCGCCGGCACGAAATTCCGCGTCACGCTGCCGGTGAGCGGCGACGCGCGGGTGTGGTAGGAGAAGGACGATGAGCCGAATTCTGGTTGCCGACGATCACGATGCGCTGCGGCGGGGGCTGGCCCTGGCGCTGCGCACGGCGGGCCACGAGGTGGAAGAGGCGCCGAACGGCAACGCCGCCATCGAGCGGCTGCACAACGGCTACTTCGACGTGGTGGTAAGCGACCTGCGCATGGGCGGCTCCGACGGCCTCGACGTGCTGCGCACGACCCGCACCACCCATCCCACGTCGTCGGTCATCCTGATGACCGCGTTCGGTTCGGTGTCGACGGCCGTCGAAGCGATGAAGAACGGCGCCTTCGACTACGTGCAGAAGCCCTTCGAAATCGAGGAGATGGAGGTCAAGGTCGAGAAGGCGCTCGAGCTCAAGCGGCTGCGCCACGAACTCGACTACCTGCGCACCGAGCAGCAGGAGAACTACGACTTCGACAAGATCATCGGCGGCAGCGACTCGCTGCAGCGGGTGCTCGGCGTCGTCCGCAAGGTGGCGAAGAGCAACTCGACCGTGCTCATCCGCGGCGAGACGGGCACCGGCAAGGAACTCATCGCCGGCGCCATCCATCACAACTCGCTGCGCGCCGGCCGCAACTTCGTCAAGGTGAACTGCGCGGCACTGCAGGAGAACCTGCTCGAGTCGGAACTCTTCGGCCACGAGAAGGGCGCCTTCACCGGCGCCGACCGCCAGCGCATCGGCCGCTTCGAGCAGGCCGACGGCGGCTCGCTCTTCCTCGACGAAATCGGCGACATGAGCCCGAGCACGCAGGCCAAGATCCTGCGCGTGCTGCAGGAACACGAATTCGAGCGCCTCGGCGGCACGCGCACGCTGAAGGTCGACGTGCGCCTGATTGCCGCGACCAACCGTGACCTGCCGACGATGGTGGCGAACGGACAGTTCCGCGAGGACCTCTACTACCGCCTGAACGTCGTCACCGTGGAAACGCCGCCGCTGCGCGAGCGCAAGGAGGACATCCTGCCGCTCGCCATGCACTTCATCCGCAAGTTCTCGCAGGAGCTCAAGAAAAAGCTCGACGGCGTGAACCCGGAAGCGGCCAAGATGCTGACCCGCTACAACTGGCCGGGCAACATCCGCGAACTCGAGAACGCCATCGAGCGGGCGGCACTGCTCGCCGAAGCCCACCAGATCATGCCCGACGACCTGCGCCTCGGCGACACCGTGCAGACGCCTGGCGCCAGGGAGAACCAGTCGGTGGTGCGGATTCCGCCGAGTGGCATCGCCCTCGAGCAGATCGAACGCCAGGCGCTCACCGAGGCGCTGCGCATGGCCAACTGGGTGCAGAAGGACGCCGCGGAGCTGCTCTCGATCAGCCCGCGCGTCATGAACTACAAGATCAAGACGCTCAACATCGAATTGCCGCGCCGGCGGATGCTGCCGCCGGCCGACGTGGCCTGAGAACAGGGGCTCGTCGCCCGGGGTCGCGGCTCGGGACGGGAGCCCGGGGCGCACTCCCCGCGGGTGCACGGGGCGGGCGGTTTTTGACGCTAGTGAGGATACGGGGCCGGTGAGGGCCTCGACCGACGGAGGGTGTGACATGGCTCGGCAGATGTTCCGGACGCGTGGGGCGGCAATGGCGGCGGTGGTGATGGCGCTCGTGGCCATGACGGCGCCCGTCGAGGCGCAGCGGTGGGGCCGGCCGCGGCCGCCGCGCGCCGGTGCGTGTTTCTACCAGAACGCCAACTACGGCGGCGACTACTTCTGCGTGGACGCCGGCGACGAGTACGACGTGATGCCCGAAGGGCTGAACGATCGCATTTCATCCATCCGCCTCTTCGGCGACGCCGACGTGACCGTGTACCGGAATCCGAGCTTCCGCGGCCGCTCCACGCGGTTCAACGACGACGTGTCGAACCTGCAGCGGGAAGGCTGGAACGACACCGTCTCGTCGCTCCGCGTGCGTCTCGACTTCGCGCGCGTCAGCCGCGACGAGGCCGAACGTATCGTCGAGCGGGCCTACCGCGTCGTCTTCAACCGCGAGCCCGATCCCGGCGCCAGCAGCTGGGTCGAAGAGGTGATGCGGAACCGCTGGACGCAGCGCGATCTCGAGCGCGAACTGCGCAAGAGCCCCGAGTACCGCAACCGGCGGCCCGGCGGCCACTGACAACCCGGGGCGACGGCGTCCGCCGAGCCGGGTCCTCAGTCCGTCGTCTTCGCGCGGGGATGCGCGCGTGCGTACACGTCCTTGAGCTGCGCCGCGTTCACATGGGTGTAACGCTCGGTGGTCGTGAGCCGCGCGTGGCCGAGCAATTCCTGGATCGCCCGCAGGTCGGCGCCCCGCTGCAGCAGGTGCGTGGCGAACGAATGCCTGAGCGCGTGCGGGCTGATGCCGGCGCGCTCGCTGCAGCGCGCGACATACCGTGTCACCAGGCGATGCACGCTGCGGCCGGTGAGCCGTCCGCCGCGCGCGTTCACGAACACCGGTTCGCGGCCGCTGCGATCGGCGCGACCGCGCCCGGTGGCCCGCGCCTCACCGAGCCGTCCGCGTGTCGCTGACGGCCGCACCACCGGGGGATGTGCGCGGCGGATGGCCTCGCGGTCCGGCAGCCACTGGCGCAGCGCCAATTCCGCCGAGCGATTGAACGGCAGCAGGCGCTCCTTGCCGCCCTTGCCCAGCACCCGCACCATCCGCGCCGGCAGGTGCACGTCGTCGAGATCGAGCCCCACGAGTTCGCTGAGCCGCAGGCCCGAGGCGTAGAAGAGCTCGAGCATCGCCCGATCGCGGCGGCCGAGCGGTGTCGCGGCATCGGGCGTCTCGAGCAGCGCCGTCATGTCGGCCTCGCTCAGGTGCCGCGGCACCTTGCGATCGAGCTTCGGAGCCACCGCCGCCCCGGACGGATCGTGCGCGAGCAACCCGTCGCGCACGAGGTAACGCAGGAACGCCCGCACGCCTGACAGCTTTCGCGCCACCGAGGTCCGCGCCTGCTGCGCGCGGTTCAGTTCGACCACGAACGCGCGCACCGACTCGCCGTCGAGATGCGAGACCAGCAGGTCGGCGCGTTTCAGGCCGCGCTCGACGCGCGTCAGGTCGAGATACTGCTCGACGTCGCTCGTGTAGGCGCGCACCGAGTGCGGCGACAGGTGGCGGTTGAGCGCGAGATGCTCGATGAACGCCTTGAGGGCGTCTTTCGCCGCTACCGCATCCATCGGTCGAGCTCGGCCAGGGCGCGCTCGGCCAGCGCCTGCTTGCGCAGCGCCTTGTCACGCGGCGGCGTCTCGAGCGGCGGCATGATGCCGAAGGTGATGTTCGACGGCTGGTAGTGCTTTGGGTCGGCGTGCGAGGCGTAGTAGGCGAGCGCCCCGATGGCCGTCTCGCGCGGCGGCGCGAGCGGCGCGAGGCCCTGGGCGACGCGCGCGGCGTTGCGTCCGGCGATGAGGCCGGAGGCGGCAGATTCCACGTAGCCTTCGACGCCCGAGATCTGTCCGGCGAAGAAGAGATCCGGCCGCGTCTTCGTCTGCCACGTGGGCAGCAGCACCTTCGGCCCGTTGATGAACGTGTTGCGGTGCACCATGCCGAAGCGCACGAACTCGGCCCGTTCGAGGCCGGGAATGAGGCGCAGCACGCGCGCCTGATCGGCCCACTTGATCTGCGTCTGGAAGCCGACGAGGCTGAAGTGGTCGCCGGCGAGCGTGTCCTGACGGAGCTGCACGGCGGCGTACGGACGGCGCCCGGTGCGTGGATCCTCGAGGCCCACGGGTTTCATCGGGCCGAAGCGCAGCGTGTCGCGGCCGCGGTGCGCCATCACCTCGATCGGCAGGCAGCCTTCGAAGAACTGCACGCTGTCGAAGTCGTGCACGGTGGCTGACTCGGCGGCCACGAGCGCGTCGTAGAACGCGTCGTATTCGGCCTTCGTGAACGGGCAGTTGAGATAGTCGCCTTCCCCGTCGTCCACGCCGCACGCCGGGCCTTCGGCCTCGACCGTCGCGGCCACCGCTATCGGGGCGGCGTCGATACGGCCGGCGCCGGCACCGGCGGTGTCACGGCGCAGGCTGCGCCCCCAGCGCGACTGGCGGAACACCTTCCCGCGGTCGATCGACTCCGCCAGCACGATCGGGCTGATGGCGTCGTAGAAGGCCAGATGTTCGTCGCCGACGAACGCCTGGATGGACTGCGACAGCGAGTCGGAGGTGAGCGGGCCGGTGGCGATGATGATCGCGTCCCCCGGCGCCGCCGGTGGCGGCACGCTCGTGATTTCCTCGCGGCGGATCGTGATGCGCGGTTCGGTGGCGAGACGCGCCGCCACCTCGCGGGAGAACACCTCGCGGTCCACCGCCAGGGCCGCACCGGCCGGCACGCGGGCCACTTCCGCCGCCGCCATCACGACCGACCCCAGGCGCCGCATCTCTTCCTTGATGAGGCCGACGGCGTTGTCGAGTTTGTCGCCGCGAAACGAGTTGCTGCAGACGAGTTCCGCCAGGCCGTCGGTCTTGTGCACGAGCGTCGGCCGTACGGGCCGCATCTCATGCAGCGTCACGTCCTGACCGGCGCGGGCTGCCTGCCACGCCGCTTCGCAGCCGGCAAGGCCGCCGCCGATGATGTGGATCACCGACTCAGTTTACCGGGTCTCGCGCGATGCGGCGATTCCGGGACAGTCGACGGCCTCGTCAATCACGGCACGACCACCATCACTTCGTTGCTGGTCGCCTGCGCGAAGCAGCCGCCCGCCAGCCGCGCGTAGTACGTGCCCGGCGGCGCCGCGATCGAGAAGGAAGTCGCGTAGGCCGGCATCTCCAGATAGATGGCGCTCGCCCCTGGCGCGGAGCCCGCGATGAGCGTCGGCGGCGAATCGGAACCGTCGGCCCCGGGTGTCCACGAGAAGGAGACGACGCGTCCGCTCACCGACGCCGTGAGGCCCGTGGGCGGCAGCGCGCTGCAATTCTGGCGGGGGCGCGTTTCGACCAGCAGCTCGCGGCTCGGGCCCGACCGCACGCCGCCGTTCACAGCCACGACACGCGTCCAGTACATCGCCACCGGACCATCGAAGGTGAAGCTCGTGGCGCTGCCCGGCAGTGGCAGCGCGCCAAGATCCGCCCGGCCCTCGCTCGTGCCACCCTCGAGCAGGTATTGTTGCGGTGTTCCCGTGGATGGCGGCTGCCAGCGGAACGTCACGCGGGGGCCATCGGTCACGACGGTGGCGTCGCGGGGTGCGCCCGGCACGGGGGGGCCGGCTGAAAACGTCACGTCCGCGGTCGGGGTGCTGGCGACGATCCCTTCGAGCGCGCGCACGCGCACGGCATAGTGACCGGGCGGCGCCGTGGCGGTGAACGACGTCTGATTCGCGGCCAGATCCAGCGAGAGCAGTGGTGGCAGCCCTTCGGTGGCCGACACCTCGAGACGCACGCCGGTTCTGGCCGACGACGCCGGCAGCGTCCACGACAGCGTCGTCGTGCCGTTCGCCTGGGCCACCTGCAACCCGGTGGGAGGCGCGGGCGAGCGCGGCAGGCAGCCCCCGAACGTCACGAGGCAGTCGGGTAACACCGCAAGCAGCCCGGCGCGCGCCGGCGTCCACGGCAGCCGCTGGCCCGTGGCGATCGAGAAGGCCACGGTGAATCCGGTGGCCTGCCCGCCCACGGTGGGGCGGCCGCTGACGGCGTTGCTGGTGAACGGAAACGGCGAACCGATCGCCGCATAGAGGTGGCCGTCCGGGCCGATGGCGAGGTCGCGGATCCCGCCGGACGAGAAGCCACCCTCGCTCACCCCAAGGACGTCCGGGTTCCACGGCAGGACGGCGCCGGTCACGCCGTCCAGCTCCGCGAGTCCTCGGCGGCGCTGGCCACCGACGCGTGTGAAGACCCCACCGATCCACACGCGACCGGCGGCGGCCCGCACGACGGCCGGCCGCGCGTCGACCGTGGGCTGCCACGGCAGCAGGGCGCCGGTCGTCAGCTCGAACGCCGCGAGCCCGATCCGGCTCTGGCCATTCACGGCGGTGAACTGCCCGCTCACGTAGATCGTGTTCCCATCGACGGCCAGACTGAGGCCGCCGTCACCCGTGAACGTGGCCGGCAGCGCCCGGTACGACCAGTCGGCGATGGTGATGACGCCGAGCGACGTGCCCACGCCCATACTCGAGACACCGACGACGATCTCTCCGCCGGCGACGTGCATCGCACCGAGGCCGGCCTGGAACGTGCGTTCCGCGGCCACGGCGCCGGTTGCCGGATCGATCTTCGCGACGCGCACGGGAAACTGCCCGTAGGTGCCTTCAGCGCGCGCGATGAGCCACGAGCCGTCGGTGGCCAGCTCGGCGATCTGTTCGTCCGGGTCGGTGAACACCATCGCCGACGTCCACGGCTCGAGCGCGCGGGTGTCGAGATCCACGGAAGCCAGTCGCGACCGCGGCACGCTGCCGCCGCCACTGAAGCCGCCGCCAAGCACCACGCCTTCGGGCGCGGCGGCCACGGCCGCGATGCCGCCAATGACACCCGGCGTGAACGGAATCGTGGCGCCCGCGCTGGTGTCGATCACCTGGAGCGCGCCTCCGCTGATGCCCCCGCTGTGGATGAGGGCCACGTACGGGCCGACGCGCGCGAGACCCATGGGAATGCCCGACGCAACGGGCCGCCACGGCACACGCTCCCCCGTCGTGGCATCCACGGCCGTGAGGTTCTGCCGGCCCGTGGTGCTCAGGAAACGGCCGCCGAAGTAGAGGCGTCCGCCATCGAGCAGCATGGAGTTGATCGACGTGTAGTCACCGTAGGTGCCTGACTGCAGGAGGAACTGCATGTCGGGCTGCCAGGCCGTCTCGAGACCGGTGAGCGGATCGATGGCCCACAACGGTCGCTGATACCCGGCGCCGCCCACGTAGACACGCGCCGACGAGGCCGCCAGCGCGCCGACCCAGTTGGAGTTCTGCTCGAAGAGCACGCGGCCGTTCGCGGCGTCGAAGCCCCAGATGCGATCGCCATACGGATAGAGACCGCGAGGGCCGGCGACGTACACTCCGATCGACGACGCGGCGAGCGCGGTCAGCGAGGGCCCCTGGGGGTCGAACCCCGCGCCCCAGGCGGTCAGGCGTCCCGTCGACGCCTCGATGGCCGCCAGTCCCTGGCGCGCGGCGCCGTTCACCGAGGTGAAGTCGCCAATGAGATACACGCGGCCGTGGGCCACGGCGAGCCGCCGGATCGCACCGTTCAGCACGAGCCGGAACCGTTCGTCCACTGTGCGCTCAGGCGCCACGCGGGCGAAGCCGGCGATCGGACGTCCGCCCACGCTCGTGAAAGTGCCGGCGAGGAACCAGCCGCCGATGCCGTCGTTTGCGACCTGCGACACCTCGCCGCCAACAACGGGAAAGGCCTCGGGGCGCAGCACGCCGAGCGTGTCGACCACGGCGGCTCCGCCGGTGGGTGCGCCGAGATCGGTGAATCGCCCGCCGATGAAGAGGCGGCGTCCGATCTGCGTGGCCGCGCGGATCGGCTCCTGGGCGTTGAAGCCGAAGAAGCTGCGAGCGCCGCTCGGGAGCGGCCAGGGAATCTCGGCGTACTGTGCGAAGCCCGGACTGGCCAGCAGGATCACCCCGAGCAGGACGAGCGAACACCGGCGTGCGGGCGTCATGGCCTACCTCCGGCGGAGCTGAGGGCGGGGCTCCGCTCAGCCGGATTGTCGCGCCGGGGCCTCCGTCATGCAAGAGCCGGCAGTGCCGTGAGCCCGCGTGGCTGCGGCGCGCGCGTCCTGGCGCTAGACGCCGAAGCCGGGCGTGGTCAGGAACGGCGCGGCCACCACCAGGCGGCCACCTTCGAGCTTGAGCGGCAGCGGCGGCAGCGCACGCGGCGCCGGACCGCCGATGGCGAGACCCGAATCGCGCGGATCGAACGTCGAGCCGTGGCAACTGCAGTAGAGCGTCTGGCTCTCGCCGATCGCTTCGTCCACGTCGCAGCCCGAGTGGGTGCAGACGGCCGAGTAGGCGACGATGTCGTCCACGGCGCGGGCGCGCGTAGCCTCGGAGAGGCCGGCAGGATTCAGACGCGCCACGATGATCTTGTTGAGCGGCGTGTTGTCGCGCGCGGTGTCGCCCGAGAGCGGCCACACGAGCAGCGCGCGGCCATCGAACGGCACGTCGTCGGGCGTGAGCGGGATGAGCGAGGCATCACCGACGCGCACGAGCAGGTCGCCCGCGGCCACGGTGGGCCCGGGCGACTGCGCGCCGGCGCGAATCGGCGTGAGCCACGCCAGCACGAGTCCGGCGGCCGTGCGCAGCAGCGTGCGGCGGTCGTTCTGGGTCGCGTCGGTGGAGGGCATGGGTGTCTGTTCAGCCATCGCTCGCGGGGATCATACCAGCGGACCGTGAGGTCACGGCCCCGGGGAGGCCGCGCCGCGGGCGGCGCGACAATCTATTACCAGCCACGGTCGAGATAGGCGCCGCTCAGGCCTTCTTGCCGCGCTTCGGCGCCGCTGACTTCGCGGCACCACGGCCGCGCGTCGCGCCACGACGTTTCGCCGGCGCACTGCCGGCGCGTGCGTTGAGCAGGTCCACGGCCTGCTCCATCGTGAGCGCCTCGGGCGCCGTGCCCTTGGGCAGCGACGCGTTGGTTTCGCCATCGGTCACGTAGGGGCCGTAGCGGCCGTCGAGGATGCGCACCGGCGCCCCGCCCTTCGGGTGCGGGCCCATCGCTCGCAACTCGGTCGCCGCCGCGCGCTGGCGCCGCTGCCCCTTGGGCTTCGCGAGCAGTTCCTTCGCGCGTTCGAGCGTGATGGCATAGACGTCGTCGGTCGCTTCGAGCGAGCGGAAGTCGGCGTCCTTCTGCACGTAGGGGCCGAAGCGACCCCGGTTGGCGAGGATCGTCTGGCCGTCCTCGGCCACGCCGAGTTCCCGCGGCAGCGACAGCAGCCGCAGCGCCTCGTCGAGGGACACGCCGTCTTCCGACATGCCGCGTTCGAGCGAGGCGCGTTTCGGCTTGGCCTTGCTGCCCTTCTCGGGATTCTCGCCGAGCTGCACGTAGGGGCCGAAGCGGCCGTGCATCACGTACACCGGCAGCCCGCTCTTCGGATCGGCGCCGAGCGACTTCGGCCCTTCCGCCTTGGCCTTGAGCAGCTTCAGCGCTTCCTCGAGCGTGAGATCGGCGGGACTCACGTCTTCCGGAATCGAGGCGCGCGGCGAGTCGTCGCCGCCCTCGCCGAGCTGCAGGAACGGGCCGTAGCGGCCGATGCGCACGCGCACCCGTTTGTCGCTCTCGGGATCGGCGCCGAGGTCCATCATCGGGTAGTCGATCGATTTGTCCTTGCCCTGGACGATCGTTTCGAGGCCCGTGTGTTTGCCGTCGCCGCGGTAGAAGGCGCGGATGAAATCGAGCCAGTCCTTCTGCCCGTTCGAGATGGCGTCGAGCATCTCTTCCATCTCGGCGGTGAAGCCGATGTCCACGTAGTCGGCGAAGTGCTCGCGCAGCAGGCGCGTCACGGCGAACGCCGTGAAGCTCGGCACGAGCGCCTTGCCCTGCTTGCTCACGTAGCCGCGCCGCTGGATCGTGGCGACGGTGGGCGCGTAGGTCGACGGCCGCCCGATACCTTCCTCTTCGAGGCGCTTCACCAGTGACGCTTCGGTGTAGCGCGCCGGCGGCGCGGTTTCGTGGCCCTTGGCGCCGACCTTCAGCAGGATGAGGTGCTCGTCGAGGCGATCCGGGGCGTGCACCTTGTCGCCCACCTTGAGCTTCGGGAGCAGCGTTTCCTGCTCGCCGAGTTCGGCGGAGGGATCGTCGCTGCCCTCGACGTAGGCGCGCAGGAAGCCGGCGAACTCGATCGCCTTGCCGCTCGACGAGAAGACCGCGCGGCGGTTGTCGGGCGTCGTGCCGGTGATTTCAATCGACGTGCGAAGCAGCTGCGCGTCGGCCATCTGCGAAGCGACGGCCCGTTTCCAGATGAGCTCGTAGAGCTTCAGCTCGTCGCTCTCGAGCACCCGCTCGAGCATCTGCGGCGTGCGGCGGAAGTCGGTCGGGCGGATGGCTTCGTGCGCTTCCTGCGCGTTGCGCACCTTGGTCTGGTACTGTCGCGGCCCGCGGTAGTAATCCTTGCCGTACATGTCCTGCACGGCGTGGCCGGCTTCGGCGAGCGCTTTGTCGGACAGCGTCGTCGAGTCGGTGCGGTGATACGAGATGAGACCCTCGAGGTCGCCGCCACCGAGGTCCACGCCCTGGAAGAGGCGCTGCGCGACGCTCATCGTTCGGTCGGACGAAAAGCCGAGCTTGCGGTTGGCTTCCTGCTGCAGGGTCGAAGTCGTGAACGGCGCCGACGGGCGCTGCGACGCCGGCTTCTCTTCCACGCTCGTGACCGTCCACGGCATCTGCCGCTTGAGGCCCTCGGCGAGCGCCGTGGCCACGGCCTCGTCGAGCCGCGTGACCGTCGTGGACGTCAGCACGCCCTTGTCGTTGAAGTCCTTGCCGGTGGCGACACGTTTGTCGTCGACCTTGATGAGCGTGGCGCCGAACTCGCTCGTGCCGCCGCGCAGCGTGGCTTCAAGATCCCAGAAGCCCGCCTTCACGAACGCCAGACGTTCTTCCTCGCGCTCGACGATGAGACGCACGGCCACGCTCTGCACGCGGCCGGCCGAGAGGCCCGTCTGCACCTTCTTCCAGAGCACCGGCGACAGCGTGTAGCCGTAAAGCCGGTCGAGGATGCGGCGGCTCTCCTGGGCGCGGACGAGGTTCTGGTTGACGTCTTCCGGGGCGTGCCCGAGCGCGCCGCGGATGGCCTCTTCCGTGATTTCGTGGAAATGGATCCGGCGCACCGGCACCTTCGGCTTCAGGAGCTGCTCGAGGTGCCAGCTGATCGACTCGCCTTCGCGGTCAGGGTCGGTCGCGAGGATGACTTCGGAGGCATCCTTCATCGCCTCCTTGAGCGCCTGGACGTGTTTCTTCTTGTCGGCCGGGACGACGTAGTGGGGCGTGAAGTCGCCGTCGGTGTCGACGCCCATCCGGCCCCACGACTTCTCCTTGATGTCCTTGGGGACTTCGCTCGCCGAGTCCGGCAGGTCGCGGATGTGCCCGTAGCTGGCTTCAATCCGGTAGTCCTTTCCCAGGAAGCGGGACAAGGTCCGGGCTTTGGCGGGCGACTCGACGATGACCAACGGCTTCGGCATGTGCTGCGGCTGTCCTCAGGGAGGGCCTACGTTAGCACGCGGTTCCGGCTTCCCATGAACCGCCCCCCTCCAATTCTTTGGACGCGGCCCTCGATTTCGAGGGCGGCGAGTCGGGCATTCACCCGAGCCATCGGCCATCCTGTGGCCACCGCCACCTCGTCCGCAGAGAAGTCGTCCGCCGACGGGTCGAGGCCCAGTTCGCGGGCCACGGCTGCCTCGAGCCCAGCCGGCCGGCGGCGCTGGCGGACCTCCTCCGGCAGCCAGCCGAGGGCGGCGAGGATGTCGTCCGGCCCCTCGACCAGGGTGGCCCCGTCGCGCAGCAGGGCGTGCCCGCCCCGGTGGCGGCCCGGCCCGACGGGTCCGGGCACGGCCATCACCTCCCGGCCCTGCTCGGCCGCCGCCATGGCGGTGATGAGCGAGCCGCTCTTTTCGGTGGCTTCGACCACGACGACGGCGCACGAGAGGCCGCTGATGATGCGGTTGCGCAGCGGAAAATGAAACGGCAGCGGCGGCGTGCCCGGTACGTGTTCACTCACGACCGCCCCCTGCCCCGTCAGCGCCTCGGCCAGGTCGCGGTGTTCCGCCGGATACAGCCGGTCGAGGCTCGACCCGAGCACGCCGATGCTGGCGCCGCCGCGGTCGAGCGCCGCGCGGTGCGCCGCGCTGTCGATGCCGCGCGCGAGGCCGCTCACGACGACGACCCCCGCCTCGGCCAGGCCGCCGGCCAGGTGCGAGGCGAGCACGAGGCCGCCAGGAGTCGCCGCCCGCGCACCGACCAGGGCCACCATGCGTGGCCAGCGCAGCATCTCGGCCGCGCCCCGCAGCCAGAGCACCGGCGGCGGGTCGGGAATCTCGGCGAGCGGCGGCGGATAGTCAGGATGCCCGAGCCCGATGGCCGTTTGTCCGCGGCGGCGGGCCTCGGCCAGCGTGCGCTCGGCGCGTCCGGCCAGATCGGCGGCCTCGGCGTCTGGATCGATGAAGGCATCGCAGCGGCACGCCCAGGTGATGAGCGACTCGTCGGCACCTCGTGGCGGCAGGTCGTCGAGCTCGGGAATGGGACGCGCCAACCAGGTGCGAACGATGGCGCCGAGGAGCCGGCGCCGGGTGGCGCCAAAAAGAGCGAGGGCGACGGCTTCGTGCAGGGTCATGCCAACCTCCGGAGGGGCACTCACGCGGGAGCACCCGCACACGCGGACGTGGCGGCCGTTGACCTCGGTTCTCTCGATTATGCGCCCGCGGAACGCCGCGCACAACGGCGGCGTCTTTACTTGCCGGGGGCCTTCCCCACGACTATAGTGGCCCTACAGACCATGCTGCGTTTCCTGGTCGTCGTCACCCTGCTCTCGGCGCTTTCCGCAGCGCCCGCCTACGCCGATGCGCGGGGAGACGCCCGTCAACAGGTGGAGTTCGGTATCGCCGTGGCCCAGAAGGGGCTGTGGCGCGAAGCGATCTTCCGCTGGCTCCGCGCCACGGAACTCGACCCCACGTACGCGCAGGCGTTCAACAATCTCGCAATCGCCTACGAGCACGAAGGGGATCTGGTCAAGGCCCGCGAGGCCTACGAGAAGGCCCTGCGCCTCGACCCGAACAATCCGCTCATCAAGCAGAATCACGACCTGTTCAAGGAAATCAATGATCGCACCGGGCGCAAGGACGGTCGGTAGCTTCGCGCTGATAGCCATCCTCAGCGGGTGCACGACCGCGTATCTCGACATTCCCATCGAAACGCCGATCCAGCCGAAGCTGGACGTCCGTCCGTTCTCGCGTGTGTTCGTGGCCGGTTTCGTCTCGGCCGGCACCGACGACGTCGACGGCAACCTCGAGACCGTGCGCCTGCTGCGCAGTCAGCTCCGCAATAAAGGCACGCTGCGCGTCATCGACGCCGATGCCCTCGCACTCGGCGACCTGGTCGCGGGTGAGAACGGGGCGGCGGGCGCGGCGCCCGCCACGGCGCCGGCCACCGCAGCCGCGGAGGTCTCAGACGACATGGCCTTCGCGGCCTACGAGAAGGTCTTCGCCGACAAGGAGTACTGGAAGAAGGTCGGTGAGGAGATGCAGCAGCCGCTCATCGTCACTGGCACCATCCTCTTCCGGACGCAGCAGCGGAGCGGTTTCGTGCAGCGCGAGCGCGAGACGTTCGACGCCCTCGGGCGGCGCGTCGTGCAGCCCGAACGCACCTACATGGAGCGCAAGGGCTTCATCCTGCGCCCGAGCTTCATCTTCATCGACGGGCGCACCGGCGAGACGCTCCATACGGAGACGTTCCGCGAGGAAATTCTGTATAACGCGAACCAGACCACGCCGCCCCTCTCCTCGTTCTTCGAGCTGATGGACCGCCTGCTGCCGAGCTTCCTGAACACCCTGAGCGCCCAGAAGGTGCGCGGGAGCCGCACCCTTCTCAAGTAGGGTCTAGCCCTCGGCGCCCGGGATCTGGTAACCTTGATGGTTCTGGCCCGGCTGAAACCCCGTCCACAGTGGACGGCCCCGTCGCAGGGGTGAGCTGACGGCCGATTTTTCGTCCGCGGAGACTTCCCGTGTTTGCAGTGATTCAGGCCCAAGGCCATCAGTACCGCGTCGCGCCGGGTGTCGAGATCGAGCTCGACGGCACCGGGGAAAAAGGCGCGGAAGTCTCGTTCGATCAGGTGCTGCTCATCGGCACCGACAACGGCGAGTTCAAGACCGGCGCGCCCACGCTCGCGGGCGCCAAGGTGCTCGGCGTGGTCGTGGCGCCGCACCTCGGTCCGAAGGTGCGTATCTTCAAGAAGAAGCGCCGCAAGCAGTACCGCCGCACCGCGGGTCACCGCAGCGCGCTGACGCGCGTGCGCATCACCGACATCGTCGCGTAAGCGGCCGCTCAGGCAACAGAGGCCTGCCGCGCATGGCGGCATGGGAATCAAGTCATGGCTACGAAAAAAGGTCAGGGAAGTTCACGCAACGGGCGCGACAGCCACTCGCAGCGCCTGGGCGTCAAGCGGTTCGAAGGCAATGTCGTCACCGGCGGCTCGATCCTCGTGCGCCAGCGCGGCACGAAGTACCGCCCGGGGCTGAACGTGGGCATCGGCAAGGACGACACGCTCTTTGCGAAGATTCCGGGCACCGTGAAGTTCGAAGATCACGGCTCGCGCGGCCGCTTCATCAGCATCCAGCCGCTCGAATAGTTCGGCGGCAACGCGCATAACGGGGATCGTGGTGACGGGGTCACGCCTCGTCGTCACGATCCCCGTCGTGTTTGTGGCCTACGCATGACATTCGTTGACGACGTCGAAATCGTCGTGGAATCCGGCGCCGGTGGCGCCGGCTGCCTGAGCTTCCGGCGCGAGAAGTTCGTGCCGCGCGGCGGCCCGGACGGCGGCAACGGCGGCCACGGCGGCTCGGTGTACCTGGTCGCCGATCCGCATCGCAATACCCTCCTCCACTTCCGCTACAACCCGGAACATCGTGCCGAGCGCGGCCGCGGCGGCGAAGGCGTGCTGCGCACCGGCCGGGCCGGCAGGAACCTCGAGATCCCGGTGCCGCCCGGCACCACCGTGGCCGTGCGCGATCCCGAGATGCCCGGCGAGTGGATCACGATCGCCGACATGCGCGTGCCCGGGCAGCGCGTGCTCGTCGCCAAGGGCGGACGCGGCGGCCTCGGCAACGCGATGTTCGTGAGCGCCACCAATCGCGCGCCACGCAAGGTGCAGCCAGGCGAGCCCGGCGAAGAGAAGACGCTCCGCCTCACGCTCAAGCTGCTCGCCGATGTCGGCCTCGTCGGCTTCCCCAACGCCGGCAAGTCGACCCTCATCGCGCGGGCGAGCGCGGCGCGGCCGAAGATCGCCGACTACCCGTTCACGACCCTCACCCCGAACCTCGGCGTCGTGAGCCTCTCGGGCGAGCGCACGTTCGTCATCGCCGACGTGCCCGGCCTCATCGAAGGCGCACACGCCGGCCACGGTCTCGGGCACCAGTTCCTGCGCCACGTCGAACGCACGGCCGTGCTCGTGCACGTGGTCGATGTCTCGAGCGGCTCGGGCCGCGACCCGGTGAGCGACCTCGACATCGTGCGGAAGGAGCTGGAGCTCTTCGACCCGGCGATGCTCGAGAAGCCGCAGCTCGTCGCCGCCAACAAGATTGACGCCCTCGACCAGCCCGAACGCCTCGAGGCCCTGCGGGCCCGCGCGAAGGCGCTGCGCCTGCCGTTCCTGGCGATTTCGGCCGCCGCCGGCACCGGCGTGCCGGCCCTGCTCGAAGCCGCCTGGCCGCACGTGGCCGAGGCGCGCGCCGCCGAAGCGGCCGCGCTCCTTGCCGAAGCCGCCGACGACAGCGACGACGACGCACCTGGCGAGGGTCACGCAGACTGATGGCGAGGCTCGGCGTCCTCGGCGGCACGTTCGACCCGGTGCACCTCGGGCACCTCGCGGTCGGGCGGGCGGCAGCGGCGGCGCTCACGCTCGACGACGTGCGGCTCGTGCCGTCGCACGTGCCGCCACATCGCGCGATCGGGCCGCGCGCGTCGGGCTATCACCGTTTCGCGATGGCCGCGCTTGCCGCGCTCGGTGAACCGGGCTGGACGGTGTCGGACGTGGAACTCCGTCGCGACGGGCCGTCCTACAGCGTGGACACGCTCACCGCGGTGGCCGCCGAGGGCTGGACCGCGACGCAGATCTTCTTCCTCATCGGCGCCGACGCCTTTGCGGAAATTGCCATGTGGTCGCGGTATCCAGCCGTCCTCGACCTCGCGCACTTCGTCGTGGTCACGCGTCCCGGCACGACGCACGACGACGTGCGGGCCCGCGTGCCGGCACTGGCGCCGCGCATGGTCGCGGCGGCCGACGTCGGCACGCGCACTACGCCGGGCATCGTGCTGCTGAACGCGGCGACGCCCGACGTGTCGTCGACGGAGATCCGCGCGCGTGCCGCGCGCGGTGCGTCACTCGCGGGCTTGGTGACGGAGCCCGTCGAGCAGTACATTCGACGTCACCGGCTCTACGCATGACGTTCGCGTGGTAGGTACCTTGCATGGCGAAAACGAGTAGTGGACGTACGAAGAAGGCCCGCGTGCCGGCCGCCATCATGGCGGTCGTCGATGCGGTGCGCGACAAGAAAGCCGAAGACGTCGTGGTGCTCGACCTGCGCACGTCGGATGCCTTCACGGATTTCTTCATCGTCTGCACCGGCACCAACCGCCGTCAGGTTCAGGCCATCGCCGACGGCGTCGAAATGGCGCTCAAGGCGAAGAAGGTGCGGCCCACGCACGTCGAAGGCTACGACAAGGGTGAGTGGATCCTGCTCGACTACTTCGACTACGTCGTGCACGTCTTCTCGCCGGCGGCTCGCGCCTTCTACGGCCTCGAGCGGCTGTGGGGCAACGCCACGCCGCTGTCGCTCCCGGCGCCGAAGCCGCCCAAGGCCGCCAAGGCCGACGCCGACTGAGTCGGTCCGGCGCGGGTCACGGCGCGCCAGCCGATGATCCGCGCGCTGCTCGACGGCGCGCTCGCCGCGCTGCTCGCCCCGTGCTGCGCCGTCTGCGGCGCGCTGCTCGACCGCCCGCTCGACGGCGCCGTCTGCCCCACCTGCTGGGCGGGCGTGCCACGCTTCTCGCCGCCGCTCTGTGCGCGCTGCGGCGACCCGTTGCCGGATCGGCGCGCCGCCGCCGGAGGCTGCTGTGCCGTCTGCTCGGTGGACCTCGGCCCGATCGCCGCGGCCCGTGCCCTCGGGCCCTTCGAGGGCAGGCTCGCCGACCTCATCCACGCCTGCAAGTACGGGCGCCGGCCGTCCATCGCCACCGGCCTCGGCCACCGCATGCGGGCGCTGCACGGCACCTTGAGCGAACACATCGATCTCGTGGTGCCGGTACCGCTGCACCCGCGCCGCGAGCGTGAACGCGGCTTCAATCAGGCGGCGCTCGTCGCCGCGGCCCTCGGGCCGCCGCTCTGCGAGGCGCTCACGCGGCGCGTGCACACAAGTCCGCAGGCGGCGGCGTCCGGCGCGGCGCGGCACGCCAACGTGCGCGGCGCGTTCGCGCCGAACCGCGAGGCCCGCCGGGTGCGAGGACGGGTGGTGGCGCTCGTCGACGACGTGCTGACGACCGGGGCGACGCTGGCGGCCGCGGCCGCGGCCCTCGAGGCGGCGCAGCCAGCGCGGATCGTGGCGCTTACAGCAGCCCGAGCCGAGCTCGCACGGCGCTGAGGATGTCGTCGCGCACTTGCTCGGGCGCGCGGGTGCCATCCACGAACTGCCAGCCTGCCGCCGCCGCCTGACGCGTGTAGCTGGCGCGGACCCGCGAGAGCAGCGGCAGGTCGCGTTCGAACTTGTCGCGCGCCGCCTGCTTGCGCGCGAGCGACGTCTCGGGCGCGATGTCGAGCAGGAACGTCAGGTCCGCCGGCGGCAGCAGGCGCTGGGCGTCGGTGAGCCACGCCAGGTCGAGGCCCTGGGCATCGCCGTACGCCAGGCTCGACGCGGCGTAGCGATCGGCCACCACCATCGCCCCCTCCGCCATCCACTGGCGGATGGCCGGTGCGTGTTCGTAGCGGTTGGCGATGTAGAGCAGCTGCAGCACGTCGGGCCCGTAGGTGCGGTGCCCCTGCAGCGCCTGGCCGATCTCGGCGCCGATCGAGGTCGCGTAGTCCGGGAACGACACGGTGCGGACGGTGTGGCCGGCGGCGGCCAGCGCCTCGACGAGCCACTCGGCCTGTGTCTGCTTGCCGCTCTGATCGAGCCCTTCGAAGGCGATGAGGCGTCCGCGCGTCATGAGCCGTGCCCTACGCCTCGAGCTGCAGCAGTTCGTCGAGCGTCTGCCGGCGGCGGATGGTCGTCCACGTGCCGCCGTCGACGAGCGCTTCGGGCGGCAGCGGACGGCGCAGATAGGTCGAGCCGAGCACCGCGCCGTAGGCGCCGACGTCGCGCACGACCACGAGGTCGCCCACTTCGAGCGGCGCGAGCGCGCGGTCGCGCGCGAAACGGTCCGTGGACTCGCAGATCGGGCCGACGACATCGGCCGGTTCGCTCGCCCCCGCCCGCGGCCGCACCGGCTCGATGCGATGGTAGGCGCCGTAGAGGGCCGGCCGCATCAGTTCGGTCATGCCGGCATCGAGCACGACGAAGCGGCGTCCGCCCGGCACGTGTTTGATGTCGACCACGGTGGACACGAGCACGCCGGCGGGCCCGACGATGGACCGGCCCGGCTCGATGGCGAGCGTGAGCGGGATGTCACCGGCCGCCTCGACGAGCGTGCGCACGTAGGCGGCGCGGTCGGGCACCGGCGTTTCGTCGTACGAGATGCCAAGGCCGCCACCGAAGTCGATCTGCTCGAGCGGCACGCCGAGGGCCAGTAATTCGCGGGCGAGCGCGCTCGCCGCGTGCGCGGCCTTCGCCAGCGGCGCCAAGGTCGTAATCTGCGAGCCGATGTGGATGTGCACCCCCACCGGCGTCAGGCCGGCGCGGCGCGTCATGTCGACGAAGAGTTCGCGGGCGAGCGCAATCGGCACGCCGAACTTGTTGTCGCGCAGCCCGGTCGAGATGTGCGGGTGGCTCTCGGCGTCGATGTCGGGGTTCACGCGCAGCGCCACGCGCGCCTTCACGCCCTTCGCGGCCGCGATGCGGTCGAGGCGGTCGAGCTCGCCGGGCGACTCGACGTTGATGGCGTGGAAGTCGAGCGCCACGGCACGTTCGAGCTCGGCCGACGACTTGCCGACGCCGGTGAAGACGATCTCGCGCGGCGTGAAGCCGCAGCGCAGCGCCACGTCCACCTCACCCATCGAGTTGGCGTCCACGTGGCTGCCGAGCGCGCGCATCAGGCGCACGATGGCCAGCGTGGAGTTGGCCTTGAGCGCGTAGTGAATGGCGTGCGGCCGGCCGGCGAACGCGCCGTCGAGCGCCTGCCAGGCGTCGCGAATGGCCGCCGCGCTGTAGATGTAGCAGGGGGTACCGAGCGCGCGGGCGACCTCGTCGATGGCCACGCCGTCGACGGTCAGGCCCCGCAGGGGGTGCTGGTGGAAGGATTCAGACACGGCGGGAAGCGCCGATGATACCGTGAACCGGCGGGGCGAATCGAGGGCCGGAGGCCGCCCAGTAGTGATATTCTGGCGCCCGAACCCCGCCGATTCCTGCCGATGTCCTTTGACGCCCCGTCGGCCGAGCCCGACGCCATCGATACGCTGATCCAGCGCTGTCTGTCGGGCGATCAGGCCGCCTGGGAACAGATCGTCCGGGCCAACCGGCGGCGCGTCTTCAACATCGCCTACAAGTTCACCGGCCGCCACGACCTGGCCGAAGACCTGACGCAGGACGTCTTCGTCAAGATCTTCAGGTCGCTCGACACCTTCGACCGCCGCGCCAACTTCCAGACGTGGCTCGTCAGTGTCAGCCGCAATCTGTGCATCGATCACTACCGCAGCGTCCGCAAAGAACGCGAAGCGATCGACCGCGACGTCGACCCGGGCGATCTCGCGCCGGTGGCGAACACGACCAGCCCGTATCAGTCGCTCGAGCAGCGCGACCGCGCGTCGCTGCTGCGCCGCGGCCTGGCGGAGCTGGCGCCCACACTCCGCGACGCCGTGCTGATGCGCGACCTGCAGGAGATGACGTATCAGGAGATCGCCGACAAGCTCGGCCTTCCCGAAGGCACCGTGAAGTCGCGCATCAACCGGGGACGTAACGAACTGGCGCGGCAGATCAGCCGTATTCGCGAGAGCGACGACAAAGCCGTCGCGGCACGCACCACGGGCGGCGGCCCGGATCCCCGCCGAAGCGGAGTGGCAGGATGAACTTCACCATCGACCGTTCGAACGACGTGGCCATCGTGCGCCTCGACGAGGCGCGCCTCATGTATCCGCTGCTCGCCGATTTCGCGGGTGCCGTCACGGGCCTGCTCGACGGCGGCGACCGCAAGGTGCTGCTCGACTTCTCGAAGGTGACCTACGTCGACAGCGCCACCATCGGCTGTCTGATGGACCTCTACCGCCAGGCCAGCGGCAAGGGCGGCGCGCTCAAGCTCGCCGGGGTGCAGAAACGCGTCGAGACGATGCTGACGATGACCGGCGCCCACAACTTCCTCGCGCTCCATGCCGACGAGGCCTCCGCACTCGCCAGCTTCGGGGGCTAGACGACCATGCGCACGATCACGACGACCTCGGGCGTGACCATCGAGCTCGACGGCGATCTGCTCGCCGTTCTCGAAGCGCTGTTCAAGACCGTCTGGCTGAACCCCGACGACTACTCCTACGAGCACACGGTGCGCGAGATCCAGCACCTGCTCGGCCAGCTCAACGAGGCGGAATGCCGCCAGTACCTGAGCGAGGCCATGTTCATGAGCTTCACGCGCTACGAAAACGACCGCCTCGACGGCGTGATGAAGAAGCTCGACACCTCCGAACCCTAAGCCCGCCGCTCTCGATGTCGCTCAATCACCTCGCCGAACGTTTCACCTGCGCCTGGCCGTGGTCCACGGCCATCCTGCTCTGCGACGGCCGCATCTCCTGCGGCTGCTCCGATCCGTACGCGAAGCGCGTGATGGGCGACGTGCGGCAGAGCACGCTGACCCAGGTGTGGCGGGGCCCGATTGCGACCGAACTGCGCGAGGACATCAACACCGGCGGCGCGCCCTTCTGCGGAGACTGCCCGCTCAAGGAACCCCTCGCCGACGACCAGCCGGCGCCGGTGCGTGACCTGAACGTCGGCCCGCTGCCCAACCGCCTGTACGTCGAGTGCACGGCGGCCTGCAACATCTCCTGCTTCCAGGCCTGCTGCGCGCCGGAAACCGGCATCACGAAGACGCGACAGGCCGGCATGCTCGACTTCGACGTGTTCACGCGCGTCATCGACGAAGCCGGGCCGTCGCTCGTGCGCGTCGACTTCTTCAACTACGGCGAGGCGTTCCTGCACAAGCGGGCCGTCGAGATGTGCGAATACATCAAGACGAAGTTCCCGCACATCTACCTCTACACGAGCACCAACGGCGGCGCCCTGAACGACGAGAAGGCGCGGCGGCTCGTGCACTCGGGCATCGACGAGGTGACCTTCTCGATCGACGGCGCCTCGCAGGCCGTGTACGAGAAGTACCGCCAGCGCGGCAAGTTCGATCTGGCCACGGCGAACATGCGGGCGATGGCGGATGAGAAGGCGCGCCACGGACGCGACGTGCCACAAATCAACTGGCGCTACATTCTCTTCAAGTGGAACGACCACGACGAAGAAATGGAGCGGGCGCGGCAGCTGGCGGCCGAGTTCGGCGTCGATCGCCTCACGTGGGAAATCACCGACCACCCGGAAGACAGCTTCTCGCGCCGCTTCGCGCCGGGCACGCCCGACTTCGAACGCATCAAGCACGAGGTGTGGGACCAGTCGGGACTCGGCAACGCCATTCCCGGCGCCACGCCGCGGGCCGAGATCGCCGTGCGCGCGTCGGGCGACGTGCTCTCCGGGCGGGCCGGCGAGACGATCGCCATCGAGACGCACGTGAAGAACCTGTCGACGCGGCCCTTCCGCAAGCTGGCCAGCTACGGCCGGCGTCTGGTGCGACTGGGCGCGCAGCTCGTCGGGCCCGACGGCACGCTCATCAGCCGCGATCACGCGCGCGCCTGGCTGCCGGATGACATCCCGGGTGGCGGCGCGGCGGATGTGACGATTGAGGTGCCGCTGCCCGCCACGCCGGGCCGCTACGCCCTCAAGTTCGATCTCGTGAGCGAAGGCATCGACTGGTTCGAGAAGGCCGGCTCGCCTACCACGACGCGCGACGTCGTCGTGCAGTAGCCCGTGCCGGACCAGGTCCTGCTGCTCTTCGCAGCAGGCGCCGGCGCGGGCCTCATGAACGCCGTCGCCGGCGGCGGCTCGTTCCTCACCTTCCCGGCGCTCGTCTTCGCCGGTCTGCCCTCGGTGGTCGCCAACGCGTCGTCGACGGTGGCACTCGTGCCGGCGACCCTCGCCTCGGTGTGGGCCTACATGACGGGCACACACCGGACCGGCCTCGTGGACATCGGCGGAGTACCGATCGGCCGCATCATCACGACGAGCGTGGCCGGCGGCCTGACCGGCGCCATCCTGCTGCTCTCGACGCCGTCGAGCCTGTTCGACGGCATCGTCCCCTGGCTGCTGCTCCTCGCCTCGCTCGTCTTCGCGTTCGGCGGCCGGCTGAGCGCGTGGCTGCGCCGCCACGCGCATCTCGGCCCGGCGGCCGTACTGCCCCTGCAGTTCGGCCTCGGCGTGTACGGCGGCTACTTCGGCGGCGCCGTCGGCATCATGACGCTCGCCGCGTGGTCCCTCGTCACGCCGCACGATCTCAAGACGCTCAACCCGACGCGGATGCTCACCGTGGCGGCGATGAACGGCATCGCCGTAGCGTGGTTCGTCGGCGTCGGCGAAGTGCAGTGGCCGCAGACACTGGTCGTGCTCGCCGGCGGACTCGTCGGCGGCTTCCTCGGCGGACGGCTCGGCCAGCGCCTGCCGCAGGGCGTCACGCGCGCCGTCATCATGACGGTGACGGCGGGCATGACGCTCCTGTTCTTCCGCCGTGCCTACTTCTAGGCGCCGCGCCGGCCTCAACGCGCGCGCAACACGTTGTCGGCGGCGTAGTCGGCCAGCCGCGTGCACGAGCCGAAGCTCGCCAGCGTCTCGAACTGGAAGTGGATGCCGCCCCAGATGCGGCTCTGGCCACCTTCATCGGCG